>NZ_JALLGL010000048.1 GCF_023072675.1 Streptomyces sp. XM83C
GCCCGCAGCGTGCGGCGAAAACGCAGGGCAAGGATCTGAGGGACAGGGCGTCGCACCGAGGACGGACACCCCCCGGCGCGGCCCCGACCCCACCACCGGACAGCCGGCGCTACACCAGCCACCCACCCACCGAAACGGGCCGCCGCAGGCCTTCAGGGGCGCGGGGAACTGCGCGAACACCCCCACCGGCCCGCAGGTGAAAACGATGCCCCAGGCACACACAAGGGGCGCGGGGAACTGCGCGACCAGCCCCCACCGGCCCGCGGTGAACAACGAAACCGCACGCACCCCCAAAGGGGCGCGGGGAACTGCGCGAACGCCCCCCACCGGCCCGCAGGTGGAAACGATGGCCCCGCCAAACAAAGGGGCGCGGGGAACTGCGCACAAGGGCGTCACCGGCACGCCGGTGAAAAGGGGCGCGGGGAACTGCGCAGGGCGGCGTCACCAACCCCCCGTGATCAGGGCCGTGGGGAACTGCGCAACCGTTGCGCAACCTCCCGCACCGCAGGCACATCCGCATCGAGCCACGGCACCGCCCACACCTCACCCCCCGACAGCCAGCGCAGAGCGTCATGGTCCTGGAGGGGCCGCGCCGGGGCGGACCCCGGGCACAGTCGCGCCGTCCAGACATGGAGGACGTACGGCTCCCGCAGCGGCCACTCCCCCGGCACCCGCTCGACGGCCTCGGCCGTGACGCCCAGCTCTTCCCGCAGTTCGCGGACGAGTGCCGCGTCGGGCCGCTCTCCCGGCTCCACCTTGCCGCCGGGCAGTTCCCACCGGCCGGCCAGTTCGGCCGGCGCGCTGCGGCGGGCCGCGAGCAGCTTGTCGCCGTCGAGCAGCGCGGCGCCCACCACCACGATCGGTTCGCTCATGGGCGCGAGCCTACGGCAGCCCCCGGAGGGTCAGTTGTGCCCGGCGTCGCTGTTCTGCCCGATGCGTTCGACCCAGTAGAGCTGTTTGTGTCCGCGGCTGTCGAGTCTGTCGGCGATCTTCTGGGCCTCGGCCCGTGTCGCGTACCGGCCGACGCGGTAGCGATTGCCGTTGTCGTCCTGTCTGATGACGAGCCAGGGAAGCGAGACCGCGCTGTCGTTCATCGTCCCCCACCGCTCCTTCCCGCCCCGGTCCGGCCGCGCCCCGCCCGCGGTCCGCGCCGTGCCCCACCCGCTGAGGAAACCGCAATCCGCATATGCCCGAGCCTACGCCTTACCTTCACTCAGCGAACACGGCTTTTCACAAAGAGGTACGCAACCGGCCAGTACGGGAGGGGCGCACGGCGCCGAATGCGCCGTGCGCGAAGAGCGCCGTCCCCGCTCGGGGGCATTTCGGGCACACCTGGGGCGACCTGCGAAGACGGCCGAAACGCGACGGCGCTCGCGGGGCGCGCGGACGCTTCGTGGACGGGCTCTGCCGGGGGCAACTGCCTCAGGGTTGTGCGCCACCCTTGGAATGCATGTGCCATTTCACACGGGCCGGGTGACGCACACCACTCCCGCCGGGGTGCGGCGGGCGCTTCCGGGCTATTTCACGGGCAGGTGGTAGGCGACGCGGAAGCGGTCGGCGGGGATCACGACGTCGGCGGTCTCGACGGCGCGTCCGGAGGCGTAGTAGGTGCGCTGGACGACGAGGACGACATGGCCGGGGACGCCGCCGAGGGCGAGGAGTTCCTCGGCGAGGCCTGGGCGGGCGCCCACCTCCTCGGTGACGTTGTCGACGATGACGTCGATGGCCCGCATGCGTTCGACGACGCCCATCCCGCCGAGGGGGCCCTCCTCGGGCAGCATCACGGGCGTACGGCCGGTGACGGCGAGGGGTTCCCAGGAGGTGGAGAGCATCATCGGCTCGCCGGCTTCCCGGAACAGATAGCGGGTGCGCATGACACGGTCGCCGGGCTCGATGCCGAGCCGCTCGGCGACGGCGGCGCTCGCCTCGGTCTGCTCGCTGCTGGACTCCCAGGTGCCGTGGGTGTCGGCGTCGGCCTGCTCCTGCCGGAACGGGGTGGCCCCGCCTTCCGGCCGGAACCCGGAGCGGGCGATACGGCGCGGCACGGGCCGCTCGCGCACATAGGTGCCGGAGCCGGAGCGGCCCTCGACCAGCCCTTCCGCCATGAGCACCTTGCGGGCCTCCAGGGCGACGGTGTCCGAGACGCCGTACTCCTCGCGGATGCGGGCCTGGGAGGGGAGGCGGGTGTGCGGTGGCAGCGAACCGTCGACGATCTTCTTGCGGAGATCACCCGCGACGCGCAGGTACGCCGGCTGCTCACCGAAAGTCACTGGCCGCTCCCATCAGGTTGTACAGACAGCAACAGCGTGGCAACCGACGGTCGCGCCGGGCAAGCAAAGGCCAGAGAATCACTCGATGTAGTGACTTGTGTGGCGGCAGGCCTTTACGCAGGCAGTTTCTCCCCGCTATGGCGGCGTTCACACCTGCGCGGCCCGGCAGTGGACGATCACCGGGCCGCCGCCGGTGAACGTCACACGTCGAGCCCGTCGCCCGCGGACCCGCTGTCCCCGGCCCCGCCGCCCGGCGCGACGGAGTCCGGTCGTGTCGTCGCGAGGTCCAGTGCCCGGCGGGCGTCGACGGCGGTGTCGGACTCGAGGTACTCCCAGCCCTTGTCGTAATGGATGTAGAAGGTGTCGGCGTCCGCGGCGGACGCGGCCTTCGCCCACTCCGAGCGCGCCGCCTCCAGATCCTTTGCGTAGGAGTCGACGGCGGTCCTGGCCCCGGCCGCCCAGCCGTGCCCGCGCAACGCGGTGACCTGCGTGGCGAGGCTGTCGCGGACCTTGCCGGCCCAGTCCTGATTGGCCTTCAGGTCGTCCTCGGGGTACGTGTCGGGCTCCGTTGCGAGGACGGCGTCGAGGGCGTTGCCCGCCTTGAGGAAGGCGAGCTGGTCGCCGTCGAGGGTGGTGGCGTCGGTGCGCAGCGAGCCGGTCAGCTTCTTGCCCTCCTCGGTGTTGCCGAGGAGGCAGGCGACGAGACGGTCGCCGAAGTCCCAGGTGTCGTCGGTGGGGCCGATGTAGTACACGTCGACCTCTTCGGTCATGGCCCAGCTGTCCATGACGTACTCGTCCACGTGTGCGGAGCAGCCGTCCTCGGCGGCCTTGTCGACGGCGCTCTCGCCGGGGAAGGAGGAGCCGGTCATCCTGAACGTGTGGAAGACCTCGCCGTCGTGCCGGCCGGAGCAGGGCACCTCGTCGACGTCGTACACGTCCCGTTCGACGAGCCCGCCGGGCAGGTCGACGCAACGGCCCACGGTCAGCTCGGCGTCGGCGCCGCCGCGGGCGCCCTCCTTGAAGCCTTCCCAGAAGTCGGCGGCGCCGCCGGTGGCGAGCATCAGCGTCCACAGGGCGAGGCCGACGGCGGACAGCACGGAACCGGCGATCGCCATGCCCTTGCCGCGCTCGCCCTTCTTGCGGATCTGTACGAGCGCGATGACGCCGAGGACGAGGCCGACGGCCGGGACGAAGCAGAGCAGGCCGAGGACGAGGGAGGCGATGGCGAGGCCGTTGACCGGGGCGGGGCGGTTGAAGGGGCTGTAGCCCTGCCCCCAGGGCTGGTACGGCGGCCCGTACGGGCCCTGCGGGTAGGGGCCGTCGTAGGGGCCCTGCGGGCCCGGCGTGGACGGAGGCTGCTGGGGCCCGGGGGGCGGGGGTATGGCCACGGGTGCCGTGCTCCTGGTTCGTGCCGCGGGAGTGGACGGGTGCGCCGGACGCGGGGCCCGGCACAGGACAGGCGGCATCGTAAGCGCCCGCCACCCCCACGGAAACGCCGCCCACTCTCAACGCCCCCGCGCTGTGGGGTTCACCCGGCGCGGGCGCGGACGCCGGGGGACCACCGCCCCAGCGGCACGACTGCCCGCGGCGCGTCACCGGCACACCGGTGAGCAGGGGCGCGGGGAACCGCGCGAGGGCGCGTCACCGGGGCATCGGTGACAGGTCGGCCTGCGCAAGCGTGTCGTCCGCGTCCGTCAGCTCGCGCGCGCAGTCGCGGACCAGCGTGTGGAAGGAGAACCGCGAGGGACTGTCCTCGCGGACGAGATTGTTCTCCACCAGCACGTCGAAGTACCGCTCCACGTCCCCCGCCGGCAGCCCCGTCACCGCCGCCGCGTGCGCGACGTCGTACGACAGGGAGGGGTGACGGCTGATCAGCCGGCTGAACCGCCGCTGGGAGGGGTCCAGATGCCGGTACGACGTGCGCAGCACGGACATCAGGTCCCGGTCCCCGGTCCGCAGGCAGCTCGCCCGCCGGGGGCTGCCCGACAGCCGGTCGACGAGGTCGGCGACGGCCCACGCCGGCCGGGACCGCAGCCGGGTCGCGGCGATGCGGACGGCCAGCGGCAGATGGCCGCAGAGTTCGACGGCGCGGGCCACCTGCTCGGGTTCGCGGGCGGTGCGCTGCTCGCCGGCGATGCGGGTGAACAGCGTGGCCGCGTCGGAGGGCGGCAGGACGTCCAGCCACAGCGGCACCGCCCCGTCCAGGGCGGTGAGTTTGCGCCGGCCGGTCACCAGCACCAGCGCGCCGCCGGTGCCCGGCAGCAGCGGGCTGACCTGCGCGGTGTCGGCCGCGTCGTCCAGGACCACCAGGCAGCGCTGGCCGGCGAGCCGGGAGCGCCACAGGGCGCTGCGTTCCTCCAGGGTGTGCGGGATCGCCTCCGAGGGCAGGCCGCTCGCCTGGAGGAGGAGGGCCAGTGCCTGTTCGGGCGGCATCGGGGGCCGGTCGGCGCTGTAGCCGTGCAGGCCGATGAAGTACTGCCCGTCCGGGTAGTGGCGGGCGACGCGGTGGGCGACGCGCACGGCGAGCGTGGTCTTGCCGACTCCGCCCATGCCGTCGATGGCGATCATCAGCGGTGAGGCGTCCGGTTCCTGTCCGGCGAGGTCCAGCAGGGAGTCCAGTTCGGCGGTACGGCCGGTGAAGTCGGTGAGGTCGTGCGGCAGGTAGTTGCGCCGCCCGCCGGGGGTGCGGGCGGACGGGGGCGGCACGTCCTCGAACGCCTCGGAAGCCGTCTGTGCGACCGCGGGCCGGGGCCGGGGTACGGCCGCGGAGGCACGCCGCGCCTCCGACGGCGCCGGCTCGTCCGCCGGCCGTTCGGCGCCGCCCCCGGCCGGGGCGGGCACCCGGCGCGCTCCGGGGCCGGCCTGGCCGCCGGCACCGCGCGCCGCGGGCGAGTCGGCGAGGATCTCCGCGTGCAGGGCGCGCAGGCGGCGGCTGGGTTCGAGGCCGAGCTCGTCGGCGAGGAAACGCCGGCCCTCCTCGTACACAGCGAGGGCGTCGGCCTGGCGTCCGCTGCGGAACAGGGCGAGCATCAGGCTGCCGCGCAGTGAGTCCCGTAGCGGATAGTCGGCGAGCAGGGCGTGCAGTTCGCCGACGAGGGAGCTGGTCTCACCGGCCCGCAGCCGCATGGACATGAGGTCCTCCAGGGCGGTGAGGCGCTGCTCGTTGAGCTTCACCGCGGCGGAGGTGACGGAGGGGCAGTGGATGCCGGCGAAGGCGTCGCCGCGCCAGAGGTCCACCGCCGATTGCAGGACGCGCAGCGCCTCGGTGTGGCGGCCCTCCCGCTCGGCTGTCGCGGCGGCGCGGACCCGCCGGACGAAGCGGTGGGCGTCGACGGCGTCGTCGGGGACCATCAGCCGGTAGCCGACGTCCATGGTGACGAGGCTGATGCCGTCGGCCGCGGACAGTACGCGGCGCAGGTCGCGGATGGCGTTGTGGACCTGGGGGCGCGCCGAGGACGGCGGGTCCTCCCAGAGTTCGTCCACCAGCACGTCGATCGGGACCACCCGGTTGGCGTGGAGGAGCAGCAGTGCCAGGAGTTTCTGCTGACGCATGCCCCGGACGCGGATCGGTTCCCCCGATTCACGTATCTCCAGAGAACCCAGGACCAGGAATTCCATTTCTTCGTCGTCCCCCGATGTACGTGGTGGTCAGCACGTTCCCGGCGGATTTGTCACTTCCCCCAGGTGACGTCGTCGCTGCTGTGGTCGGCGGTGATGGCGATGTGCGCTGCGGAGTCGGCCTTGACGGTCCCCTGAATGCGGTCGGACTCGCCGAATGCAGCGACCGAAAGGGTTGTTCCACCGGCGGCGAGAAGGACCGAGGCGACGATCTTCGAGACACGGGTGGCAAGCATGGGATTTCTCCTTGGAAAAGGGTGGGGATTTCCCGGGGGATTCCCGGGGACCGGAGGCGGTTCGTTGTCGTTCCCGCCGATGCCTCTACTCTGCTCGGCCGGCGGGCCGGAGGGAACGGAAAACGGTTGGACGGAACCTGCACTGTCCTAAGGCGTCCACCGCGACCTGCGGCGACGCAGGTGCCTCAGGAGTCCCACCAGGGGCCGGGCACGAGGACCGCCTCGGCCGTCAGGACGCGGAATCCGCGCAGCGCGGGATGGTCGGCGACGGCTCGTTCCGTGAGCCGCGCGGCGCTCCGCTCGGCGGTGGCGAGACGGTCGGCGAGCAGGAAAAGGCCCAGCGTGACGTCCCCTTCGGGGCCCGGATGGACGGCGACGTGTTCAAGGCCGTCCGCTTTCCCGGCGCAGGACGTGATGATCGTGGCCAGGTCGGGCCGCGAGGCGGTTGTGTCGGGACCCTTCAGGCGCACGTGGATGAGATACATGCCCTCATTGTTCGGGCTGTCGAATGAGCGCGGGAGCGGCTCGGGTTGGACGGTTCATGCCATGGCATAAAGCGTCATGCTCCGGGTCGCGCCGGGTGGCAATAAATTGACGCGGATGCGGTGGTGTCAGCGGCCGGGTCCCGCGGCCGAAACCAGACGCCAGAAGATTCAATACGCAACGACCGTCCGTTCGGTACCCGGGACTGTGAGCCGCGCGTGAGCGGCGCAGGCGCTCCCGAGACCGCCCGCTCCGTCCGGATCGCACCCCGGATTGAATCATCGTCAACTTGGCCGGAACCGGCCTCGATGTCATCGGCGGGGCCACAGGAGTTCAACGTCAGTAAGCTCAGGGGCACTAAGTTTCGAACTCGGTGAGTTTGATGCTGGCCAGGGGGATAGTGAATGTTGGACGTTCTGGGGCTCGATGCCGTTGCCGAAGCCATCTACCGGGGGATGCTGACCAATCCCGGTGACGGAGTGGCCGCGCTGGCGGCACGGCTGGGCCTGACGGAGGACCAGGTGCGAAGAGGGCTGGACCGGCTCAGCGAGCTGGCCCTGATACAGCCCTCCGCGAGAGAAGGGAACGGCACGGCGGCGGACGGCATCGGCTTCCGGGCGGTCGGCCCCGAGACCGCGATGGAGATGCTGCTCGCCCGGCAGCAGGCGGAGCTTGCCGCCCAGCAGATGCGGGTGGAGGCGTCCCGCGCGGCGGCGGCCCAGCTGATCGCGGAGTGTTCGGCGCTGCGCCCGCGCGCCCTGGACCACGACTCCGAGCAGTTGATCGGCCCGGACGCCATCCGGGAGCGGCTGGCCGGACTCGCCAAGGGAGCCCAGATTGAGGTCGCCACGTTCGCGCCCGGCGGCGCGCACTCACCGGAGGATCTGGCGGCCAGCCGGGAGCCCAACGCCGACCTGCTCGGCCGCGGGGTGCGGATGCGGACCGTGTATCTCGACAGCGTGCGCAACCACGCTCCCACGCTGGAGCACGTCAGCTGGCTGCACCAGCACGGCGGACAGGTCCGCACCGTGCCCGACCTGCCCATCCGCATGATCATCTTCGACCGGTGCCAGGCGGTGCTGCCGATCGACACCTCCGACGCCCGGGCCGGCGCGGTGGTGCTGCGCGGTGCCGGGACGGTGGCGGCGCTGTGCGCGCTGTTCGAGAGCGTGTGGCACACGGCGGTCCCGCTGGGCACCGTCCCCAAGTGCGACGCGAAGGACATGCCACCGCAGGAGCGGGCGGTGCTGAAGATGCTCGCCCAGGGCTACACCGACGAGGCCATCGCCAAACGGCTCGGCGTCTCACCGCGCACGGCCCGGCGGATCGCCGCCAACCTGATGGAACGCCTGGACGCCCGCAGCCGCTTCGAGGCCGGCGTGCACGCCGTCCAGGACGGCTGGCTGCCCTCGTCACGGTGAGGGGGGCGGGGGCGGCACGCGACACGAGCCCCGCGCCGGCCCGCGCCCGCCGCCGAAGACGCCGAGGAGCACGACAACGTAACACGAGACCCCGCGCGCCCCGGGGCCCTACGAACCTGCCCAGCGCCGCACCCGCCCGCCGAGCGCCGTACCGCCCGCCCTGCCGGCCCCGCCCCGGCGGCCGGCGCGCACGCCGATCCGGCCGCCGAGGGCTCAGGCCCCTCCCGCCGCCGGGGCGCGCACCGCACCGTCACTCCCCCTGCCGCTCCCGGCGGGCCTCGCGGCGGTCGGCCACCAGCAGCGCCAGGGCGGGGAGCAGCGTGAGGGCGTAGACCCCGAGGAGCCAGCCGAAGGAGTGCGCGAACGCGCCCGGCACCAGCCCGTGCCGCTCCCGCGCCGCCGCCTCCAGCACCACCGTCACCGCGGCGAGGGCGACGGCGCCGCCGATCCGCTGGATCAGGTTGAGCTGCGAGGAGGCGTCCGGGATGGACTGCGGCCGGATCGACTGGAACGCCCTGGTCATGGCCGGGACGATGGTCAGCCCGGTGCCCAGCCCGCGCACCGCGAGGCTCACGCACAGCAGCACGTACGAGGTGTCGTCGGACAGCCGGGTCAGCGGCACGGTGGCGAGCATGGTGAGGGAGATGCCGACGACGACGGTGCCGCCTCCGCCGATCCGCTTCATCAGCACCCGGCACAGCCAGGCCGCCGAGACCACGCCGATGCCGCCGGTGGACATCAGCAGACCGGTGCTGACGGCGCTCTCACCGCGCGCGGACTCGAAGTAGAGCGGGATCAGCATCATCGGCGAGTACAGGACGAAGCCCAGGCAGAAGATGTTCACGGCGGCCGTCCGGTACACGCCGTGCCCGAACAGGCGCAGGTCCAGCAGCGGGAACCGGGCGCGCAGCTGCCGCACCACGAACACCGCGCCGCTCGCCACCGCGATCGCGAGCGGCACCAGCAGCGACGGCCGCGCGTGCAGGCCGGTGCCGGAGAAGGCGTGGACGGCCAGGACGGTGCTCACCGTGCAGGTGGCGGAGGAGACGAGGCCGATCACGTCCAGCGGCTTGGCCTCCTTGCCGGCGGGCCGGTCGGGGCGGACGTACCGCACGGTGACGGCGAGCAGTACGGCGCACAGCGGCACATTGACGGCGTACACCGTCCACCAGCCGCCGGCCTCGACGAGGAGCCCGCCGACCGTCGGGCCGAGCAGCGGGCTGATCAGCATGACGCTGCCGTTCAGCGCCTGGACGCGGCCCAGGTGCTCGCGCGGCACTCCGCTGGTGAGCAGGATCGTGGACACCGGGGTGAGCACACCGGCCGCCGCGCCGGAAACGCCGCGCGCCACGACGAGTTCGGGCAGGGTCTGGCTGAGCGCGCAGGCTGCGGAGCCGAGCGCGAACAGCGTGGTCGCGGCGGCGAAGACCCGTTTGACGCCGAAGCGGGTGGCCAGCCAGCCGGTGGCCGGCATCACGGCGGCCAGGGCGATCACATACGTCGTCACCACCCACTGGACCTGGCCGATGGCGCCGAAGCGTGCGGAGGTGTCCTCCAGGGACACGTTGACGATGGTGGTGTCGAGCAGCGCGAGGAAGCCGCCTGCGATGGCCGCGGCGATCGTCAGGACGGTGGGGCCGGAGGGCCCGGTGGGTGCGGCGGCGGGCGGCGAGGGCTCGGGGCGAGCCTCCTCGTCGGTGTGCCGGTCGGTCAGGGACATGGGGCGCATCCTTGGGAGGTCTACGGGTGGAGGCGGACGGTTCAGGCCGCCGCGGTGAACGCCTGCGCGATGTCGTCGAGGACCCGGCCGGCCGCCTCTCGGGCGCCGGCGCGGTCGCGGCAGGACAGGGTCAGTTCGGTCTCGTCGCCGATGCGGCAGGAGCTGAGGAACATCTCGGCGTACGGCACGAGCATCGGCAGCGTGGCGAACCCGGTGGGGCGGAAGTGCTCGGTGCGCAGCTCGTCGGTGTCGATACGGCCGTGGTCGGTGATGATCGCCGTACAGGGGAAGCGGGTTCCGTCCAGTTCGCGCGCCTCGCTCAGGGAGTTGGCGAAGGGGTTCTGGCGCAGGAAGTCCCGGCTGAGGGCGGCGACTTCGCGTTTGGTGACCAGGGCGCGCACGATCCGGCCGTGCAGGGCCCGCCAGTCGGTGTCCCGGTCGAGGTCGAGGACCAGCTGGGAGGTGAGGTTGGCGGTGGAGCGCACGTCGGGGTCGTGGCGGCGCAGGTCGACGGGGACGAGCAGCCGGCCGGTGTCGCCGGCGAGGTGGCGGGAGAGCGCGGCGGCGATCCGGGCGGTGACGGCGGACGGGCAGGCCGGCACGCGGCGCCGCAGCCACAGCGGGCGGCCGGTGGCCGGCCCGTGGCCGAGGACGGCGGGCAGCCCAGGGATACGTGCGGGCGGTTCGGCGGGGGCGACGGCACCGGCGGCGGTACGGAAGTGGGTGTCGTCGACGGTCGAGTCGGCGCCCAGCGGCTCCTCGCCGCGCAGGGCCCGGAACACATCGGCGATCCACTGCCGCAGTCCGCGGCCGTCGGTGACGATGTGGCTGGCCCGCACCACGAGCCGGGTCACCGGGCCCGCCGCGAGGCCGACCTCGCAGACCGGACCGGTGACGACGTCGAGGTCGCGGTGGAAGAAGGGATGGTCGAAGCTCGGGTCCGCCGCGGCGGCCGGCAGTTCGACGACCGGCGGGACGGGGCCGTCGGCGCGCCAGGTGGCGCCCCGGCGGCGTACGGCGAGACCGGGGCCGGCGAGTGTGGCGGTCCGCACCGCCTGCCGCAGCGCGTCCGGCTCGACACGGCCCTCGCCCTCGATCACCATCTGGATCAGCTGCGGGGTGCCGGTCGCAGCGGCGTTGAGATAGCCGCGCTCGATCTGTGAGATGCGACGGGTGTACGTCCCCCGCGTCGCGGTCTCTGTCGCTGTCGCTGTCATGCCGCCTCCAGGTTCAGGGCGTCGGTGGGGGTGGCCGGGGCGGCGCGGCCGGGCCGCCACCACCAGCGCACGGGCGCCGGCCGGCCGGTGACGACGGCGAGGTGCAGGTCGGGGGCGATCCGGTCCGAACGGACCTGGTACGGCCGGACGTCGGTGGCCCGCCAGCCCGGCCGCCAGACCGGCAGCCGCACCCCGGCGAAGGTCTCCTTGGTGATGTGCGAGGCCTTGATGAGCGCCTCGCACTCGGTGAAGTCGCGGATGGTGGCGGGCCCGTCCAGGCCGAGCAGTTCGCCGAGCCACCGCATGGCGGCGGGCCGGTCCCGCTCGTCCTGGAGGTCCACGCCGACGGCGCCCGCCCCGCTGAGCGCGACGGCGCTGTAGCGGGCGCAGTGCGCGACGGAGACGGACAGCCCCAGCTCCGGCACGCTCCACCGCTTGTCGGCGTCCCGGGCGAGGTCCCGGGCGGTGATGTCGAGGCCGTGCACGACCCGCACGGCGTCGATGATCAGCGACCGCCCGGAACGGCTCATCCGGTTCCCCATCCGGTCCCGGGGCAGCCCGGTGTGCCGGGTGACCAGGCAGTCGATCACAGGCAGGGGGCCGGCCGCGAGGGCCTTGGCAACAGGGCGGCCGGGGGCCTGGCCGGCCCGGGGCCGGACACCGCCGGCGCCGAGGGACGCTCCCCCGGCCGCCGGACCGCCGGGGCGCCGCCCGGGCCGGGCGGCGCCGGCCGCGGGGGCGGCGGGCCCGGCACCCGTCGTGGGCCGGGCGGCTCCGGTGCCGGACGTGGGACGTGCGGCCCCGACGCCCGCGCCCCTACCGGGCCGCGCACGGCCGGCCCCGCTGTCGGCCGCCGAGCCGGGCTGTCGTACCGTCCCGGCGTCGAGCAGGAGTCCCATCAGGGCGCCCATCACGCCTCCGTGTCGAACACGGCCGCCGCGTACGAACCGCCGTAGGCGAAGCTCGACAGCAGCACCCGGCCTCGGGATTGTCCGTCACCGAGCGCGGCGACCAGGCCGAGGGCGCCCGCGCTGCCGTACGTCTCACCGAGGAGTGCCTTCGGGGCGAGGACGGGGCGGTCGTCGAGGCCGGCCAGGCGCAGGGCGCGGGACTGGGCGATGTCCACCAGGCTGTAGCCGGAGGCCGCGGAGACCACGGTGTCGATGCCGTCCGGGCCGGTCCCCGCCTCGGCCATCGCGGCGCGCAGGGCACGCGCCCAGGCCTCGCCGTCCCGGCCGATGCGGCCGATCCCGGCGGGTTCGCCGGAGGCGCCGTAGCCGCGGACGCGGGCGAGGACGTCCGCGCCGCGTGCGGCGGCCGACTCGCGGCTCTCCAGCAGGATCGCCGCGGCGCCCTCGCTGAGCACCATCCCGGTACGGCCGCCGGGGACCACGCGTGCCTCACGGGCGTACCCGGGGAGCCCGGCCTGGGTGGCGAGGGCCTGCTCGGGGAACTCGTCGGCGATCACGACCATGATGCGTTCGGCGGCGCCGCGCGCGATGACGCGGGCGGCGAGCTGGAGCGCCAGCACGGAGCTGGTGCCGCCGTTGGCGATGGTGGCGGTGTAGCCGCGGTAGCGGTGCAGCATCGCCACGTGCCCGGCGGCGGCGTTGACGACCGTGTTGGCGAACAGCGCCGGGTTGGCGCCGTTGATGCCCTGCTGGAGGACGCCCTTGTGGAACTGGAGGACGGACGTGACGGGGCCGTAGCCGGTGGCGAAGACGATGCCGGTGCCCTCGGCCTCCGCCCGGCTGGGCTTGCCGTGCCGGCCGTACAGGTCGGCGACGGCCGCGGCGGCGAGCAGACTGAGCGGGTCCATGCGGCGGGCGCGGCTGGGGTTGATGCCGCGGGCGGCGGCCCGGACGTCGATGCGGCCGACGGGCACCTCCCCGATGCCCTCGACGTGCTCGGTGCCGGTGAAGGTGGGGCGTTCCCCGGAGAGGGCGTCGAGCAGCGAGGCGGTGTCGCGGGCGGCGCCCGCCAGGCCGGCGACGCCGGTGACGACCACGTCGTGCACGGACTCGGTGCGGCGGGGCGCGGAGCCGGCCCGGCCGGGCCGGTTGAGGACGACGGAGGCGTTGTTGCCGCCGAAGGCGAAGGAGTTGGACAGCACGACCTCCGGGGAGGCCGGGCGCCCGGTGTCCGGGACGATGTCCAGGCCGAACGGCTGCTCCACGCCTCGGGTGTTGATGGTGGGCGGCAGCGTCCCCCGGTCGATGGCGAGCGTGCTGACGACCGCCTCCACCGCGCCGGCCGCGCCCAGGGTGTGGCCGATGATCGACTTGGTGGAGCTGGCGGGCGGCACGGACGCGCCGAACAGCAGCTTGACGGCCTTGGGTTCGGAGGCGTCGTTGGCCGGGGTGCCGGTGCCGTGCAGGTTGAGGTAGTCGACGTCCTCGGGGCCGTATCCGGCGGTCTCGAGGGCCTGCGCCATGGCGGCGCAGGCGCCCTTGCCGCTGGGGTCGGGCGCGGTCTGGTGGTAGCCGTCGCAGGACAGGCCGTACCCGCCCAGTTCGGCCAGCGGCCGGGCGCCGCGGGCGGCGGCCCGCTCCGCCGACTCCAGGACCATGAACCCGGCGCCCTCGCCGAGGGTGAGCCCGCTGGACGCGGACATCGGCGAGCAGGGCTCGGCGTCGAGCGCGCCGAGTGCGCTGAACCCGTACGCGGACAGGGAGGCCAGCGGGTCGACACCGCCGCAGATGACGTGGTCGACGTCTCCCTTCCACAGCAGCTCGGCGGCGTAGCCGAGGGCGACGGCGCTGGCGGCGCAGGCGTTGGAGAGGACGACGCGGGGGCCGCGCAGGTCGAACTCGGCGGCGATGTAGTCGCCGACGCAGGGCAGCTGGGAGGCGGCGGCGGCCTCGGCGTCCAGCCGGCCCTCGTGGACGAGGCCGGCGTGGACGCCTTCCAGCGTCGGCATGGCGCCGAGGCTGGAGCCGACCACCACCGCGACCCGGTCACGGTCGACGGTGTCGAGGTCGAGGCCGCTGGTGCGCAGGGCCTCGCGGATGGCGGTGGCGGCCAGCGAGTAGCAGCGGTCGAGGTCGGCGGGCTGCTCGGCGGTGACCATGCCCGCCCACTCGGTGAGCAGCTCGGAGGTGTCGAAGAGGGTGTTGGTGCGGATGCCGGTGGTGCCGGCGGTGATGGACGACCAGCCCTTCTCGGTGTCGTCCCCGGCCCCGGTGATCAGCCCCAGGCCGGTGAGGGCGATTCTCGGCGTGGTCATCAGGAGATCCTCGTGGTGAGCGAACGGGCGATGACGCGGGGCAGGGTGACCGTGCGCAGCGGGCGCTCGGCGCCCTGCTCGTCGCCGGCGGCCAGCTCCAGGCCCGGCACCCAGAACGGGGCGTCGAGCAGGGCGATGACCAGTTCCTCCTCCGGGTTGGCGGAGGGCGCCTGCCACAGCACGGTGCCGACGGACTCCCCGGCGGCGGTCACCTTGGTGCCGGCGGCGAAGCGGCTCTCGGCGGGCGCGGCCAGCGCCGCGAGGCGGGCGGTGGCGGTGGTGGGCTGCTCCAGGTCGTCGGAGCCGTGGAACTCGCCGATGCGGTTCCAGTCGATCATCCAGGACAGGTCGGCCTCGTTGACGGACAGTCCGCCGAAGCCGGCCGTGTAGACGGCCATGCCGGCCTCGGCCTGGACGCGGGCCAGTCCCTCGGGGCCGACGGGCGCGCCGCCCTGCTCGGCGACGGCGGCCAGGACCGCCTCGTGGGCGGCGTCGGGGGCGTTGGTCAGCAGCAGGTAGCCGTACTCGCCGGTGGTGCCGACGCGGGCCAGGTGGGCCAGGGCGGCCGGCTCGCCCGGCAGCGCGGCCTCGGTGACGCCGTGCAGGGTCAGGCCGGAGATGTCGAAGTCGACGAAGCCGGCGGCGACGGACCAGGCGGTCGGGCCCTCGAAGGCGCTGGCGCCCCAGCCCTCGGGCTCGATCTCGACGGTGACGTCCTCCGGGACGCCCACCTCGTCGAAGTAGCCGCGCAGGGCGTCCGCGGTGACCGCGGTGCGGGGCAGCAGCCAGGCGTCGTCGCCGATCTCGAAGTGCAGCAGGATCGCGAAGGGGGTGCCGTCGGCGTTCAGCGCGAGCGCCTCACGGACGGTGTCCGGCTCGACGAACTCGCCGGACTTGGCCAGGAAGCGGTCCAGGAAGGTGATCCGCTCGTCGCCGGTGACACGGACCAGCGGTGCGGTGATCCGGTAGGCGCCGACGGTGGTGCGGACGGTGGTGTAGTCGTCCGTCTCGGTGCGGAGGGGGGCGGTGGTCATGGTGACGGGTCCTTTCGGAATGTGTCGAGGTAGCGGTTGCGGTTGCGGTAGGTCTTGCGGTGCGGTCGCGGCGGGTGCCGCGATGCGGGGCGGTACGGGGCCCGGCCCGTGTCGGTACGAGGCCTCCGGCCCGTGCCGGTGCGGAGGCCACGGCCCGGTGCGGGTGCGAGGCCCTCGGCCCGGTGCCGCTGACGGTCCCGGTGCCGGCACTCGGGGTCACGGCGGCGGCGCCGCGCTCCCGAGTGCCGTGCGCCGGGGTGCCCGGCGGGCCGTCACACGCCCGGTCCGTCGCCGACGGTCAGACGCCAGGCGGCCTCCCCGCCCGCCGGTGCCGCGCAGCCGACGAGCAGGCCGGACGGTGTGGTGCGCAGGACGATCTCCGCGTCGCCGGCGGGGTGTTCGGGCCGGCAGGTCAGCCAGCTGCCGTCGGCGAGCCGTACGGCGGCGGCGGAGGCCCAGATCTGCCGGAAGTCCCCGGAGTCCAGCTCCCACCGGGTGCCGGCGGAGTCGACGGCGAGGGTGGTGCGGCGGCCGGTGTTCGGGGTGAGCCAGAGGACCGCCTCCTCGCCCTCCCCGCCGGCCGGCGACGAGACGACGACGCGGACGGGGGCGGCGGTGTCGTCGGGGGCGTCCAGCTCCCAGGCGATGCCCTGCTGCGGCTCGTACAGGCCGAACGGCTGCTTCGGCTCCCAGTCGCCGGTGGAGCGCACCCCCCAGCCGAGGCCGGTGGCCCGGCTGTGGCGGGCGGGCTCCGCGGTGACCCACAGGCCCGCGCTCCAGCGGGGGTTGTTGCCGAACGCCCGGACGCGGGGGTGCGGGCTGCGCAGCACCTTGGCCGTGCCCTCCTTCCAGGAGGTGACGCCGGCCGCGGTGGCGTCGAGCTGGACGCGGCGGGCGCCGTCGAGGGGCCGTACCGCGGGCGTGGCGCCCGCTGCGGCGGCCGTACGGCGGTGGAACTCGGTGCGCAGCCGGGCCGTGCCGTCCGGGCCGGGTTCCAGGCCGCGCTCCAGCAGCCCGCTGTGGATCAGCCGGGCCGGTGCGGTGACCGGCATCCGGACGGTCCACTCGGCGCCCGTCCAGGCCGGTGCGCTGCCGGCCGGGAGGACCCGGGCGGCGGCGACCACCTCGGAGGCGTCGCGGACGCCGAGGCCGAGGCCGAGGGGGACGGGCTGCTCCCCGTCCAGGGCGAGGGTGCCCTGGCGGAGTCCGACGGTCTGGAAGAGGCGGCCGGGGCGGCGGGTGAAGGCGAACTCCTGGCAGAGTGCGCCCTCGTCGAGGGTGACCGTGCCGGTGATCTCGTCGTCGCCGCACCGCTCGGTGATCCGCACGCCGCCGGGCACGGGGGCGAAGCGCAGATCGCGCGGGTCGCCCTCGCGCCAGCCGGCCGGGCGGTCGGCGCGGCAGCTGGGCCAGGTGGAGACGAACAGCGGCCCGTGGTGGCCGTCGCCCAGCACCCGTACGGTGCCTTCGTCGCCGTCGACCTCCACGGTGAGCGCGCCGGAGGTGAACCGGTGCGGTTCCGGCCGGCGGTGCGCCCGGATCCGGTACGGCGGTTCGGCGACGCGCAGCTCCCGGCTGTCGCCGTCGGGGCCGGTGATCCGCGCCTGCCGTACGGCGCCCCGGTCGACGTCGACGCTCGCGGTGAGCCGGAACTCCCCCACCGCCAGGCAGTAGTCGACCGTGCGGACACCGTCGACGACGCGGACGTCGGAGCGGAGTTCGTCGTCGCGGGACTCGGTGACCGTGGCGAAGCTGTTCAGTCCGCCGAGGGCCGCCTTGACCTCCGGCCCGAGGTCGTGGAAGACGCTGCGCAGGATCAGCGGGATGTAGTTGTGCAGTTCGACGTTGCCGTCCTCGCCGGGCACGGTCTGCCCGACGGAGACGCAGCCCACGCGCCGGTAGAGCCGGAACGCCACGGTGTTGGCCGGGTTGACGGTGAGCCGCAGCACGAGGCAGCCGGAGCGCACCATCCACTCCACGGCCTCGGTGAACAGCCGTCCGGTGATCACGCCGTTGCGGTAGGCGGGGGCGACGAAGAACATGTCGGCGATCAGCTCGCCGGCTCGGGCGGAGCGCCGGCCGGTGTTGTGGAACAGGCCGAAGGTGCCCACCACACGCCCGTCGTCGACCGCCACCAGGAACGTTCCGGTGTCCCGCTCGGCCAGCTCGCGCCGCAGCTCGTCGCCGGTGATGCCGCCGACCACCGGGTTGGGGTTGTCGCGGTGGCGGTTGTACAGCTCCGCGATGTCGTGCGCGTCGGCCTCGTCGTACGGGCGGATCGTGATGGACATTCCACACCTCCTTCTGCTGGGTGCGTAGGGGATCGCGGGCGGCGGTCAGGCCTTGCGGCCGGTGGTGACGATGAGGGAGCCGGCGGCGGCGAGTTCGTTGCCGACGCTGGCCCGGACCGACACCTGGCGCAGGCCGCCGAGGCGCTGGCCGAGCTTGGCCTCGAGGGTGAGCTGGTCGCCGGGGACCACCAGCCGGGAGAACTTCATGGAGCTGATGGAGCCGAGGTAGCCGACGCTCTGCGAGGGGTCGGCGTCGCCGGCCGGCTCGGGGGCCTCCAGCAGTTCGGCGACGTACACCACGGCCACCAGCTGGGCCATGGCCTCGACGATCATCACGCCGGGCATGATCGAGTGGTCGGGGTAGTGGCCGGCGAAGAAGGGCTCGTTGACGGAGACGCTCTTCACTCCGCGGCCGGAGACGCCGGGGACGACGTCGTAGGCGCGGTCGATCATCAGCATGGGCCAGCGGTGCGGCAGCATCCGCTTGATGTCGTCCGAGGAGTAGCTGAGCTTCTTCTTGTCGGCTCTGGCCGGGGCGTCGGGGGTGACCGTCATGCTCACACCTCGCGGGCTTCGACGAAGTCGACCAGGGCGTTGATGGAGCCGAAGGCCTCGAAGTCGTCGTCGCTGATCAGCACGTCGTACTCGTTGTTGACCATGACGACGATCTCCAGGGTGTCCAGGGAGTCCATCTCCAGGCCGCGGCCGAACAGCGGCTGGTTGTCGGAGACGACGGCCGGTTCGACGTCCAGGCCCAGCCGGTCGATGATCATCGACTTGACCTTCATGTTCTTCTCCAGGCGCGCCTCGGCCTGGCTGCGGATGTCCTCGTAGGTGGCGGTGGACACGGGGTTCCTCCAGAGGGGGATCGATGGGTTGTCAGAAGGTGGTGCGGATGGTCAGTTGGGGATCATTCCGCCGTCGACGGTGAGCACCTTGCCGGTGATGTAGGAGGCGGCGGGGCTGGCGAGGAAGGCGGCGGCCTGGGCGACCTCGGCGGGTGTGCCCATGCGTCCCATGGGGATCGCCTGGAGGGCCTCCTTCATCTGCGCGGGCGGCACCTTCTTGACCATGTCGGTGTCGATGAAGCCCGGCGCGACCACGTTGACGCGGATGCCGCGCGGGGCGACCTCGTACGACAGGGTCTTGGCGAGGGAGATCACGCCGCCCTTGCTGGCCGCGTAGTTGGCCTGTCCGGCCCGGCCGGCGATGCCGCTGGTGGAGGCGATCAGGACGATCGCGCCGCCGCTCGCGTACATCTGCTTGGTGGCCTCACGGACGGTGTAGAAGGTGCCGGTGAGGTTGGTGCCGATGACCTCCTGCCATTTGGCGCCGCTCATCGCGGCGAGATGGCCGTCGGCGGTGACGCCGGAGTTGAGGACGGCCACGTCCAGGGAGCGCCAGGCCGTCTTCAGCTCCTTGTACATGGCGGCCACCTGGGCCTCGTCGGAGATGTCGGCCCGCAGCAGCAGGGCCTCGCGGCCCAGGGCGCGGATGCGTTCGGCGACCTCCTCGGCCTTGGCCTCGTTGGAGCGGTAGTTGAGGGCGACGTCGCAGCCGTGCTCGGCGAGCGTGAGCGCGATGGCCGCGCCGATGCCGCGGGAGGCGCCGGTGACGAGGGCCCGGGTGCCGGGTGTGAACAGGGTCGTGCTCATGCGGCGCCTCCCAGCATCGCGGCGGTCACGCGGTGGCTGCCCGGGTCGAAGCCGGCGGCGTCGGAGCCGAGGCCGGACTCGGTGGCGGCGCGCAGGACGACCTGTGCGACGGCGAGGTCGAGGACGCCCAGCCCGAACGGTGAGAAGACGACGGTGCGTCCGGGGGCGGGCGGCTCGGTGCAGCCGAGCACGGAGGCGATCTCCGCGTGCACGAACTCCCGGTGCCCGACCTCCTGTTCCGCCTTGTGCAGGCTGGTCTGCTCGCGTACGGCGTGCTCGATGTCGTCGACCACGTTGTACGCGCCGAGCACGGAGGCCGTGCTGAGGTCGCGCAGCGACAGGTGCAGGATGACCTGCCCCTCGGGCCGGTCGGGGTGTTCGCCCAGGTCGAGCCAGTAGGTGGAGTCGGTGGTCGCGATCGACACCGTCTCGGCGGCGAGCGCGTCGGCGACGTCCCCGGCGCGGAAGGACAGCTTCGGGTATTCGGACTCCAGTTCGGCGGCGAGGACCTCGGCGCGGCCCGGCACCACGTCCTGGAGCACGACGGTCTCCAGCTCCGGATGGGTCAGGGTGAGGAAGGCGAGGACGCGCTGGTTGATCGTGCCGCAGCCGATCAGGCCGGCGGTGCGCACCCGGCGCCCCCCGTGCAGGGCGCCCGCGGCGAGGGCGGCGCTCGCGGCGGTGCGGGAGGCGGAGATCCGGCTGCCCTCCATCAGGGCCGTCGGGTAGCCGGTGTGCAGGTCGTTGAGGATCTGCACGGAGGAGGCCCGCTGGAGGCCCTTCTCGACGTTGGCCGGGAAGGACGAGATCCACTTCAGGCCCATCACCGGCTCCGGGCCGCCCAGGTAGGCGGGCAGGGAGATGATGCGGGAGCCGGCCGGGGTCGGCGGGCGCAGGAAGCTGGAGAAGGGCACCTGTGAGTGGCCCTGGCCGTGCAGCACGTACGCGGTGCGTACGGCGTCGAGGACGACGGGGTCGAGACCCTTGAGGGCGGCGTCGACGTCGTCCCGTCCGAGGATCTTCACGGCTCACTCCTTTCGTGGTCGGGGTCGGGCGGGGATTCCTGGAAGCGGGTCTCGACCCAGGCGTCGCTGTAGATCGTGTCGAGGTAGCGGTCGCCGCCGTCGGGGAGCACGGCGACGCAGGTCGCGCCGGGCTCCAGCCACTCGGCGGCGCCCTCCAGGGCGGAGATCACGGCGCCGGAGGAGCCACCCGCGAGGATGGACTCCTGGGCGAGCAGCCGGCGGCAGCCCCGCACGCAGTCGAGGTCGGTGACCTTGACGACCCGGTCGGCCAGATGCGGACGCAGCAGCGGCGGTACGACGGCGGCGCCGTGTCCGGGGATGGTGCGCCGGTGCGCCCGTTCCCACGGCTCCGGCGGGCCGAAGATCACGCTGCCCACCGCGTCCACGGCGACGACCCGGGTGGCCAGGCCCTGCTCCTGGATGTACTCGGCGCAGCCGCGGAGCGTGCCGGTGGTGCCGGCGGCGAGGAACAGATAGTCGGGGCCGCCGGGCAGCGCCTCGCAGATCTCCCGCATGGTGTGGTGGTGGGCGCGGGCGTTGTACTCGTTGGCGTACTGGTTGGGCCAGTAGGCGTCGGGGACGCTGTCCAGCAGGGCGCGGACCCGGGCGATCCGGGCCGGCAGGTACTCGCCGGTGGCCGGGTCGCGGTCGACGACCTCGACCTTCGCGCCGTACGCCCGCATGATGGCGGTGTTCTGCGCGGTGGTGCGCGGGTCGACGACGCAGATCAGGTCGAGCCGGTAGAAGTTGCACAGCTGGGCGAGGGCGATGCCGAGGTTGCCCGAGGAGGACTCCACGACGGTGGAGACCCCGGGGACGAGCTTTCCCGCCTTGATGGCGTGCTCGATCATCGACTTCGCGGCGCGGTCCTTGATGCTGCCGCCCGGGTTGAAGCGCTCGCACTTGGCGTACACCTGGAACCGGTCGGGCGGGAACAGCCGGTCGAGGGCGACGAGCGGCGTGGACCCTATGGTGGCGACGATGTCGGGGTCGCGGGAGCGGGTGGCGCCGAGCGCCACGGCCGCCCCGTCGGAGGCGAGGACGGTCATTCCGGCACCTTTCTGCTGATCTGGAGCCGCAGTTCGCTGACGTAGCGCTCGCCGTCCGCGTCGGTCAGCCAGGAGTCGTCCGGGGCCGGCAGCGGTTCGCTGAGCGTCACGACGGCCCCCGGGTCGAGGCGCCGTGCGGCGCGGACGAGGTTGGCGAAGGTGAGCACGAGGGTCGGGCTGGTGAAGTCCACGAGGGACGGCTTGGTCTCCTCGGGGAACTTCACGAACAGCCGGTCGGGCAGGGCGTGTTCGGCCACCCAGCGGCGTACGGCGAGATAGTCCCGTTCCCGGTCGGCCTTGTCCGGCAGGGGGACGCCGGCGGCCGGCAGCCGCCAGGTCTCCCGGAACAGGACCAGGTCGTCCAGGAGCACCCGCGGGGCGTGCTCCCGGTCGAGCCCGATCTTGAACGCGTCGGCGGCGATGATGGAGACGGGCACGGCGAGCAGTTCGCCCACGGACCAGTTCCGGCCGTCGGGGGTGGTCGCGGTGACCGTTCCGTCGGTCTCGGTGAGCGTGATCGCGGTCGCCGGGTCGACGCGGGTGCGGTCGTCGTACGGGGCCCGGGTGAAGCCGATGAGCCGGTCCCCCGCCCCGATCGGCGCGGGCACCATACGGCCGCTGTTGCGTTTCCACTCCACCGGCAGCAGCGGCACGAGCCGGGGCGCGTCGATCGCCTCGTTGACCTTGTCCCGCAGGGAGCCGCTGTCGCAGGTCCAGTCGAGGAACGGCAGGTCGAGGGTGGCGAGGCAGGCGTGCAGTTCACCGAGGACGACGGTGTAGTCACCGGCGTCGAACGCCTCCGGGGAGGCCGCCACCACCTGGAGGTCGGGGCTGTGCACGGCCAGGTGCGGTGAGCCGACCGGGCCGGTCGCGAAGACCTCGCGGATACGGTGCTCGACGTCGGCCGTGCCCAGCCGCACCGGACGGGAGGCGGGGGCGGCGGGGTCCAGGTCGAGGACCTGCCGCCATTTCTCGGCGAGTTCACGGGTGGCGGTGTGCACGGGGGTGGCCTTGTCGCCCCAGAACAGGCCGAGCACCTGCGGCCAGACGTCCGCGAGGGAGACCTTGCCGCCGGGGCGGCGGGCGGCGGCGCGCCGGACGAGCGCGGCGACCTCCGTCTCCACCAGCTCGGCGAGCCGGTTGCCGAACCAGTCGGCGGCGTCCGCGACGAGGGCCAGGGGGCGGGCGATCGTGTCGAGAAAGTCCCCGCCGAGGTCGAGGGCGCAGTCGCGCAGGCTGTCCTGGTAGCACAGGGTGCGGCCGGCGTAGGCCTTGCCCTCCTCGCGGGAGGCGTCCTGCCCGGTGGTGGTGACGAAGAAGTCGTCGAGCCGGTCCAGGGCGGCGACGAGTTCCTCGGCGCTGCCCGCGCGGTCGATCTCCTCGCGCAGCCGGTCCAGTTCGGTGAGGATCGTCTCGCAGCGGACGAACAGCTCCGGGTCGCCGATGCCGGCGACGCGGCGCCGCAGCACCTGCTCGGCGCGGACGTCGACGGGGATGTTCGCGTCCCAGGTCAGCACCCGCTGCTTCAGCAGCCGGTCGAGGACCTTCCGCACCCGCTGCTGTGCCGTCGCCGGGTCCCACCCGGCCGTGGCGACGAGCGCGTCGGTGATGGCCTGGCCGCCGCGGTCGCCGTCGGCGAGCCGCAGCACGGCCACGTCGTCCTCGCGGAGCCGCAGGGTGCGCCCGCCGGGCAGCAGCAGCCGATCGCCGTCGAGGTGGACGTCGGGCCGCAGCATCGGCGGGAACCACCAGCGGGCGCCGGGCTGTGCCGTCATCCAGTCGGCGAGCGCGGCCACCGTCCAGCGTTCGAAGAACGTACGGCTCCGCGAGGTGAGCGACGGCCCGTGCCGCAGGTCCAGGGCGCGCCGGCCCCGCCCGACGGTGATCCAGGCGCCGGGCCCGAAGAAGCCGATGGTGTCGGCTTTCGCGCAGTACCGCAGCCAGTACATGGCGAGGGTGCGTTCACGCTGGCGGCGCTTGGACTCCTTGCCCTTGCGGGCGGCGAGCGAGTCGAGGATGCGGTAGACGGTGCGGTTCTGCCAGGCGATGGCGGTGCGCACCCGGTCGTCGGTGGCGAGGCGGGCGAGGCGTTCGGCCTCGGCGTCGGTGTCGGCGCGGTAGGCGGCGCGGAAGGTGTCCGACGCCGTGTCCCCGGTGCCGGCTTCGACCGCCGCGCGGGCGGCGCGGGGGCCGCCGAGCAGGTCGAGGCCGGAGACGGGGAAGCCCGCGCTGCGCAGCAGTCCGACTCCCCACACGTGCCAGGTGCTGTCGCCCAGCCGGTACGCCGGGCCGAACGCGGAGGTGTCGAGGTGCTGCCGGGTGTCGAGTGCGGTGGTCATCAGGCCGCTCCGCGCAGGGTGGAGGCGGGCTCGGTGAGTGCGGCGGCGAGGCGGGCGACGCCTTCGGCGATGCGCTTGCGGGGCACGTTGCTGAAGCAGAGCCGCAGGGCGTCGGCGTGCTCGCCGTCGATGCCGAAGTGGCTGCCGGGCACGTACGACACGCCGTGCTCGGCGGCGGCGGCCACGAAGCGGGCGGTGTCGGTGCCGTCGCGGTGGCGCAGCCAGATGTAGAAGCCGCCGCCGGGCCGCTCCCACTGCCACGGGCCGTCGGTGCCCAGTTCGGCCTCCAGCGCGTCGGCCATCAGGTCGCAGCGTTCCTTGTAGCTGCGGCGGTAGGCGTCGAGCAGGTCGTCCCAGCCGGAGCGGGAGTGGAACGCGCCGAGCGCGGCCTGTGTCAGCGCGGACGGCGACAGGGCCATGACCTCGGTGGTACGGCGCAGGGAGGCGGCGATCGGTTCGGGCGCCGCGATCCAGCCGCAGCGCAGGCCGGGCGCGAACACCTTGGAGAAGGTGCCGAGGTAGACGACCCGTTCGGGGTCGAGGGCGTGCAGCGCGGTGGTGGTGGTGCCGTCGAAGGAGAGCAGCCCGTACGGGTTGTCCTCGACAATCAGCAGGTCGAGTTCGCGGGCGGCGGCGACGAGTTCGCGACGGCGGGCCTCGGGGAGGGTGGCGCCGGTCGGGTTCTGGAAGGTGGGGTTGCAGTACAGCAGCCGTACGGTGCGGCCCGCGGCGCGCAGCTCGGCGACGGTGCGCCGCAGGGCGTGCGCGTCGAGCCCGGAGGCGTCCTCGGGTGCGGCGTGCAGGGTGAGTCCGGCGGTGCGGAAGGCTGCCGCGGCGCCCGGGTAGGCGGGGGTCTGCACGAGGATCGTCTCGCCGGGTGCGGCGAGGCCGAGGCCGACGGCCATCAGGCCCATCTGGGAGCCGGCGGTGGGGACGAGACCGCCGGGTTCGGCGGTGGTGCCCTCACGGGCCATCAGGTCCTTGATCGCCGGGACGAGGGCGCCCGCCACGTGCGGGGTGGTGTACTGCAGGGCGAGCTTGCCGCCGAGCCGGACGAGCCGGGAGAGCTGGGCGGAGACGGTGTCCAGCGGCAGGACGTCCAGGTCGGGCAGTCCGCCGGCGAACGAGATGACGTCGCCGCCCCGTTCGAACAGCCGCGGCATCTCCACCGCGGGGCGCATGTCGGTCCACATGGCGGTCAGCTCCCGGCTCTGGCCGGCAGTGCGGCGGCCAGCTGGTCCTGGACGGAGCGCCACAGCCCGGCGGAGGAGGTCAGCGACGGGTCGCCGATCACCTCGGGGTCGATCTCGATGCCGTACTGCTCCTCGATGGTCATGACCAGGGCGACGGTGTGCAGCGAGTCGACGCCGAGCTCCACGAGGGGGGTCTCCGGGTCGGTGACGGTGACGGCGCAGATCCGCTCGACGAGCTCGTGGAACTGCGACTGGGTCGGCTTCTCAGACGGCGACTGGTTCATGGGTGGTCCTCGTCGGGTCGATGGGAGAGGCGGGGGTGGCGGGCGCCGGCCGCTCCACGAGCCGCCGGACGGCCGCGCGGTCGGGCTTGCCGTTCCTGGTGAGCGGCACGGTGTCGATGAGGGTGATCCGGTCGGGCATCCGGGCCCGGTCGAGCCTGAGGGCGAGGTGGGTGCGGATCTCCTCGGGGGTGAGGACGGACTGCACGGCCAGGTGGAGGGGGCCGTCCTCGGGTTCGGGGCGCAGGGCGACCGCGGCGGTGACTCCGGGGATGCGTTCGGCGGCGTCCTCGATCTCGGTGAGGCCGAGGCGGATGCCGCGCCGTTTGATCATGTCGTCGTCGCGGCCGGTGAAGTAGAGCCGCCCGTCGGCGTCGAGGCGGCCCTGGTCGCCGGTGCGCAGTTCGAGGGTGCCGTCGGGCAGGGGCACGTACCGCTGCTGCTGTTCCAGGGGGACGCCCCAGTAGCCGGCCATCACGGTGGCGCCGCGGACGACGATCTCGCCGGTCTGCCCGGGGGGCAGGGTGGTGCCGTCGGGGCCGATGATGCGGACCTCGTCGCCGGGGATGGGCCGGCCGACGGAGTCGGGGTGGGTGGCGTACTCGGCGGGGTCGAGGATGGAGATGCGCTTGCACTCGGTCATGCCGTACATGGAGGCGAAGACCGATCCGGGGAAGACGTCGAGGAGTTCGGCCATGACCGTGCGGCCCGGTCGGGCGCCGGTGTTGGTGAACAGCCGGACGCGGGTGGGCCGGCGGTGCTTGCGTTGCAGCAGGGTGAGGATCTGCGCGAGGGACGGCACCAGCGGGACGACGGTGACGCCGTGCTCCTCGATCACCTTCAGCAGGCCGACGTCGCGGGCGCGTTCGGCGAGGACGAGGGTGCCGCCGGTGCGGGCGCACAGCAGGGCCTGGTAGAGGCCGTAGTCGAAGGAGAGCGGCAGCCGGCACAGGACGACGTCGTCGGCGCGGTAGCCGAGGCAGGCGTTGATGGCGTCGACGGCGGCCAGGATCTGCCGGTGGGGGCAGACGACGCCCTTGGGGCGGCCGGTGGTGCCGGAGGTGTAGATCAGTACGGCGACGGTGTCGTCGTCGGCGGGGGCGGTGAAGTCGTCGGCGGGGGTGTCGAGGATCTCCTGCCAGGCGCGGGCCGGTTCGACGGTGTGCCGGGCGCGCCGGCCGGCGCCGGGCGGGCAGACGGCGAGGGCGGCGGTGCAGTCGCCGACGATGTGGTCGATCTGCGGGTCGGTCAGCTCGGGGTGGACGGGGACGAAGACGGCGCCGACGCGGAGGGTGGCCCAGAACAGGGCGAGGAAGGAACGGTCGTTGCCGCCGGCGTGGACGACCCGGTCGCCGGGGGCGATGCCGCGGGCGCGCAGCCAGCCGGCGGCGCGGTCCACGGCGAGGCCGAGTTCGCGGTAGGTGACGGGGCCGTCGGAGTCGATGACGGCGATGTGGTCGCCGCGGTCGGCGCGGCGGTGTGCGATGAGGTCAGACACCGGCATGGGCGGGTTCCTCCTTCCGGACGGTCGGGGTGGCGGCGGTGAGCCGGGCGTGGACCTTGCCGATGTCGCGGGCGGTGGCGACGGGCAGGACGGCGAGTTCGGGGTGCTGACGGCGGAGGATCGCGGTGAGGGTCTTGGCGGGCGGCAGGGACACCGTCAGCCCGGGTGCGAGCCGCGCGAGGGCGAGCAGGCACAGGTCCCAGCGCACGGGCCGTGCGACCTGGTCGACGAGGCGGCGGCGGATGTCGTCGGGGTCGGTGACGGCCTCGCCGTCCGCGTTGGACAGCAGCGGCCCGCTCGGCGGCGCGAAGGCGGTGGCGTCGGCCGCGGCGGCGAAGGTCTGCCGTGCGGACTCCATGTACGGGGTGTGGAAGGCTCCGGCGACGGCGAGCGGTTTGACGGTGGCGCCGGGCGGGGGCGCCGCGGCCAGCCGTTGCAGGTTCTCGGTGAGCCCGGCGGCGACGATCTGCCCGGGCCCGTTGAACGTGGCGGCGTGCAGTTCGAGTTCACCGATGCGCTCGAGCACCTCGGTCTCGGTGCCGCCGACGACGGCGGCCATGGAGGTGGGTGCCTCGGCGCAGGCGGCGGCCATGGCCCGGCCGCGGATCGCCGCGAGCCGTACGGCGTCCTCGGGGGTGAGGACTCCCGCGTACACGGCCGCGGTGAGTTCGCCGACGGAGTGGCCGGCCGCCACCACGGTCCGGCCGGCCGCCGCCGGGGCCAGCGCCTCGTACGCGAGCACGCCCTGGGCCACCAGCAGGGGCTGGGTGTGCTCGGTGCGGGCGATCTCGGCGGCCGGGGCGCGGGTGCCGAGGTGGACGAGGTCCACGTCGGCGGCTTCGGACCAGGCCCGTACGCGCTCGGCGTACTCCGGGTCGCGCAGCCAGCCGGCCAGCATGCCGGGGGTCTGGGAACCCTGGCCCGGCGCGATGATTGCGAACATTTGTTCTATCCCCCTTTCGTGTCGAGTACCTGTCGCGCGGCGCTGGGCCGGGGAACGGCGGTACGGCGGTACAGCGGTGCTGTGTGAGCGGTACGGCGGTGCGGTGTCTTTCTCTTTTTAACAACTCCGAGGCCACGAGACTAAGCTGCATA
>NZ_JALLGL010000490.1 GCF_023072675.1 Streptomyces sp. XM83C
GGTGTGGGGTGCGGGGGCCGACGGAGGTCACCCCGTCAGATCACCCTCATCCGCACCAGCGCCGCCAGCGTCAGCGCGCCCGGCACCAGCGGCAGCCACACCGTGATGATCCGGTACGCCAGCACGACCGCCGTCGCCACCGCCGCCGGGCCGCCCGCCGCGACGAGCGCGACCACCAGCGCCGCCTCCACCGAACCCAGCCCGCCCGGACTGGGCACCAGCGCCACCGCGACCGTCGCCGCCAGATACGCCACCGCCAGGTGCCCGGCCGGCACACCCAGCCCCAGCGCCCGCCCCACCAGCACCAACGCGCCCGCCTGTAGCGCCGGGAAGGCCAGTGCCCCGCCCCACAGGGCGAGCGCCCGCGCCGGCCGGGCGTGCACCGCACGCGCCTCGCCCAGCGCCGTCCGCAGAAAGCGGGACACCGCCGTCCGCAGCCGCCGTACGACGACCAGCGCGGTCGTCGCCGTCGCCGCCACCGCGGCCACCGCGAACAGCAGCGGCCCGAGCACGCCCTCCGGGAGCAGCGCACCCAGCCGCAGCGCGCCGGGGAACAGCGCGAGCAGCGTCGCGAGCATCGCCAGCCGGCCCACGCCCTCCGCGAGGAGATACAGCGCGAGCGCCGCCGAGGAGCGGGCCAGCGGCAGCCCGCACACCGTCAGGAACCGCAGATTCACCGCGCTCGCGCCGAGCCCGGTCGGCAACAGATGGTTGGCCGCGCCCGCCGCGAACTGCACGGCCAGCAACCGCCGCCGCGGCAGCCGCTCCACCACGGCGCCCTGCCGGGTGCAGGCCGCCGCCACCCAGGTCAGACAGGTCGTGCCGGCCGCCGCCGCCAGCCACGGCCACTCCGCGTCACGCAACTGCGCCAGACCCTCCGCGAGCACCGACCTGTGCCGTACGGCGACCACGGTGACCAGCAGCAGCGGCAGCAGACACAGCAACTGCCGTACGGGCAACCGGCGGGACAGCCGCCCCCGGGGGAGGCGGCGGAAACGGGAGAGCGGGGAGACATCGGGGAGCGGGACCGCGGCGCCCTCGCACGCGGGGTGCGGCAGCGTGCCGCCGGCGGGCCGCTGGATCGGGGACGACACGTCGTGTGCGGTCATCGGGTCCTTCGGACGAGGGGACGGGCGGCGGACATCGACCTCAACGATGTGCGAGGCCTCGCGTTGCTGTCCATCCGCACGGTGACCACCGCATGGACGCAGCCGTACGGCGTCATGGCCATCCGGCGGGACCGGCGTCGGCTCGTCCGCCTCGGCGTGGTCGCCGCGCTCCTCGTGCACGCCGGTGCGATGCCCGGCCGTCGGCGGCTGCCCTCGGCGGCGCCGGGGGAGGGCCTCGTCCTCGGTCCGCGGACCACGGTCTTCGACCATGTGCAGCGTATGCCCGTCACGTTCTTCACACGCACTCGTACGGCGGTGCTCGTCTCCCGTCTCAACGGTGAGGTGATCAGCGGGCGGTGCGTTTCGGTCACCTTCGCCGCGTCGCCACGGGTGGTGGGCCGGGCCGGGTCCGTCTCGGGGTTCCGGACCCGGCCCGGCCCGCGTCCGCACCCGCCGGACGGTGAGGGGACGCCGTCCGCCGGGTGCCGGTGCGCTTCAGTTAACGGCGCCGCGCGCACCACCGCATCTCCGGTGCGGCGAACGGGGGGAGAGGCCCTGGCCTCACCAGTGCGCCGGCCGCTCCAGGCCCGCAGGAACACGCGTCGCCGACGTGCCGCGCGCGGCGTTCAGCTGGGACTGGGTGACATAGATCGCGTCCGTCAGATCGGCGCCCGACAGATCGGCGTCCCGCAGGTCCGCGCCGATGAGATCGGCGCCGCGCAGATCGGCGTCCGAAAGGTCGGCCGCGACCAGCAGCGCGCCCCGCAGACTCGCCCCGCGCAGATCCGCCCCGGAGAGCCGGGCACCCATCAGATCGGCGCCGCGATGATCACGTCTGCGGCCGGGGAACCGCGCCGCACGCACCAGCTCGCTCGCCCGCAGCAGCAGCCCGTTGACCTCACCGCGCAGCGCGTCCACGTCCAGCGCGAGCAGGGCCTCGGCGTCCTGCCGGGTCAGGTCGTCGACACGGTCGTACGCCCTCCGCAGCTCCCGGTGCACCGGCCGCGCCGCGGGCAGGCGCAGCGCCTCGTCGGCGTACCGCAGCAGCTCGTGCAGCTGCCGCATCACCGGGAACACCGCGAACATGGTGCCCGCGCTGTCCGGCGCGGCCCGCCAGTCCTTGCCGCCGAACGTGACCTGGGAGACCTTCTGGCCCGCCCCGAAGCAGTCGAAGACCGTGCAGCCGCGGTAGCCCTCGTCGCGCAGGCGGGCGTGGATGCCGCAGCGGAAGTCCGTCTGGAGGTTCGAGCAGGGCTTGCCGGCGGGTTTGTCTGCGGCGAAGTCCGCGGAGCGGGCGAAGGGGAGGGCGACGCAGCAGAGGCCGAAGCAGTCGGCGCAGGCCGCCGTGAGGTTTTCGCGGCTCCCGCCGCCGGGGGTGCCGGTTGTCGCGTCCCGCACTGTCTCGTGCCCCTCTCGGCCGTGCCGGCCGGCCCCTGTGACCGTTCTGCCGGTCTGCCATTGTCGCAGGTGGTGGAGGGGGGTGTGCACCTGCGGCCGGTGGCGGGTCCTCGCGCAGTTCCCCGCGCCCCTCGTGCTTCCGGGGGGTGCCTCTATGTCCTTCGTCAAGGTGCCTGGGTTGGGTTGGAGGTGGTTTGGCTTGCTGGGGTCACGCGGCGAGTTCGACGGCCTTCGGTGTCCGGGATTGGTAGAAGGTGCCGTCGCGGAG
>NZ_JALLGL010000491.1 GCF_023072675.1 Streptomyces sp. XM83C
CCCCCCCCGCCGCCGCCGGGGGCCGGCGGCGGCGGGGGCGGCGGGGGTACGGCACCGGCCATGCGGTGACCGCAGACCTCGCACCAGTCGTCGGAACCCGACTGGTGTCCGTTCGGGCAGGTCGGCATGTCGGCGCGTCCTTCCTCGTCCTTCTCGGCCTGGCGGCGTCACTTCTTCACGCGAACCGTCTTGGTGGACCGGGTCTCGAGCGTCATCTCGTCGGCCTCCGCGACCTTCGCTTTCAGTCGCACAGTACCTGTCGCGGCATCGACCACGTCCACCACCTTCGCAAGCAGTTTCGCAGTATCGGCGTTCCCCGAGGCATTGGCGAGCTGAACAGCGCGCCCCAGTTTGGCCGTTGCTCCGTCGAAATCTCCCGCTTTGCGCAGGTCGAGTCCCTGCTGGATGGCCTCCGCCAGTTCGGCCTGCCCGGTGTAGTGGGCGACCTGCGGATTGATCGACGTCGAGGCGGTCATGTCGTCGGTCCACACGGCCCGGACGAGACCCTGCGCGCCCAGGTTCCGCACGGTGCCGTCGGGCTGCGGGACGACCAGCGACACCCGGGCGGCGAGCATCTCCTGGCCGACGGCGGCGGGCGGCACCTCCACGCAGAGGTGGTAGTCACGGGACTCGTCGCCCCAGGAACCGGTGGGGTAGTCACCGGCCCGGGGGCCCGCCTCGCTGCGCCGCTCGGTCAGCTCCTCCACCGAGGGCGCGACCTGCTTGACGAACTTGATGGTGGTGCCCACCGGCGTCCACACGCGCAGCGCGACATCGGCGACCTCCTTGCCCATCGCGCTCTCCATCATGCGTGTGAAGTCCGCGGCGAGCCCGGCCGGATCGGCGACGATGTCGGCGGTGCCGAGCAGCGCCGAGGCGATCTGTGTGACTTCTTTCACTTCCCAGTCGGTGCCGACGCCCCGCGCGTCACACGTGAACCGCCCGGCGCAGTGGTCGAGCGCGGACTTCAGGTCCTCCGGCGACTCGTGCTCGTTGCGTCCGTCGGTGAGCAGGATGCCGTGCCGGATCTCGACGTCCGCCGACGACAGCAGTTCGTCGGCGAGTCTCAGCCACGTCCCGATCGCCGTGCCGCCGCCCGCGCTCAGCCGGCGCAGCGCCTGCTTGGCCTGCTCGCGAGTGGTGGCGTCGGCGACCGCGAGCCGCCGGCCGCCCGGATACACCTCCTTCGCGACATGCGTGCCGCCGATCACCGCGAAGCGCACGCCGTCGCGCAGGGTGTCGATCGCGGCGGCCGTCGCGTCGCGCGCGTTGCGCATCTTCGTCGGCGGGTAGTCCATGGAGCCGGAGCAGTCCACCATGATGGCCACGGCGGCGGACGGCGCCTGCCCCGGCGTGAACAGGTGCGGCGCCGAGGCGGCCGCGCTGCCGACGGTGCCGCCGCCCGTCGCCGTCACCGTGACGATGGCGTTGACCTCACGGCCGCCCTCGGGCAGGTACTCGTTCTGATACACGTCGACCGAGAACTGCGGCACGTTCGACTTCGACAGATTGGCCATGCCTGATCGCATCCCCCTTGACCTGCCCCACCCCCGTGAGGCGACGGCTGTGACGCGGACCGGTCCCCTCCGGTCCGCGTGAAACCCCGGTGGCCTCACCGGCCCCGCGGGCGGGGCCGTTTCCCCGTTCCGTACGGCCCCTCAGGCCGATCCTGCCCCCTGAGGCGGCGCGGGGAACGGCACGACGGCCACTGTTACGTTGTCGTGGCCCCCGCCGTCGATCGCGTGACCGACCAGCACCCGGGCGCTGTGCAGGGGCCGTACGTCCGCGTCGGCCGGGAGCACCGCGGCCATCTGCTCCGCCGACTCCGCGTAGTTCCACAGGCCGTCCGTGCACACCACGACCACGCCCGGCCGGTCCGGCTTGAACGACGCGGTGTGCGGCTCCAGTTCGTAGGCGTCCGCGCCGAGCCACCCGGTGATGGCGTGGGCGCGCTCGTCGGCGTACGCCTCGGCCTCGTTCATCAGTCCGGCGGCGACCATCTGTGCCGCCCACGAGTCGTCCTCGGTGAGACGGGCGGCGGGCGCGGTGCGGTCGGCGGGCACCCAGTAGGCGCGGCTGTCGCCGACCCAGCCGACCACGAGGAGCCCCTGCGCGACGACGGCGCCGACGATCGTGCACGCGGGCGCGTTCTGGTGCGGGGCGTGCTCGCGGGCCGTCGCGGGCTCGTCCGCCAGCGCGTTCACAGCCTGGGACGCGGCGACGATCGCCTCGTGCATCGCCTGCTGCGGGTGCGTGCCCTGCGGCAGCGCCGCCAGCAGCAACTCGCAGGCGGCCCTGGACGCGGCGAGGGAGGCGGCGTCGGGGCGGGTCGCGGAGGACACGCCGTCGCAGACGATCGCCAGACGGGCCTCGGTGCCGTCGGGCAGCGCGGTGTGGCCGACGGCGAAGGCGTCCTCGTTGCGGTGGTGGCGCAGGCCCCGGTCGCTCACGGCGGCCACCGGGCCCGACTCCTGCTCCATGTGGTCGCGTTCACGCGGCTGGGCGTGCCCGCAGTTCTCGCAGTACCCGTCGTCGTCGACGCGCCCGGCGCGGCACGCCACGCACACCTTGGCCTGCTCGGCCGACTCGGCCGCCTCCGCGGCCACCCGAGGGTCGGGCGCCTGCAGCGGGTACTCCTCCGGCTCGTCGGGCCGGTCGAACCGCACCCCGCCCCCCGCACGCTGGCCCGGCTCGCGCCCGGCGGCAAGGAGAGGATCGACCTGGTGGAAC
>NZ_JALLGL010000492.1 GCF_023072675.1 Streptomyces sp. XM83C
ACGCTCAACTCCTCAGTCGGACACGACCATCAGCACAGAACTACCGCATGCGTTAGCACCTTCATGTAGGCGTTCGTCGCCCGGGATGGAAGTCGCATCTCGGGTCAACAACGGCGGGTCCGTTTCCGGGTTGCATGCAGAGCTATATCGCACCGCTGAGATACACCTGATTGCGTTCCGTATCAATCGGATGCACGGCAATGTTCAGCCACTCCAGTTCACCGTCGCAGTCTGTGCAGACTGGCCCTTCAGTGACATCGGACAATGTGTCCGGTTCCTGCAGGCCAAGGTGGGCGAACGGGGTAGTCGGGGTGTCGCCGTTTCCAGAGTTCACGGGGGTATCCCGATGGGTCAGGGGCACCTCGAGGTTCAAGGTCTCAATGAAGGCGTTCATGTCGGACTTGGGCAGCGTGAAGGCGAGCAACATGGTGTCGCTCTGAAACCCTCTCTGGTAGGCGGCCCTTAGGTCGGCTGCTGCTGCCGGGATCTTCACGCGCATGGACTGAGCGACCTGCGCCGGGGTCTTTGCCGGGACCCAGTGAGGAAGCCGTTCATCGCTTGTCGAAGTGCGTGCCGAAGAGTCATGCGCGGGGGATGAACAGCTTCCTATGGAGCAAAGCAGCGCTGTGCAGAGAACACTCAGCAGTGCGGACCTTCTGAATCGTCTGGACTTCACCGAGCATCTCCATTGCGTCCGATGTCCATTCGAGTTCCGTCGCGTCCGGAAACCGGGGGGTCGGGAAGGTCTCCTGTTTCGGTGCCGAGATCGTAATGCTGTACTGTACCGCTGCCTCGCATGTCGAACTCTTTAGCCAGGCCTGTCCTGTGCAGTCGAGCCATATCCGCATCGGTCACGGTGGTCGGACCGATCGGAGTGGCCTTTCCCGGATCCCAGTTGTATCGGTCCCAGACGTTGACTTGGTAGTCGAGGCTGACTTTCGGCCTGCCGTCAGTGCCGGGAACCACAGTGATCACACCAGTAGTGTTTGTCTGTGCGCTGCCGACTGCCAAATACCAGTTCCGGTCAGAGTGGGTGTAACCGATGCCTGGGGTCTCCACAGGGATTGCTACAGGCCTTCCGCCAGCCTGCTGATAGGCGTGTAAAGCTTCTTTGCGCCACTCATCCTGATGGTCAAGGATAGCCTTTTTTGTCATGTTGCGCAGAGTGTCGTCGTCATGCATCATCCTGTCTACATCGAGATTCAGAGTGGTTCCGGTGCCGCGGAGGTAGTGGTCCATGTTTCGAGCGGCATCCGTGTAACTAATGAAGTCACCTAGAGTCGACATCCCTTTGGCTTCCGCCAAGATCCAGTAATCACGAGCAGTGGGCTTATCGACAGCGTACTGACCGGAGCCATCGTCTGGAGATACCTGCTTTACTGTAGTCGCGAGGATGCCAGCGTTGATCAAGTCTTCTTTGTGTTGCAGCCAAAGTGTCGCTCGTGCATGTGGACTCAGTGAACCCCAAAGTCGCCGTAGTTCCGCTCTCTGCTGTGAGTCGGCGTCCTCGCCGAGTGCTGCAAGTTTCTGGGCGCGCGGCAGCATGTCCTCGTCGAGTGACGTATATGTGGCATGACCCGCATTGTAGGGGTCGTTACCGTGGCTCCGGGTGAGCGCTCGCACGACTGCCGCGTCAATTTCTCCGGCATGACGTACAAGGTCCGTCAGGGTGTCGGCGTACCATTGCATCTCTTGCTTGGCTTTGGTATCTCCTTCTTTCCCGTCTGCGGTGCACATAACGGGCATGACCTTCACCGATCCGTGCTCTCCGGGAACGATCGCAAATGCGTGCTCGCGTGCTTGTTCCTCTAGGAGCTTTGCTTTGTGTTGCAGGTCGGTGAGTTCTTGGTAAGCGTCACTCAGCACGTTGTATATGCTTCGTGCTTCACTGTGTAAGTCGTTGCACTCTTTGATGGTTTTGTCCACGAACTCGCGGGTCACTGATGCGTTGATCCCGGCCCATCGGGCCGTATCAGACTTTACTTTGAGACCGTCGCGTGAGTCTCTGGCGAGAGTTTCGAGGTGCTTGACTGTCTGTTTCCAAGTCTCCACGGCGGTACCCAGCTTGGCCAGGTTTACATCGAGCAGGTCGCGGTAGTCCACGGTTTCGCCTCCCATCACTTGAAGTAGCTACTCAATACGGATACGGGAACCGGTGATCCGTCCCGGCAACGCATATCAGCAGCGATTTTTGCGTCATCGTGCGCGTGCGTTTTTTTCGAGTAGTCGAGGTGGTTGGAGATGTGGGCTAGTGCCTGCAGGACCGCCTTGACCTGAGTGGTCCAGACGGAGACGGTGGTTTCGAGGGCAGACCCCATTGAGAAATGGTGGCTCTTCAGTTCCGCAGCGGCCTGCATAGTTGTTCCGCTGCCGTTTTCGTCAGCGCCTGCTCCGGCAATATCGGCCTGATGCCGGAGGCGAGCGTGCAGTTGGAACGCCTCATGGCCGACGGCGCCGAGATCATCCTGGTGTACGACGAGGTCCGGTCTCCCTGCGTTGCCGGTGGATCCGTTTGCGCCGTTGAGCTGCAGATGTGTCGTTTTGCCCTCGATCGCGCGACTCTTCAGCTGTTCCCATTCTTCCCAAGCCATAGTCACATCCCCCCACTGTCATGGCTTGACCGTGTTGAGGATCAGCGTACGTGAGCGCAACCAGGAAGGGAG
>NZ_JALLGL010000493.1 GCF_023072675.1 Streptomyces sp. XM83C
GCGGACGCGGGGGTGCGAGGGCGGCCGGCGGACGCGGGGGTGCGAGGGCGGCCGGCGGACGCGGGGGTGCGGTGCGGCCGGTCGGGGACGGCCGACGCCGCACCTGGGAACGCGGCCCGCCGGCACGGCCGTACGGAAGACGGCTGCCCCCCTTGTCCGTCGCTACGGCCGCCCGCCTACCCCGCGAACGCCGGCAGCGGCAGCCCCTTCCCGGCGTCCGGCACCACCAGCAGGGAGCCGGACAGCGGGGTGGGGTCGGTGAGGCCGACGCGGGCGGTGGTGATGTACAGGTCCGTCAGATCGGGTCCGCCGAAGGCGCACGCCGTGACCAGTGGCGCGGGCAGGGTGATCGTGCGGTCCAGGCGGCCGTCGGGGGTGTAGCGGCGTACCGCTCCCCCGTTCCACAGCGCCACCCACACGCAGCCGTCGGCGTCGACGGTGAGCCCGTCGGGGAAGCCGGCGCCCTCCTCGATCTCGGCGAGCGCGCGCCGGCCGGAGACACGGCCGTCGTCGGCGTGGTCGAAGACGTCGATACGGCGGGTCGGGGTGTCGATGTAGTACATGAGGCGCCCGTCGGGGCTCCATCCGGTGCCGTTGCTGACGGTGACGTCGTCGAGGACGACGGTCGCGGTGCCGTCGCCGGTGATCCGGGTCAGGGTGCCGCCGCCGGGCGCCTCGTCGTAGCGCATGGTGCCCGCCCACAGGGAGCCGTCGGGGGCGACGGCGGCGTCGTTGCCGCGGCGGCCCAGGACCGGCTCGTGGTGCAACCAGCGGAGGGTGTCGTCGGGGTCGAGAAGGGCGACACCGTCGCGCAGATTGAGGACGAGCCCGCCGCCGGTGCGCGGCTTGACCGCGCCGACGTGCTGTTCGACGGTGCGGACCGTGCGGCGGCCGTCGGCGGGGTCGTAGGTGTGCACGCGCGCGGCGAGGATGTCCAGCCACAGCAGGCGGCCCGTCGCCGGGTCCCAGGTGGGGCCCTCGCCGAGCGTCGCCTCGGCCCGTACCGCGATCTCGTACGCCGTCATGCCGCGCTCCGGTGGCCCAGGCGCTCGGACAGGTCCGCGGCGCCCTTGGCGGCGAGCTGCTCCAGTTCGGCGCGGCGCTCGTCGCTCCAGCGGATCATGGGCACGGAGATGGACAGCGCGGCCACGACCTGGCCGGTGCGGTCGCGGACCGGGGCGGCGACGCAGCTGACGTCCGGGTTGGACTCGCGGCTCTCCACGGCGATGCCGCGCCGGCGGATCTCGGCGAGGGTCTCACGCAGGACGGCCGGGTCGGTGATGCTGTTCGGGGTCATCGCCGCGAGCACGGCGTCCTCGGGGATGCGCGCGGCGAGTTCCTGCTCGGGGAGGGACGCCAGGAGCATCTTGCCGACGGAGGTGCAGTGCGCGGGCAGGCGGCGGCCGGCCGCGGACACCATCCGTACGGCGTGCGTGGAGTCGACCTTGGCGATGTAGATGACGTCGGTGCCTTCGAGGATGGCCACGTGCACGGTCTCGTCGCAGGTCTCGGCGACGGTCCGGGCGACCTGCTGGCCCTCGGCGGCGAGGTCGAGCTGCTCGGCGTAGCGGGCGCCGAGCTGATAGGGGCGCACACCGAGGCGGTAGCGTCCGGGCTGACCGGGCACGGGGACGATGTACTGGCGGGCGGCGAGCGTGGTGACCAGCTCGTGCACGGTGGTGCGCGGCAGTTGCAGCTTGCGCACGATGTCGGGGGCGGAGAGCGTGCCGTCCCCGTCGAGGAACAGTTCGAGGATGTCGAGAGCCCGGGTCACGGCTGGTACGAGGCGTCCCACGACCGGCCCCCTCCCTTGTGGTGTGAGGTGCCTGCGTTCGAGATTTCAACAGGCGATCGGCATGACGAACACAGGCTAGCCAGAGAGCCTACGCCGGGCAATGGCCGGAGGCGGGGGGCGAACCCGGCATCACGGGGACGCGGGGACGCGGACGCCCGGCCTCCCGGGGACGCAAGGGCCGCGAACGCCCGGCCTCCCAGGGACGCGAGGGCCGCGGACGCCCGGCCGCCCCAGGGACGCGAGGGCCGCGAACGCGCGCCCCCTCCGTGCGTCACCATGGCCCCATGCCGCCGTCCCCCAAGCCGCCTTTCACCGTCGCCGACTTCCAGCTGGTGCTGTTGCGCCGCATGGCCGACCACAACCCGCAGCTCGTCGCGGACGCCCGCCGCACCCTCGGTGTCTCCCTCACCGGCATGCGGGAGGCCAACAAGCGGTGGCAGGCGATGGTCCGCTCCCCCAGGGCGCGATCCGCCGCGAGCCGCTACCGCTCCGTGCTCGGCCCGCCCGAGTCCGAGGGCAAGCGCACGATCGGCGACCTGGAGTGCGCCGCCTGGCAGTGGCCGCTGCCGCTCTGGCCGGATCTGCGTTTCGAGGTGCTGGTCGGGCCGCGCGGCGCGGTCTGGAACGAGTGGCTGGTACGCGCCCCGCACGCCCCCGCGCCCGTGCTGCGCACCGTCGAGGACCTCACCCCCTGGTCGTGCACGGTGGACGAGGCGGCCCGACCAGCACCTCGAAACGCAGATCCGGCCAGAGCGGCAGCGGCCCCTGCCAGGCGGCGCAATCCCGGGCGCCGAACGTGCGCCTGCCCCCGGACTCGGGCGGGCCCGGCACGGCG
>NZ_JALLGL010000494.1 GCF_023072675.1 Streptomyces sp. XM83C
TCGTACTCACCCTCTCGGGCTTTCCTCCGGGCGCTTCCCTTCGGTCTTGCGTTTCCGACTCTATCAGATCTTTCCGATCCGATTTCCTCGGTGCTTTCCAGGTTCCCGCTCTCGCGTTTCCCTTTCCAGCGGTTCCGACTCTATCAGATCCTCTCGGCGTCTGATTCCCAGTCAGAGGGGGTTGTCATCCCGGCCGTTGGGCGGCCGTTGCGACCCGTGAGACTTTAGCGGATTCCCGGCTCCCGAGCTAATCGGGGGCCCAGTCCTTTCGAACGGGATTCCTCATTTCGCGAATACGCAGGCCAATGACACGCCGAGCGGACGACAGACACGTCGACCGTTCGTCGAGTAGTGGAGGTACTTGCGGAATGGCTGTCCGGGGACCGACCGGGGTCGGCGCTCACGTCGGACAACTCGGAGAACACTACGCACCGGCACGGCGTGTGTCAACTCTCCTCCGGACGGCACCTCGGCGCGTAGGCTGGGGTGCATGACCCAGCGCACGTACAGCCAGTTCTGGTGGGCCGCCTGACGGCGGCCGACTCACGTGCGCATTCGACGGCCGCCGCCTCGGCGGCCGTTTCTGTATCTCCCTCCAGGACTCCAGGGGGCGGCCGGCCGGGGACGGCGGCCCGGAGCAGGAGGTGGAGAGATGAAGCGGGTCTTCAGCGGTATCCAGCCGACCGGACATCTGACCCTGGGCAACTACCTGGGGGCCATGCGGCGGTGGGCCGAGGTCGACCAGTACCGGGCCGACGCGTTGTTCTGCGTGGTCGATCTGCACGCGCTGACCGTGGAGCACGACCCGGCGCGGGTGCGCAGGCTCAGCCGGCAGGCGGCGACGCTGCTGCTGGCGTCGGGGCTCGACCCGGAGAGGTGCACGCTGTTCGTGCAGAGCCATGTCGACGAGCACACGCGGCTGTCGTATCTGCTGGAGTGTGTGGCCGCCGACGGGGAGATGCGGCGGATGATCCAGTACCGGGAGAAATCCGAGCGGGAGGCCGCCCGCGGCAGAAGTGTGCGGTTGTCGCTGCTGACGTATCCCGCGCTGATGGCGGCGGACATCCTGGCCTACGGCACGGACGAGGTGCCGGTCGGGGAGGACCAGGCGCAGCATGTGGAGCTGGCGCGGAATCTCGCGGCGCGGTTCAACCAGCGGTACGGGAGCACGTTCACCGTGCCGCGGGCTGCCGTCCCGAAGGTCGCGGCACGGGTGATGAACCTTCAGACGCCGACGTCGAAGATGGGGAAGTCGGACGCGTCGGGGCTGGGCGTCGTCTATCTGCTGGACGAGCCGGACGTGGTGCGGAAGAAGGTGCTGCGGGCGGTGACGGACAGCGGGCGGGATGTGGTGTACGACCGGGTGGAGCGGCCCGGGGTGGCCAATCTGCTGGACATTCTCGCGGCGTGCACGGGTGGTGATCCGGAGGCGTTGAGCGCCGGGTACGCCTCGTACGGGGCGTTGAAGAGGGACACCGCTGAGGCCGTGGTGGAGGTGCTGCGGCCGTTGCAGCAGCGGCATCGTGAGCTGTGCGCGGACCCCGGTGCCGTGGACGCGGTGCTGCGGGCGGGTGCCGAGCGGGCGCGGTCGATGGCGCGGCCGACGGTGGACGCGGCCTATCGGGCGATCGGGTTGTTGCCGGCGTTCGAGGAGGTGGCGTTGAACGCGGCGCGGTAGGCGCGGGGGCTGGTGGCGAGGCGCGATGCGAAGTGCTGGCGCATCGTGACCTCGCTGCCGAAGCCGGCGCGGCGGGCGACCTCGGGCATGGGCAGGTCGGTGCGTTCGAGGAGTTTCTGGGCTGCGGCGATGCGCTGGTCGAGGAGCCAGCGCAGGGGTGTGGTGCCGGTCTCCGCCGTGAAGTGGCGGGTGAAGGTGCGGGGGGACATGCCGGCGTGGGCGGCCAGGTCGGCGACGGTGAGCGGTTCGTGCAGATGGCGCAGGGCGTGTTCGCGTACGGCGGCGAGGGTGTCGGCGTCGCGGTCGGCTCGGGGTGTGGGGCGTTCGATGAACTGGGCCTGGGTGCCGGTGCGGAACGGGGCGGTGACCATCGAGCGGGCGATGGTGGCGGCGGCCTCGGCTCCGTGGGTGCGGCGGACGAGGTGCAGGCAGAGGTCGATTCCGGCGGCCGTACCCGCGGAGGTCCAGATGTTGTCGTCCTCGATGAACAGGGCGTCCGGGACGACGGTGATCTCGGGGTGGCGGGCGCGGAGCCGGTCGACGAGGTTCCAGTGGGTGATGGCGCGGCGACCGTCGAGGAGGCCGGCCTGGGCGAGGGTGAAGGCGCCGCCGCAGAGGGCGGCGATGGTGGTGCCGCGGGCATGGGCGCGGCGGAGGGCGTCAAGGACGGGGGCAGGGGCCGGGTCGAGTTCGTCGAGGCCGGGGACGACGATCAGGTCGGCGCGGTCGAGCCAGGTCAGGGCGCGGTCGGGGTGAAGGGAGAGGCCGCCGCGCAGGGGCACGGGGGTCTTGTCGGTGCCGGTGCGGCGCAGTTCGAAGTGGGGGGCGCCGCGGTCGGTGCGGTCGGAGCCCCAGACCTCGGTGATGACGGAGACGTCGAAGGCGCGGATGCCGGGGAAGGCGAGCAGGGCGACGCGGTAGGGGGCGGAGG
>NZ_JALLGL010000495.1 GCF_023072675.1 Streptomyces sp. XM83C
GTGTACGACATGCCGTGCCCGGCTCCGCGGGTGCGGGGCCCGGGTCCGGGGGTCCCGCCGTCTCAGATGAGGGACGGCACCTCCGCCGCCGACACCTCGCGGGCCGCCCGCTCCAACGCGCTGGCCAGCAGCGCCAGGTCGGTGGGGCCGTTGCCCAGCTCACGGACCGGGCGGCGGGCCGGCGGATCGCCCATGCGGTGCCACTCCAGCGGCACGACCGTCGGCCGCAGCGTCGCCGTCCGCGGGATACGGCCCGTCACCCGTCCCGCCTGGAACGGCGTCACCCGCCCGTCCGCACCGGTCAGCCGGCCACGCCCCGGCGCCGGATCGTCCGGCCCGGACCCTGGGGCGTCCAGGGCGACCCGCAGCGACGCCCGCCGGGCGGCCTCCGACTCCGCCGTACGGCCGCCGGGACCGGACGCGGCCACCAGGTGCACGCCGAGCCGCTCGCCGTCGCGGGCCACCGCCTCCAGCGCCCGCATCACCGACCCGGCCGCCGGCCGGCCCGGCGAGCCCAGCGAGGGCGCCACCAGCGCGTCCAGGTCGTCCACGACCACCACCAGCCGCGGCAGCGGCGGCGCGGCCTCCGCCGCCCGCCGCGCACCCGACGGCCGCAGCCGCAGGGTGGAACTGGGCGGCGCCTCTATGTCCCCGGCGCCCGAGTCGCCGCCGGGACGCGGCCCCTGCCCGGGCCGGCCGGGCGGGTCGGTGCGCGCGCCGGACGCGGAAACACGGCCGGACGCCGGGGTGCGCTGGGCGACGATACGGCCGGACACCTCCCGGTGCCGGTGCCACTCGGCGAAGTCCGTCCGGCCCAGCAGCTCCGCCCTGCGCTTCAGCTCCGCGCTCAGCGACTGAGCGAACTCCCGCATCCGCACCGGGTCGTTGGCGATGAGATGCGTCGTCACATGCGGCACGTCCGTGCACACCCGCAGCCCGTCGCCGGTGGCGCCGCCGACCCGGTCCCGGCCGTCCATCAGCACGATGCCGAGCCGGTCCGGCCGCTCCGCCGACGCCAGCGACGCGACCACCGCCCGCAGCAGCTCCGTACGGCCGCTGCCGTGCGGTCCCTCGATCAGCAGATGCGGCCCGTCCGCGACGAGGTCGACACCGACCGGGCCGCGCGGACCGGCGCCCAGCACGGCCCGTGCCCGGCCGCCGAGCGCCTCGGTGTCGTCGGCGGCGTCCGCCCACCGCGCCATCAACGACGCCGGAGTGGCCCGGGCCAGCCCCAGCTCCTCCAGCAGCCGCGCCGACTGCGGCAACGGCGCCGACACGCGCGCGTGCCGCTCCGCCGGGCCGTCCGGGCGCAGCGGGGCCAGCGCGCGGGCGAACCGCTCCGCCCAGGGCGCGGACACGGCGTCGACCGTCGCCAGCGTGCCGTCGCCGACCGGGACGCCCTCCCGGCGGGCCACCCGCAGCAGCCGCAGCGCGGTGGCCACGTCGCCGCTGAGCAGCGCCACCGCACCGCACTCGGCGAACACCGGCGACACCTCGCACGCCGCCCGGAACGTCTGCGTGACCGGCGAGGCGGGGGAGGCCGGGTCCGTCTCCGCCAGACACACCACATGGATGCCGGCCCGCGGCCCCTGAGCGGCCAGCCGTGCCACGGCCTCCTGGAGTCCGGGGCCGCCGGGATCACCGTCCACCACGACGACCGTGTACGGGCCGGGGAAGCCCGCCCCCGCACTCTCGTCGTCGGCGCGGGCCCAGGACGGGCGGCGGGCGCCCGCGGACACCGCACCGGCAGCGGCACCGGGGTCCGCCGCGTGCGCGGCACCGGGGCCGCCCGGAGGCGGCACGGCGTCCTGAGCGGACCGGGCCAGGGGAGCGTCCGCCCGGCCGGCCACGGCGTCCACGCCCCCGGACAGGCCGCCCAGGGCCGCCCCGGCCGCCGCCGGGGTCCGCTCGGCGTCATGGTCGGCGAGGCGGCGCAGCAGCTCGTCCGTGCGGGCGGCGGCCTGCTCCCGGTCGTACGCGAGGAGCAGCCGGCAGTCCTGGCCGTGCCCCGGCCGCACATGCGGCAGCCAGCCCAGCCACGCCCACTCCGCCGTGCGCTCCTCGAGGGACCGCGTGCGGTCCACGCTGATCAGCACGATCTCCAGGGTGTCCGGCGAGTGCAGCGCCGCCAGCTGCGCCACCACCGCCCGCGCCAGCCCCGACAGCCGCGGACGCGGCCCGGCGAGACCCAGCGCGCCCGCCTCCCGCAGCCCCGCCGTCACCGGCACGGCGGGCAGCAGGCCCGTGCCGTCGGGCGTCGGGCGGTCGGCCGTGCCGAGCCGCACGGTCAGCGCCTCCGGATGACCCGGCCCGCGCTCCCACAGCCTCGGGCCCGGACCCAGCGCGGTCAGCAGCAGCGCCGCCGGGTCCGGCCAGGTCTCCGGCACACCCGGGGCGACCGGCGCCGCCGGGGTGCCGTCCGTGCCGGGCTCCTCCGCGCCCGCCTGCGGCACGGCGGCCTGCGCGCCGCCGCGTCCGCCGGCCAGCCGCCGCGCCCACGCCCCGAGGCCGCGCCGCCGCCCGGTGCCCTGCGCGGGCCCGCGCTCGGCGGCCGGACCACGCCGGGAGCCACCTCGGTCGCCGGGGGCGGGGGC
>NZ_JALLGL010000496.1 GCF_023072675.1 Streptomyces sp. XM83C
GCGCCCACCCCCGCGCCACGCCCCTTGACGCCGGGCCCGGGAAACCCGCGAACCGAAGGCACAATACCGATCATGAGCACGCCGCCGACGACCTTCGAGCCGGTCCTCCACCGCATCGCGGAGGAGATCGAGCACACGCCGGGCCGTGGCCGCCCCGCCGACTACATTCCGGCGCTCGCGGCCCGTGACGTCCGCAGTTTCGGCATGGCCGTCGCCGAACCGGACGGCACGGTGTACGGGGTGGGGGACTGGCGGGAGCCGTTCTCCGCGCAGTCCGTCACGAAGGTCTTCACGCTCGCCCTCGACCTGGCCCGCGAGGGCGACGAACTCTGGGAGCACGTGGGCCGCGAGCCGTCCGGCAACCCGTTCAACTCGCTGGTGCAGCTGGAGTACGAGAACGGCATCCCGCGCAACCCGTTCATCAACGCGGGCGCCCTGGTGGTCACGGACCGCCTGCACACCCGTACCGGCGACGCGGCGGGTGAACTCCTCGCCTTCCTGCGGGCGGAGAGCGGCAACCCGGATCTGGACTTCGACGAGGAGGTGGCCCGTTCGGAGACGGCGCACGGCGACCGCAACGCCGCGCTCGCGCATTTCATGGCGTCGTACGGCAACATCCACAACCCCGTCCCGGAGCTGCTCGACCAGTATTTCCGCCAGTGCTCGATCAGCGCCTCGTGCGCCGATCTGGCGCTGGCGACGACGTTCCTCGCCCGGCACGGCGTCCGCGCCGACGGCAGCCGCCTGCTGACCCGCAGTCAGGCCAAGCAGATCAACGCGATCATGCTGACGTGCGGGACGTACGACGCGGCGGGCGACTTCGCCTACCGGGTGGGCCTGCCGGGCAAGAGCGGGGTCGGCGGCGGCATCATCGCGGTCGTGCCGGGCCGCTGCACACTGTGCGTGTGGAGTCCGGGCCTGGACGAGCGGGGCAACTCGGTGGCGGGCGTGGCGGCACTGGACCGCTTCACGACCCTCACGGGCCTGTCGGTGTTCTGAGGGAAGCCGAAGGAACGCGAGAGGCCGCGGGAGTTCGCGGGTACGGGCACACCCCGGCCACGCAACCGGCGCGCCCGGAAATGCAGTTGAGCCCGCTGCGATCGGTGGGCGAGGATCCCGCACATGTTCTCGCGGAAGAATCGCAGGCCGAAGTCCCCCGAACTGCACGCGGCGTGGGAGTCGCTGGACTCCGGAGACGTGCCCGGCGCGCTGCGCGCCCTGCGGGCGGTGGCCGAGACGGCACCGCTCGCGGAGGTCGCACAGGTGACGGCCCGAGCCGCCGCCACGGCCGGTTTCGACGACCTGCGGGACGCGGGCGAGGCGCTGGCGGCCCATCCCGAACGAGCCCAGAACCTGTACGACTTCGGGTACGCGTGCGTGGAGCGGGGCGTGCCGGTCCTGGCGATACCCGCGCTGCGGGAGGCGGTGCGGCTGGTCCCGGACTCCGCGGCGGCGCTGCGGGAACTGGTGTCGGCGTACGAGAGGGAGGGCCGCCACCGTGAGGCGGTGACGGCGCTCAGTGCCCGTGAGGAGACCCTCGCGGACTGGCCGGACCGCTATCTGCTCGCGTACAACGCGCTCATGTCCGGCGACCTGGACCTGGCGCGCCGCCAGCACGAGCGGCTGCCGGACCCGGCGGCCGACCCTGACGACCGGATCTGGCTGCCGGCGCGGGACCGGCAGCGGGCCATGCTGGAGCGGGCGGCGAGCGCCGCCGGCGCGACCCCGCTGGACCACCGCGACCTGCGCGGCTGGCAGTACGTCATGGGCGGCTCGCTGCTCGGCACGCTGTCGCCGTACGGCTTCGACGAGGGCATGCACGGCCGTTACGCCTTCCTCCAGGAGTCGTACGACCTGTGCCTGCGCGCCCTGCTGCGGCTGAAGCTGGTGCTGGAGGCGACCGGTGTCCGCCCGGAGGCGGTGGCGCTGCTGCCGGACCGGGACAGCCGGATCATGGGCCTGGCCGCGGCCGAGGTGCTGGAACTTCCCGTACGGCCGTTCGAGGGCGCGGAGCCCGGCACGCTGGTGGTGGCGCACGACCTCAACGGCCTGGCGGAGGACGAGCGGGGCCGGGAGATCCTTGCGGCGCTGCGTGAGCGGGCGCCGGGTCAGGTGCTGCACGAGCACGCGAGCTGCTGGACGGATCCGCCGGTCGTCGCCGCGGACAGTGTGGGCCTGCTGCATCAGCATCTGACCCCGGCGTGGGCCGAGCAGATGCGGCTGGACGAGAACGGCGAGGTGGGGACGGCCCCGGCCGACGACCGCCCGGAGGCGGAGATCGCCGCGGAGATCACCGCCGCGGACCCGACCCCGGACGAGGGCGACGGCAGCGCGCCGGCCGACCCGGACGAGCGGCCGGCACAGCTGGCGTCGGCGGTCGCCGACACCTGGCTCCGCGGCCCGCGTGGCGGCGTGGCCGACACGGGCCCGGTGTCCAGTTCCCGGTTCCTGTGACAGCCCCGGCCGGCCGCTCGCCTGCTCTTCAGCCGCAGGACACGTCGTGTTGCCGCGTCCGCCCCTGCGGGACCTGGGCCAAGGCGTGCACCTGCGCCCGCCTCCACGGGACCTCGGCCACCCCGCGTC
>NZ_JALLGL010000497.1 GCF_023072675.1 Streptomyces sp. XM83C
TGTCAACGGCCATGTAGTGCTCCCCGTAGGCGGCCAGTAGTTCTCCCTGCTGGCGGCCGGTTAGAGGTCCCCGCTGGCGGCCAGATGTCTCCCCGCCAGAGGTTGGTGTGGATCAGCTGAAGGGCTTCACCCCCTTGCCGGTGGTGGCCTCGGTGAACCTGAACGAATCACCCTGAGTGACCGTGACGTGAGCATGGTGAAGTAGCCGGTCGACGGTCGCGGTGGCCAGGGTCTTGGGCATGATCTCGTCGAATCCGGACGGGTGGAGGTTGCTGGAGACGGCGATCGAGCGCCGTTCGTAGGCGGCGTCGACCAGGCGGTAGAAGCCCTCGGCGGCGTCCTCGGAGACGGGCAGGAGCCCGATGTCGTCGACGATGATCAGGTCCGAGCGGACGATCTTCGCGAGGGCTCGGGCGATGGAGTCGTCCGCGCGGTGGCGGCGGACCAGGGCGCCCAGGTCCTCGATGGTGAACCAGGCGACGGTCAGGCCGGCCTCGACCGCGGTCTGCCCGAGCGCCTCGGTGAAGTGCGACTTTCCCGTCCCCGAGGGCCCGCAAATACAAAAATTCTCCCGGCGGCCGACCCATTCCAGACTCTTCAGGGCGTCCTGGGTGGCCCGGGGTATGGAGGACTTGCCCTCGTGCCAGTCGCCGAAGGTCTTGCCGGTGGGGAAGCCGGCCCGCTTGCGGCGGGTGTGCAGGTTGGCCCGGTCGCGGCCTGCGGCTTCCTCGGCAAGAAGGACGCGGACGACCTCGGCCGGGTCCCATCGCTGGGCCTTCGCGGTGGGAATGATGTCGGTCAATGACCGGCGGATGTGCGGGAGTTTGAGCCGACGGGTCAGGTCGATGGCCTCGGCGAGCGGGTCGCCGTTGGTGCCGGGAACAGTGCGAAGAGGGGTGGCCATCAGGCAAGGTCGCTTTCGTCGTACTCGGAAAGATCAGGAGTGTTCGGGGTGGCGGCGCCGAGGGCGGACCAGGCGGAGGTGCCGGGCTGCAGCGAGTGGTCCTCGCTGCGGCGGACCGGCTCGGCCAGGCCGTGGACGGCCTGGTAGTCGAGGATCGACAAGAGGTCCTTGTCAGCGAAGCGGGCGGTGACCGCGGCGGTGCCGAGCGCGCGGTCGACTTCCGCTATGGAGTAGAGCTTTGAGAGCGCGACGGCCTCGGCCATCTTCGCCTTGACCCGCCGGACCCCGGCCGCCCCGGCCTCGATCAGCCAGCTGGCAGCACCTGGGCCGAGCTGGAGGAACGCGGCCTCCTCGGCGGAGGTCGCCCTCGGAGTGCGGTCCATTTCCTTGTCCTCGCGCGGCGGATAGTGGGCGTCGTCCAGCACCGGCGAGCCGGGCTCGCCGCGAGGGTGGCGGGCGACCTCGATGGCCGAGCCGTGCTCGTCGACGGCGGTGACGATCAGCTCGTCGCCGTGGAAACGGGCCCAGACCCGGGTGTCTATCAGCTCGTGCGGGACCGAGTAACGGACCGCGTCGACTGAGATCGTCGACTCCCAAGTGACCCGCCGGGTGGTGCCGAACGCCGCGGTGAACGGACGCTTCGGCAGCGGGTGCAGCCGCTGGGCTTCCTCCGCCAGCCGTTCGACGGGCTTGCGCCGAGTCGCCTTGTGTGTGCGGGAGTTGACCTCGTCGCAGAACTGGCGGCAGGCGGCTTCCAGCTCGCCGAAGGTTCTGTACTCCTCCCGGAGATTGACGTCCCTGGGCACCAGGTCTGCCTTCGCGATCTTCACCGTGGACTCGCTGCCGCCCTTGGTTTCCGGGTCCGCCGGCAGACAGGTGCGGATCGTCGTGCCGTAGTGCCGGGCGACCTCGACGATCTCCGGGTTGCGAATGGCGATCCCGGCGACGTGGTCGATGGTGACCGTCTTCTCGTTGTCCGTCAGGACGTAGGCCGGGATCCCGCCGATCCGGCGGAACGTGGCATCCAGACACGCGGTGACCGTCGGCAGCGTCTTGTCCCAGATCGGGATGACGACGCGGAAACGCGACCAGGCCAGCCATGCGCAGAACAGCGTGGTCTTGCGGCCCTTGATCACCGGGCCGTCGCCGAAATCGTACTGAAGCCAGAGCCCCGGTTCGGTCACCCACGGCCGATAGACCCGCCGCCGACCGGCCCTGAACTGGGCTTTCGCCTCGGCGACGGTGCGGCGGGTGGTGCGTTCCCCGCCGGTGAAGCCCATCGCGGTGATCCTCTTGTGGACCACGTCCGCTCGGATCTTGCCCTGCGAGCGGACCACCAGGTCCTCGATCTTCGGCAGATAGTCGTCGATCGCGCGAGACCGGTGACGCCTCTGGTCAGGATGCTGGCCGGCGGCCCGCATCTTCACATAACGGGCCACCGTGTGGTGGTCGCACCCGGCCAGCTCGGCCGCGGCACGGTAACTGCCTGTGAGGTCGTATGCCTCAAGGATCTCCATGATCTCCCTGCTGTTCTTCACCCGCTCCAGCGTCGCCGAGCGGGACTACTCGGGGCGAGCGGGGAGAAAACTGGCCGTACGCGGGGAAACCCGTGGCCATCAGTGGGGCGGTAAATGGCCGCCTATGGGGAGCTTGCCACGGCCGCCGTCA
>NZ_JALLGL010000498.1 GCF_023072675.1 Streptomyces sp. XM83C
ACAGACACCATCACGCACCTCCAGCACGCCACCTCCACGGACGCACCGGACCTACCTCACCCACCCCGAAACTATGCCTGACCAGCACAAACCCAGCCTCACACTCGGTTTCGAGAAGCCCTCTGAGAGCACGCGCCACTGACAGCGTGTCGAGGTGCGATCACCTGGAGTGAACGGTTTTCGGTCAGCCTGAGCCGCAGCCCGCTGCAGCTGGTCACCGACGACCAGGGGCTTTCGGCGCCCGCCCGGCACACTTCAGCCGTTTCCCGGCAAGCACCGGATCCGACCATCTTCTCAGCGGACACCGGCCCTCCCACCGGCATCCTTCCGACCCAGCGTGGAGTTGCGCGGGTGCGCAGGATTGAGGAACCACTTACGGGCCGAAGCCAGCCACCAGATGCCGCAGAAGGCGATGACGACGCCGACCGCCACGGGCGCGTAGTTGAAGGTGTGCACCGTGACGGGCGAAGCCTGAGGCAGCATGAACAGCACGGTGATCATCAGCACCCAGGCGACGGCGATCGTGCCGACGACGGGAGACCAGGAGCCGAGGTGCCAGGGGCCGCGCTCGAACCGGCTCCCCTGGCGGAGCCGGAGATAGGTCGGGATGACGTAGGCGATGTACAGGCCGATGGTCGCGATCGAGGTGACCGCCGCGTACGCGGTGGTGTTCCACAGGTAGGGCAGGCCGAGAGCGAAGGCGCCGCCGGTGGCGAGCCAGACGGCGTTGGTGGGCGTGCGGGTGGCGGGGTTCAGCTGGTGCCACACCTTGGAGAAGGGCAGGGCGCCGTCCCGGGAGAAGGCGTAGATCATGCGCGAGTTAGCGGTGACAGACGCCATGCCGCAGAAGAGCTGGGCGACGATGACGACCAGCAGCAGCCACTTGCCGGCCGCGGCGCCGAGGGCGTCCATGAGGATCTGCGCCGGGGGCACCCCGGTCCCGGAGGCGAGTGCGCCGGCGTAGGACTGGATGGCGTAGGTGAAGCCGAACAGCAGGATGAAGCCGGCGGCGAGGGAGACGAGGATCGAGCGGACGATGCCCTTGGGGCCGGCGGTGGAGGCGTCGATGGTCTCCTCGGTCATGTGGGCGGAGGCGTCGTAGCCGGTGAAGGTGTACTGCGCCATCAGCAGTCCGATCAGCACCACGTAGGTGCTGGAGGAGAAGCCGGTGTTGTTGACGAACTCGCCGAAGACGAAGCCGGTCGACCGGTGGTGGTCGGGCACGAGCACCAGGGCGCCGCAGATGACGACGACGCCGAGGATGTGCCACCAGATGGAGACCTCGTTGAGGAAGGCGACGATGCGGACCCCGAAGGTGTTCAGCACGCCGTGCAGGACAAGGATGATCCCGAACAGCGTGATGGTGTGGCCGGGCGTGGCGGTGAAGCCGAACTGAAGGTCGAGCAGGGCGTTGAGGAAGCTGGCGGCGCCGAAGTCGACGCCCGCGGTCACTGCGATCTGGCCCAGGGCGTTGAACCAGCCGGTGAACCAGGCCCAGGCGGCGGCCGTTCTCGAGGGGGCCATGCGGTGGGCCCAGAAGTACAGGCCGGCGCTGGTCGGGTAGGAGGAGCAGACCTCGGCCATCGACAGGCCGACGAACAAGGTCATCAGGCCGACGAACAGCCAGCCCCACATGATCACAGCCGGGCCGCCGGTGTTCATGCCGTAGCCGTACAGGGTCATGCAGCCGGACAGGATCGAGATGATCGTGAAGCTGACGCCGAAGTTGGCCCGGCCGGGCATCGAGCGGGAGAGCGTCTGCTGGTAGCCGAGCTGCTTCAGGCGTTCCTCGTCGGAGACGCGGGAGACGTCGAGAGGCATGGGGGTGCCGTCCTTCCTGCATAGGAGGGGTGGTGTCAGGGTGGTCAGGGGTGCCGGCGCCTCGGCGGGTTGTAGGCCCAGGCGCGGTGCCGCAGGAACAGGTCTTCGACCTGACCGCAGTAGGCCCAGGGAAGGTGCGTGGCGTACGGGCCGATCGCGTCGAAGACGTCGGCCGCCTCGCTGTGGCGGTTGGCGAACGATAGGGCGTGTGCCAGGTAGTTGGCGTCATCGGCGAAGCAGGCGTGCGGGCCAGGCGCGCGGTAGCGCCACCAGCGTTCCAGCACGGGGTCGATCTGCGGGCAGTCGATCCAGGGGTGGATGGTCAGCCCGTACGCCTTCTTGTCGCGCTCCTGACGGGATCGGTGGGCCTCGGCGATCACGACCAGGGGAAGGACCGCGATCGGCAGCCCTCGCGGGGCGATGGACGCCTGCTCCTCCGCCCACCACATCGCCTCCCCCGGCCGACCGTGGTACCGCTGGAACAGATAGGTGACGACCTCGTGGTGGGCTTCGCGGTTCCACGGGTCACGCTGCTTGATCTCCGCCCACACATGGCGCAGCGTCGCCCGGTCCGGTGCATGGGTCCGCTGACGGCGGCCGTGGCAAGCTCCCCATAGGCGGCCATTTACCGCCCCACTGATGGCCACGGGTTTCCCCGCGTACGGCCAGTTTTCTCCCCGCTCGCCCCGAGTAGTCCCGCTCGGCGACGCTGGAG
>NZ_JALLGL010000499.1 GCF_023072675.1 Streptomyces sp. XM83C
GTCTGGGCGGGCCGGGCCGGGGTGGTGGCTCAGGGCGAGCCGAACCAGCGTGCGGCAGCCTCGGCGAGCCCGTCGCCGTCCCCGGCGCCCGCCCAGACGACGTGGCCGTCGGGCCGCACCAGCACGGCGCGGACGCCCTCCAGCGGTGAGCCGGCCGCCGTCTCGGCGGTGACCGTGTCGACGCGGTCGGCCAGGGCGGCGTCGAGGTGCGGCGGCGGCCCGCCCACGCCCAGCAGCAGTCCGCGTCCGGAGCGCAGCAGCTCGGCCGTGGTGCACACGAGGGCGCCGGTGCGCAGCACGGTGTGCGGCAGGCGGGCGCCGAGCAGCGGGTGTACGGGGCCGCCGACGTCGTACCGGATCGCGAGGCCGCTGATCATCCCGGCGAGGTGGGCGCGCACGTCCTCGTGGGCGATGAGCTCGGCGAGGACGGTGCGCAGCGGCTCGACCTCGGGGCCGCCCAGGAGCAGCAGGGCCTGGGCGCGGATGTTGCCGAGGACGGCCGCGCCGACCGCGGCGCGTTCGGTGTCGTAGCTGTCGAGGAGTCCGGCGGGGGCGGTGCCGTCGACGGCGGCGGCGAGTTTCCAGCCGAGGTTGTAGGCGTCCTGGAGGCCGAGGTTGAGGGCCTGGCCGCCGATGGGCAGCTGCCGGTGGGCGGCGTCCCCGGCGAACAGGATCCGGCCGTGCCGGTAGCGGGTCAGGCACCGGTTCTCGTCGTCGAAGCGGTTGACCCACACCGGTGTGCCGCCGGTGATGTCCTCGCCCGTCACCCGCTTCCACGCGGCGGCGACCTCGTCGTAGTGCGGGTCGCCGGTGCGTTCGCGGACCGCGGCGCCGAACTCGTGCACCATGACCCGGGTCACGCCCGCCGGGTTGCGGGCGGCGATGGCGAGGCCGGCGGGGAGCCGCTGGAAGCGCCGGTCGGGTATGTCGAGGCCCTTGACGTCGGCGCGCAGCAGTTCCCGTGCGGCCGGGGTGCCGGGGAAGTCGGCGCCGGTGAGGGTGCGCACAGTGGAGTCCTGGCCGTCGCAGGCCACGAGGTAGGGGGCGCGCAGCAGGACGCGGGCGCCGTGACGGTCGGTGGCGGCGGCCTCGACGTGGGTGCCGTGGTCGTCGACGGCGTGCAGGGTGTGCCCGCACCTGAGGTCGGCGCCGAGACCGAGGGCCCATTCCTCCAGCACCGACTCGGCCTTGGTCTGGGGGACCTTCCACTGCCCGGGGTAGGGGCCGGGCAGGGTCAGGTCGAGGGGGATGCCGCCGAAGTGACCGCGCGGCTCGCACGGCGGGGTGCCGAGGTCGGCGAGCAGGCCGCGGCTGTCCAGCAGTTCCATGGTGCGGGCGTGCAGGGTGGACGCCCGGGACTCGGTGGTGGGGCCGTGCCGGCGTTCGACGAGCGTCACCTGGATGCCGCGCAAGGCCAGTTCGCCGGCGAGGAGCAGGCCGACCGGGCCCGCCCCGACGACGATCACCTGGGTGTCGACCGTCCGGGCGGGCCCGGTGGGCGGCAGCCGGTGGTCCTGGTGCGGGTCGGTGGCCATGTCAGCGGTTCCGCTCCGCGTACTCCTTGGCGTGGCCGAGGGTGGCGAGGCTGTTGGTGCTCAGCGCGCTCTGCACGTAGGCGCGGGCGTCGGCGACGGTGGCCTCGGGGCCGAGGATCCTGGCGATGTTGTCGGTGTTGAGGGTGACGGTGTGCTGGGAGCTGGCCGTGGCGCCCGTCTCGGTCTCCTCGAAGGTCCACACACCGGTGTGCAGGGTCATCAGCGCCGGCAGGGTGACCTGCTTGTAGGCGATGCGGTGCTCGCCGAGGACGACCCGGTAGGACTTGGTGGTGTGCGTCGAGCCGTCCTTGGCCCGGGTGTCCATCTCCAGTTCCTGCAGACCGGGGGTGTCCTCGGTGAAGCGGACGCGGGCCACGTGCGGGAGCCGCTCGGGCCACAGCCCGGCCTCGTTGACGAAGGCGAAGGCGTCCTTGGCGGCGCCGTCGATGCGCACGCTGTCGGTGAAGGAGAAGGTCAGCTCCTGCGTCTCGGCCTCGTGGACGCGCTCGACGTTCTCCTTGAGCGCGGCCAGTTCGCTGGTGCTGTTGCGGTCGACGGCCCGCTCGATCCACAGCAGGTCGTGCGGGTCGTCGTCGACGGCCCGGTAGTCGTGCAGGAGCCGCACGCGGCAGCTGCCCCCGTCGAGGGGTTCGACGATCCAGGTGCCGCCCATGGCGGCGACCGGCGGCGCCGGCACCTCCTGGCGGAAGGTGATGCGCAGCGCCTCGGGGTCGAGGGTGCGGCGGGAGGTCCACGTCTTGGGCTCGCCGTTGGCGGTGGCCCAGATGCGGATGCGTTCCTCGCCGGCGCCGGTCTCCTCCCGGTCGACGTAGATGGTGGGCGGGAAGATGCGCGGCCAGTTGGTCACCTCGGCAAGGAGACGGTAGACGGCGGCAGCGGGCGCGCTGATGGTGATCTCGTGCTCGACCTCACGAGTCGTCATGACGGCTTCTCCTCGGTGGTACCGGCTGTGCGGGCGTCAGGGGGCGGGGCTCCGGCG
>NZ_JALLGL010000049.1 GCF_023072675.1 Streptomyces sp. XM83C
GGCGGGGGCGGCTGGGCCAGGATGAGGGCATGAGCGTCGTGAAGATCAATGTGCTGACCGTTCCCGCCGAGCAGCGGGAGGTCCTGGAGAAGCGGTTCGCGTCGCGGGCGCACGCCGTGGAGAGCTCGGACGGCTTCGAGTGGTTCGAGCTGCTGCGTCCCGTCGAGGGCACCGACCAGTATCTGGTGTACACGCGCTGGCGGGACGAGGAGTCCTTCCAGGCGTGGCTGGAAGGCCCGATGAGGGCCGCGCACCAGGGCGGCGGCGGTGAGGGGGAGCGTCCGAAGCCGGCGGCCACCGGGTCGACGTTGTGGTCCTTCGAGGTGGTGCAGCAGGCGGCGCCGAAGGAGGCCTGAGCGCGGGCGGGTCCCCGCACACGACGGCGCCCCCTGCCTGTGCGGGTCAGGGGGCGCCGTCGGGTCCGTACGGGCTCGTCAGGCCGTTGCCGTGGCAGTCACCGGAGTCCCGGCCGGGACGGGGACCGCAGTCGCGGCCCCGGCCGTGCCGGCCTCGGTCACTTGACCGGCTCGGGCTCCGGCTCGCTCTCGGTCTCCGCCTCGCCGGCCGGGTCGACCGGCGTCTTGACGGACTCCAGCAGCAGCTGGGCGACGTCGACGACCTGGATGGACTCCTTGGCCTTGCCGTCGTTCTTCTTGCCGTTGACCGAGTCGGTCAGCATGACGAGGCAGAACGGGCAGGCGGTGGAGACGATGTCCGGGTTGACGGACAGCGCCTCGTCGACGCGCTCGTTGTTGATGCGCTTGCCGATGCGCTCTTCCATCCACATCCGGGCGCCGCCGGCGCCGCAGCAGAAGCCGCGCTCCTTGTGGCGGTGCATCTCCTCGTTGCGCAGGCCGGGGACCTTGCCGATGATCTCGCGCGGCGGCGTGTAGATCTTGTTGTGGCGGCCCAGGTAGCACGGGTCGTGGTAGGTGATGATGCCCTCGACCGGGGTCACCGGGATCAGCTTGCCCTCGTCGACGAGGTGCTGGAGCAGCTGGGTGTGGTGGATGACCTCGTAGTCGCCGCCGAGCTGCGGGTACTCGTTGCCGATGGTGTTCAGGCAGTGCGGGCAGGTCGCGACGATCTTCTTCGCCGACTTCGGCTTCTTCGACTCCGGGGTGACCTTGCCGTCGTCGTCCAGCTCCTCGCCGAAGGCGACGTTGAGCGCCATGACGTTCTCCTGGCCGAGCTGCTGGAACAGCGGCTCGTTGCCGAGGCGGCGGGCGGAGTCACCGGTGCACTTCTCGTCGCCGCCCATGATCGCGAACTTGACGCCCGCGATGTGCAGCAGCTCGGCGAAGGCCTTGGTGGTCTTCTTGGCGCGGTCCTCCAGGGCGCCGGCGCAGCCGACCCAGTACAGGTACTCGACCTCGGTGAGGTCCTCGATGTCCTTGCCGACGACCGGGACCTCGAAGTCGACCTCCTTGAGCCACTCCAGGCGCTGCTTCTTCGCCAGGCCCCAGGGGTTGCCCTTCTTCTCCAGGTTCTTGAGCATCGTGCCCGCCTCGGACGGGAACGCGGACTCGATCATGACCTGGTAGCGGCGCATGTCGACGATGTGGTCGACGTGCTCGATGTCGACGGGGCACTGCTCGACGCAGGCGCCGCAGGTGGTGCAGGACCACAGGACGTCCGGGTCGATGACGCCGTTCTCCTCGGCGGTGCCGATCAGCGGGCGCTCGGCCTCGGCGAGGGCGGCGGCGGGCACGCCCTTGAGCTGCTCCTCGGTGGCCTTCTCCTCGCCCTCCATGGTCTTGCCGCCGCCGGCGAGCAGGTAGGGCGCCTTGGCGTGGGCGTGGTCCCGCAGGCTCATGATCAGCAGCTTGGGGGAGAGGGGCTTGCCGGTGTTCCAGGCGGGGCACTGCGACTGGCAGCGTCCGCACTCCGTGCAGGTGGAGAAGTCGAGCAGGCCCTTCCAGGAGAAGTGCTCGATCTGGGAGACGCCGTAGACGTCGTCCTCGCCCGGGTCCTCGAAGTCGATCGGCTTGCCGCCGGAGGTCATCGGCAGCAGTTCGCCGAGGGAGGTCTCACCGGTGGCGTTGCGCTTGAAGAAGATGTTGGGGAAGGCGAGGAAGCGGTGCCAGGCCACACCCATGTCGGTCTTCAGCGCGACGACGATCATCCAGGTGAAGGAGGTGGCGATCTTCAGGCCGGCGAAGAAGTAGGTGAGGTTCTGCAGCGTGGAGACGTCGAGGCCGGAGAGGGCGTCCACCACGGGGTACGAGATGAAGAAGGACGCCTCGTAGCTGTCGACGTGGTGCTGGGCGCCTTCGAGGGCGTGCAGCATGAAGATGCAGACGCCGACGATGAGGATGACGGCCTCGACGAAGTAGGCCTGGCCGAAGTTGGAGCCGGCGAAGCGGGACTTGCGGCCCGGCTTGCGCGGGTGGCTCAGCTGGCGCACCGCGATCAGGGCGAGGATGCCGACGACGGTCATCGTGCCGATGAACTCGACGTAGACGTTGTACGGCGCCCACTCGCCGATGACCGGCAGGATCCAGTCCGCTTCGAAGAGCTGTCCGATGGCGTTGACGATCGTCAGCAGCAGGGTGAAGAAGCCCACCGCCACGAACCAGTGCGCCACCCCGATGAGCCCCCAGCGGTTCATGCGGGTGTGCCCCAGGAACTCCCTGACGACGGTCAGGGTGCGCTGGACGGGGTTGTCTGTGCGGGTGCCGGCCGGTACGGGCTGGCCGAGCCGCATGAAGTTCCAGATCTGGAGGAGGGCGCGGCCGAACAGTGCCACGCCGACCACGATCAGGACCAGCGACACGATGATCGCGGCGAGTTGCATTGGGGCTCCTGAGGCGGCCTCGAATCGAGCACATTACTAAGCGGTAACTTATGCAGTCCGTACGAGACTACCCTCATCCTCCGCTGCAATGTAGCCGGGCGTGCGGTGATCTGTGTCGCTGAGGGTCACCTCAGAGGCGCGCCCCGCGGACGACCGCCCGGACGGCCGGGGGTCGCACCGGGGGCGCGTCCGGAGGTGGTCCCCCAGGGGCGGCCGGGCGTGCCCCGGAGGCGGTTCCCCGTGGACGGCCGGGCGTGGCCCCGCGGAGGGTGTCCGGGGGTTGTCGCCCGGTCGGCGCCACGCGACAGGCGATCCGATCGTGTTATTCGTACGAAATCGGTACATTCGCCACTAATTTATATCCGTGCTCTACGGGATCGCCGCCGCTCTCGCCGCCCTGTTCCTCTCCGCCGCTCTCGCCGCCCTCGCCGCGACCGCCGCGAGGCGCTTCGTCGCCCCGCGCGGGCGGGGCGGCCCCCGGCCTGTCGCGCCGTGGTTCGGCGGGCTCGCCGTCGCCCTCGCCACCTGCGCGGTCGGCGCCGCCGGGCCGGCGCTCGGCGTCCGTCCGCTCGGCGAGGGCACCGGCGCGCTGCTCGCCGCCGGGGCCGCCGTCGCCGCGCTGGGGCTCGCCGCCGACCTGTGGCGGCTGAGGTCCCGCTTCCTCTTCGCCGGTACCGCGTCGGCGGCGGCCTGTGTGATGCCGTACGAGAGGACGGGTGTCGTCGGCGGAGTGCTGGCCGTCCTCTTCGTCGCGGGCGCGGCGCTCGCGTTCCGTTCGCTGGACCACGCGGACGTGCCGACGGGGGCGTCGGGGGCGGTCGGCGTGGTCACCGCGTTCGGGGTGGGCGCGTGCGCGGCGGCCGAGGCGCTGGACGGGCTCGCGCTGCTGCTGAGCGTGCACGCGGCGGCGCTGACCGGGTTCCTCACGCAGCAGCACCGGCACTTCCTCGTGCGGCGGCACCGGCACACGGCGGCGCACCTCGCCCCGTCGGGGCCGTCGCACTCCACCCAGGTCCGGCAGCCGCTCATCGCTCCCCACCGGCCGCCGCTGGCCGCTCGCCCCCGGCAGTCGGCGGGCGCCGCGCTCGGTGCCTCGGGGGCGCTGTTCACCGGCTTCCTGCTCGCCGCGTCGGCCGTTCCGGCGTGTGCCGGGCGCGGTCCGGGGGCCGGTGCGGGTGTGCTGTTCGCGCTGACCGCCCTGCCGGTCGCCGACGTCGTCCTCGTCGCCGTCTCCCGGCGCCGCGCCGGGCGTCCGCTGCTGCGCGGCGGGCCCGACCATCTCGCGCACCGGCTGCGGCGGCTCGGGCTGACCGCGCAGGCGGTGACCGTGCTGCTGGGCGCGGCGGCGTTCGCGACGGTGGCGGCCGGGGTCATGGTGCACACCGGGCGGGCCGGTCAGGGGGCCGTGCTGTGGGTGGCCGGCGGGATGGCGGCGGTGGTCTGTCTGCTGCTGCGCGTCAATCCGTATGGCCCGCGCAAAGTGTCGAATCGGACACATCGGATGGCGTCTGCGCAGGTCAGAGCGTCGTTGCGTGTAAGGAACGGATAAGAGTTGAGTCGAGACGACTCAGGTCTGTTGACCCGGGGCGGGGCCTCATGCACACTTGAGCCTGTTCCACTCAAGTCAGCTGGAGGAATCAACCATGGCACGTGCGGTCGGCATCGACCTGGGCACGACTAACTCCGTCGTCAGCGTTCTGGAGGGCGGCGAGCCCACCGTCATCACCAACGCCGAGGGCGCCAGGACCACGCCGTCCGTCGTCGCCTTCGCCAAGAACGGCGAGGTGCTGGTCGGTGAGGTCGCCAAGCGCCAGGCGGTCACCAACGTGGACCGGACCATCCGTTCCGTGAAGCGTCACATGGGCACCGACTGGAAGATCCAGCTCGACGGCAAGGACTTCAACCCGCAGCAGATCTCCGCGTTCATCCTGCAGAAGCTGAAGCGGGACGCCGAGGCCTACCTGGGCGAGAAGGTGACCGACGCGGTCATCACCGTCCCGGCCTACTTCAACGACTCCGAGCGCCAGGCCACCAAGGAGGCCGGCGAGATCGCGGGCCTGAACGTCCTGCGCATCGTCAACGAGCCCACCGCGGCGGCGCTCGCCTACGGCCTCGACAAGGACGACCAGACGATCCTCGTCTTCGACCTCGGTGGCGGTACCTTCGACGTCTCCCTGCTGGAGATCGGCGACGGTGTCGTCGAGGTGAAGGCCACCAACGGTGACAACCACCTCGGTGGTGACGACTGGGACCAGCGCATCGTCGACTACCTGGTCAAGCAGTTCCAGTCCGGTCACGGCGTGGACCTGTCCAAGGACAAGATGGCCCTCCAGCGCCTCCGTGAGGCCGCCGAGAAGGCCAAGATCGAGCTGTCCTCCTCCACCGAGACCTCGATCAACCTGCCCTACATCACCGCCTCCGCCGAGGGCCCCCTGCACCTCGACGAGAAGCTGACCCGCGCCCAGTTCCAGCAGCTGACCGCGGACCTGCTGGAGCGCTGCAAGACGCCGTTCCACAACGTCATCAAGGACGCCGGCATCTCCATCAACGAGATCGACCACGTCGTCCTCGTCGGCGGCTCGACCCGTATGCCCGCCGTCGCCGAGCTCGTCAAGGAGCTGACCGGCGGCAAGGAGGCCAACAAGGGCGTCAACCCGGACGAGGTCGTCGCCATCGGCGCCTCCCTCCAGGCGGGTGTCCTCAAGGGCGAGGTGAAGGACGTCCTGCTGCTCGACGTCACCCCGCTGTCCCTCGGCATCGAGACCAAGGGCGGCATCATGACCAAGCTGATCGAGCGCAACACCACGATCCCGACGAAGCGCTCCGAGATCTTCACCACGGCCGAGGACAACCAGCCGTCCGTGCAGATCCAGGTCTACCAGGGCGAGCGTGAGATCGCCGCGTACAACAAGAAGCTCGGCATGTTCGAGCTGACCGGTCTGCCGCCGGCGCCGCGCGGCGTCCCGCAGATCGAGGTCTCCTTCGACATCGACGCCAACGGCATCATGCACGTCACGGCGAAGGACCTCGGCACCGGCAAGGAGCAGAAGATGACCGTGACCGGCGGCTCCTCGCTCCCGAAGGAAGAGGTCGACCGCATGCGCGAGGAGGCCGAGCGCTACGCGGAGGAGGACCACAAGCGCCGCGAGGCCGCCGAGGCCCGCAACCAGGGCGAGCAGCTGGTCTACCAGACCGAGAAGTTCCTCAAGGACAACGAGGACAAGGTCCCCGGCGAGATCAAGACCGAGGTCGAGGCGGCCGTCGCCGAGCTGAAGGAGAAGCTCAAGGGCGAGGACACCGCCGAGATCCGCACCGCCACCGAGAAGGTCGCCGCCGTCTCGCAGAAGCTGGGCCAGGCCATGTACGCCGACGCCCAGGCCGCGCAGGCCGCCGGCGGCGCCACCGGTGCCGGTGCCGGTGAGGCCAAGGCCGACGACGACGTCGTGGACGCCGAGATCGTGGACGACGAGCGCAAGGACGGTGCCGCGTGACGGAGGAGACCCCGGGTTTCGAGGAGAAGCCCGACGTCCCCTCCGGCGCCGCCGCCAACGACGACGCCGAGCCGAAGGCCGCCGCCACCCCTCCCGCTGAGGAGGCGGCGGCGGCCCCGGCCGGGGACGCCAGCGAGACAGCGGCTCTGGTGGCCCAGCTGGACCAGGTGCGCACCGCCCTCGGTGAGCGCACCGCGGACCTTCAGCGCCTCCAGGCCGAGTACCAGAACTACCGCCGCCGCGTCGAACGGGACCGGGTCGCGGTCAAGGAGATCGCCGTCGCGAACCTCCTGACCGAACTGCTGCCCGTCCTCGACGACATCGGCCGCGCGCGGGAACACGGCGAACTGGTCGGCGGGTTCAAGTCCGTCGCCGAGTCGCTGGAGACCGTCGTCGCGAAGATGGGCCTCCAGCAGTTCGGCAAGGAGGGCGAGCCCTTCGACCCGACGGTCCACGAGGCCCTGATGCACTCCTACGCGCCGGACGTCACCGAGACGACCTGCGTGGCGATCCTTCAGCCGGGGTACCGCATCGGCGAACGCACCATCCGCCCCGCGCGGGTGGCCGTCGCCGAACCGCAGCCCGGCGCGCAGACCGTCAAGGCCGACGAGCCCGCCGAGCAGCCGGCCGAGGACAAGGAGAACGGTGGCCCGGAGGAGGGCTGACCTGATCACTGAACGGAAGGAGGGACGTCGAGGGTGAGCACCAAGGACTTCATCGAGAAGGACTACTACAAGGTCCTCGGCGTCCCCAAGGACGCCACCGAGGCCGAGATCAAGAAGGCGTACCGCAAACTCGCCCGCGAGTTCCACCCGGACGCCAACAAGGGCAACGCCAAGGCCGAGGAACGCTTCAAGGAGATCTCCGAGGCGAACGACGTCCTCGGCGACCCGAAGAAGCGCAAGGAGTACGACGAGGCCCGCGCCCTCTTCGGCAACGGCGGCTTCCGCCCGGGCCCGGGCGCCGGCGGCTCCTTCAACTTCGACCTGGGCGACCTCTTCGGAGGCGGCGCCCAAGCCGGGGGCGGCTTCGGCGGAGGCCTCGGTGACGTCTTCGGGGGCCTGTTCAACCGGGGCGGCGCCGGCACGGGCCGCACCCAGCCGAGGCGCGGCCAGGACATCGAGTCCGAGGTCACGCTCTCCTTCCGCGAGGCCATCGAGGGCGCCACGGTCCCGCTGCGGATGTCCTCCCAGGCACCCTGCAAGGCCTGCTCCGGCACCGGCGACAAGAACGGCACACCGCGCGTGTGCCCGACCTGCGTCGGCACCGGGCAGGTCGCCCGCGGCTCCGGCGGCGGCTTCTCCCTGACCGACCCGTGCCCCGACTGCAAGGGGCGGGGCCTGATCGCGGAGAACCCGTGCGACGTGTGCAAGGGCAGCGGCCGGGCCAAGTCGTCCCGGACGATGCAGGTGCGCATCCCCGCCGGGGTCGGCGACGGCCAGCGGATCAGGCTGCGCGGCAAGGGCACCCCCGGTGAGCGGGGCGGCCCCGCCGGCGACCTGTACGTGGTCGTGCACGTCGACAGCCACCCCGTCTTCGGACGCAAGGGCGACAACCTCACGGTGACGGTCCCCGTGACCTTCACCGAGGCCGCCCTCGGCGGCGAGGTGCGCGTACCCACGCTCGGCGGCGCGCCCGTCACACTGAAACTGCCGCCCGGCACCCCCAACGGCCGTACGATGCGCGCCCGGGGCAGGGGCGCGGTCCGCAAGGACGGCACCCGCGGGGACCTCCTGGTCACCGTCGAGGTGAGTGTCCCCAAGGACCTGTCGGGGAAGGCTCGTGACGCACTGGAGGCGTATCGCGAGGCGACCGCGGGCGAGGACCCGCGGGCGGAGCTGTTCGAGGCCGCGAAGGGAGCATAGAGAGATGGAAGGCCGTCGACCCCGCCAGCGCGGGGGATTCCCTCCGTATGAACTGACCGAGGACACCCCGGTCTACGTCATCTCGGTGGCGGCCCAGCTCTCCGGTCTCCACCCGCAGACGCTGCGCCAGTACGACCGCCTCGGCCTGGTCTCCCCGGACCGCACGGCCGGGCGGGGCCGGCGCTACTCGGCCCGTGACATCGAACTGCTGCGGCAGGTGCAGCAGTTGTCGCAGGACGAGGGCATCAACCTGGCCGGCATCAAGCGGATCATCGAACTGGAGAACCAGGTCGCCGCGTTGCAGAGCAGGGTCGCCGAGCTGGAGGCGGCGCTGGACGGCGCGGCGGCGGCCATGCAGCAGCGGGAGGCCGCGGTGCACGCCTCCTACCGGCGCGACCTGGTGCCGTACCAGGAGGTCCAGCAGACCAGCGCACTGGTGGTGTGGCGGCCGAAGAAGGCCAAGGACTAGCACGCATACGCGCCGAGGGGCCCGCGGGAAACCGCGGGCCCCTCGTGCGTCGGGTGAGGGCCCGCGTGCGAACGCGGGCCCCTCGCCGTGCTCCGGCCGGTGTCAGCCCGCGGCGGGCGCGCTGACGTGGAAGTCGCAGCCCGGTCACGGCCGGCGGCGGCGTCTCGTCGCCGGCCGGGTGGCGGTGACCTCCGCCGAGGGCAGCGAGAGACGGCCAGAGCCGTCCCGGCGCTGGATCGCGTGGACGGACGCCGTCCCGTGCCGGCCGGTCGCGTCCACGCAGCGGTCCACGGTGTCGCCGGACGCGTCGGCCGACGTGGTGCGGTCGCCGCAGGTGACGGTCTGCCGGTCGCGGGAGCCGTCTGCGGTCGCGGGCGAGCGGCGCACCACAGGGTCGGTGGTGCCTGTGCCCGAGGGCTCGCGCCACGACAGCACGACGTCCGTGTCGGTGGTGGAGGCGGCGACGTGCTGCGGCGGAGCGATGGAGCGGACGCCGCTCACCACGGCCGACTCGGCGGCGTTGCCGTGCGCGTCGCGGTGGCGAGCACGACCGACACGACGGTGGCCGTGCGCCTGGCTGGGATCATTCGGTCCTCTGGTCGAATCGGGGACGGCTGCCCGGCGACCGCCGTGATCACGACTCACGAGGTATGTGATTGGTTGTACAGAACTTTGCCTCCTGCTGAACTTCTGTTCGGTGGAGGGTCCGTAAAGGGCGTTTGGAGGTGATTTCGCATTCCCTTCACGAACGCACCGCGGTAAAGCGGAGCGTGATGTTGTTATCTCGTTAAGTGGTTGGTCTTGACGGCGGAGGGACCCGGAGCGTTGGCTTTTCAGTCATGTGGGTGTATCGCACACCCCCCGTCACGTACCTGAAGTGAGCCCCCGAATGCGCCGTACCGTCCTTTCCCTGGCCGCCTCGGCCATGACCCTCGCGCTCGCCGGCTGCGGAGTCCTGAACGCGACGTCCGACGGTGCCGACGCCAGTCCCACCAAGGGCGACGACCTCACCGTCGGTCTGCTGCTGCCGGAGAAGGTCAACACGCGGTACGACAACTTCGACTACCCGATCGTCAAGTCCAAGGTGGCCTCGCTCACCGGCAACAAGGGCAAGGTCGAGTACGCCAACGCCGAGCAGGACGCGGACAAGCAGGCCAGCCAGATGCAGAAGATGATCGACGACAAAGTCGACGTCATCCTGCTGGACGCGGTCGACTCGCACGCCATCGCCGACATGGTGAAGAAGGCGAAGGAGGCGGGCATCCCCGTCATCGCCTACGACCGGCTCGCCGAGGGCCCCATCGACGGGTACGTCTCCTTCGACAACGAACTCGTCGGCGAGGTGCAGGCGCGCACCCTGCTCGACGCCCTGGGCTCCGGCACCGGTCTCTCCACCAAGATCGTGATGATGAACGGCTCGCCCACCGACCCCAACGCCAAGCAGTTCAAGCAGGGCGCGGAGTCCGAGCTGAACGGCAAGGTCACCATCGCCAAGTCCTACGACACCAAGGACTGGGACCCGAAGAACGCGCAGGCCAACATGGCCGAGGCGATCGAGGAGATCGGCGCCTCCAAGATCAAGGGCGTCTACTCCGCCAACGACGCCATGGCCGGCGGCATCATCAAGGCGCTGAAGGCGGCCGGGGTCACCGAACTGCCGCCCATCACCGGGCAGGACGCCGAGCTGGCCGCCGTGCAGCGGATCATCTCCGGCGAGCAGTACATGAGCGTGTACAAGTCCTACCCCGCCGAGGCCGCCGCCGCCGCGGAGATGGCCGTCGCCAAGGTGCAGGGCCACGGCATCCAGTTCGACGCGCTCGCCTCCGACAAGGTCGACAGCCCCACGACGAAGGGCATCCCGGCCCAGCTGGTGACCGTGGTCGCGCTGACCAAGAGCAACATCAAGGACACCGTGATCGCGGACGGCATCTACAAGGTGTCGGACATCTGCACCGCCGAGTTCGCGGAGGACTGCGCGGCGCTCAACCTCAAGTAGGCCCGCGGAACGTCGAGCAGGCCCCTGGACGTCGAGCAGACCCGCTGGACGTCGAGCAGACCCGTTGGACCTCGGGCAGGCGCCGCTTTCAGGGACCCGCCTGTCCCGCACCCTGCCGCCGACCGGATGCCGGTCCGGCGGCAGGCCCGTCTCCGGCCCCCGATGCGCCCCGGCCGGGCGGGGGGCCCGGCCGGGGCTGCCGGGTGTCGGCCTCCAAGGGGGGCGGGTGCCGGCACCCGGGGGGAAGCGGTCAACACGATGCACCAGCACGGTGCCCCGCGCCACCACCAGCTTGTTGCAATGTGAGCCCCGGAGGCCGTTACATACCCGGGCGAACCGGTGGTTTCCCACGGTCACAGCGGGGAGAGGCGTGTTGCGGACCCCGCTGTGTCCGCGCATAGTTGCGCTGCGGTACCAGCGGACGCGGGGGTGGGATGGACGATGGCCGGGCACGGGACGGAGGAGCATCCTCACGGTGCTGACCGACTGTGCGAGGCCGGGGAGCGCCTGTACGCCCGGGCCGTACGACGGGGCCGCGTGCCGCGCCGCGACGCCGAGCCGGTGCCCTGTCTGCTGGAGCTGGCCCTGCTCCACCCCGACCCGGACGACATGGACTTCCTGGTGCCCACATCGCCCCAGGAGGTCATCCAGCGGCTGCTGCGCGGTGTCTACGACGACGTCAGCGCCAGTCAGCGCCGCGTCGGCACCGCCGTCGCCGCCGTCGAACGGTACGCCGGCCTCGGCCGCCCCCCGGCCGCGGTCACGGCGGAGGGCACCGCGATCCGTGTCCTGGACGGACTGCCCCGTATCCAGGCCGCCATGGACGCGGCCACCGAGGCCTGCACGACGGAGGTGCTCACCGTCCAGCCCGGCGGCATCCGCCGCGAGGACGAACTGACCGAGGGACTGCACCGGGCGCTCACCCTGCGCGGCCGGGGCGTGCGCATGCGGGACCTGTACAACCATGTCGCCCGGCACGGCCAGGGCCTGCTCACCTACCTGGAGCTGATGGGCGACGCGGTGGAGGCCCGCACCCTCGACGAGGTCATCGACCGGCTGATCCTCTTCGACCGCACCGTCGCCTTCATCCCCGCCAATGCCGACCGCACCATGGCCCTGGAGCTGCGGCACCCGGCGCTCATCTCCTACCTGGTGACCGTCTTCGAATGCCTCTGGCGGCAGGCCATCCCCGTCTCCGCGCCCATCCCGGACACCGGCATCGAGGGCATCTCCCACCGTGAGCAGTCCATCGCCGCGCTCCTCGCCGAGGGCCACCAGGACGCCGTCATCGCCGAACGCCTCGGCATCAGCGTCCGCACCTGCCGCGCCCACATCGCCCGCCTGTCGGAGACCCTGGGCGCGGCCAGCCGCACCCAACTGGGCGTGCGGATAGCGCAGGCGGGCCTGGACGTGCCGCAGCCGTCCCGGATCACGGTCCCGGATCAAGAATCCCCGACCGTGCGATGAGATAGCCGAGCTGGGCCCGGCTGTCGCTGCCGAGGGTGGCGGCGAGCTTCGCGATGTGCACCCGGGCGGTACGGATGTTCATGCCGAGCCGGTCGGCGATGACCGCGTCCGTGTGCCCTTCGACGAGGAGCCGCGCGATCGCCTGCTGCCGGGGCGTGATGCCGTTCGGGGAGGGCGGCTGCGCGGCCTTCGGGTACATGGGCGTGGCCAGCCGCCACAGCCGGTCGAACGTGGTGGAGAAGTACGAGATCAGCGCGGGATGCCGTACCTCCAGAGCCGTCAGGGCGTCCTTGCCGGCCGGGACGAAGGCGACGGTGCGGTCGACGACGATGAGACGGTCGGTCACCTCGTCGAGGGTGCGGGCCTCCACGTCGCCGCGGAGCTGCTCGTACCGGGCGAGGACGAGCGGCAGATGCCGCTGCGTGTGCTGGTACAGGGTGCGGATACGGCCGCCGCGGTCGAGCAGCGCCTGGTCGCGGGCCATGGCGACGACATGGGCCCGCTCGCCCCGGGGGCCGCTGTAGTGCGTGTTGGGCTGCACGCACAGCAGCTCGTGGCGGGCGTCCTCCACGGCCTCCGTGATGGCCTCGTTGATGCGTTCGGTGCCGCTGAGCAGCCGCAGCGCGGGCGTCTGAGTAGGTATGGTGCGTCGGCCGTCCACCCGCATCAGCCGCTCGAACGTTTCGGCAAGGCGGGTCTCCCGGGCGCGTTCCTCGGCGACGCGCGCGGCGGAGGTGCGCAGCAGCCGGTGCAGGGCGACCACGGGCGGCACGGGCTCCAGCAGGGCGACGTCCTCCACGGACGGCTCCAGCAGCCCGAACCGCAGCAGACAGGGCGCCTGACGGGTGTGAGCGGCGGCGATACGGCCGTCACGCAGCGCCTGCTCGTACAGGCGCGTGCCCGCCGGGCACAGGTCCTCGGCGCCGTGGTCCTCGTGGTGCGGCGCCTCGAAGTGCCCTTCGGCGTAGGGCTGTTCTGCCGGGTGCCGTTCGGCGGGGGGCTGTTCTGCCGGGTGTCGTTCGGCGGGGGGCTGCTCTGCGGGGTGCCGCTCCTCGGGGGGCTGCTCGGTGGGGTGCTGCTCCTGGTGGTGCCGCGGCGCACTCACCGGGTGCCTCCCGCGGGGTGTGCGGGGCGGGCCGGCCGGCGGGCATCCGCGTCGGACGCTTCGGACAGGGCCGCGGCGGCATGTCTGTTCGGTCGGGAAGGCACGTTCCGCTCTCTCCGGTCGGCGTCAGTGACGGTGGTCCTGGTCGGGTTCCTGGTCCTGGTTGAGGATCCCGGACTGGGCGATGAGATAGCCGAGTTGGGCGCGGCTTCCGCTGCCGAGGGCCTGGGCCAGCTTGGCGATGTGGGCGCGGCAGGTGCGGACGTTCATGCCGAGGCGGCGGGCGATGGCCTCGTCGACATGGCCTTCGACGAGGAGTTTGGCGATGGAGTGCTGGATCTCGGTGATGCCGTCGGGGGCGGTCTCGTAGGGGGCGCCGCCGGAGAGCGGTACCGAGCGGTCCCACATGAACTCGAAGACCTTGATGAGGTAGCGGACGAGGCCGGGGTGGCGGAGTTCGAGGGCGACCTCGCCGTCGTCCCGTACGGGAATGAAGGCGACGGTCTCGTCGCAGATGATGAGCCGTTCGACGAGCTCGTCGATGGTGCGGTATTCGGCCTTGCCGCTGGAGAACTGGGCGACGTAGGCGAGCGTCTCGGGGCTGTAGCGGGCGGTGTGCTGGTAGAGGGTGCGTATGCGGCAGCCGCGTTCGATGAGGGGGCGGTCACGTTCGAGGCCCTGGATGAGGGTGTGTTCGTGGCGGCGGCGGCTGGGCTGGACGGTGAGCATCTCGCTCTGGCATTCGGCGGTGGCCAGGTCGAGGGCGGCGTTGATGCGTTCTCTGCCCTCCAGCACGGTGATCGAGTGGGTGGTGGAGGTGGCCTGCGCGCTCAGGGCCATGAACGGCTCGAAAAGATCTGCCAGTTCTATCGACAGCCGCCTCCGCTCCGTGATCTCGTGCTCGATCGGATTGAGCCTCTGGGCCAGGGCGATCGGCGGAGGCACGGGCCGCAGCCAGTTGGCGTCGTCGGGGTCGGGGTGGAGCAGGCCGAACTCCATGAGACACGGTGCGCTGTCCACCTCGGCACGGGCGATGCGACCTGTTCGGAGGGCGTTCTCGTAGAAGCGGCGTCCGTCATCGCACAACTCGGTCAGCGCGTGAGGATGTGTCCGCTTACTCCCGTTTGTCGGCAAATCTCCACCCCCCAGGGTCCTGAACGTGCAGGAACATGATGCATCGATTGTGTGGCCATGACGTGCCTGAATGGGCCATCGTCGTACTCGACGGGGGAGAGGTGACCTTCACATGAGGACGAAGCCGACTATGCATAAGAGAATGCTTCGCTCGGCGCTTGTCGCCGCCTTTTCCGCCGTTGTGGCCTTCGGGGCCGTGAGTGGTCTTGCGGGGACGAACGGTGCTGCCGCTGCGGACAGTACCTGGCGCACGAGTGCCGTGTCTGTTGCCATGGCCGGCGACAGCACGTGGATAGCTCCGGCCCAGGCCGTTCCGGGTGACAGCACCTGGGTGGCGCCGGCCAAGGCTGTTCCTGGTGACAGCACGTGGGTGGCCCCCGCGACCGTCCCCGGGGACAGCACCTGGGTGGCGCCGGCCAAGGCTGTGCCCGGTGACAGCACCTGGGTCGCGCCGGCCGGTGACAGCACCTGGGTGGCGCCCGCCGACAGCACGTGGGTGGCTCCGGCGAACGCGGTACCGGGTGACAGCACCTGGGTGGCGCCGGCCGGGGACAGCACGTGGGTGGCTCCGGCCGGGGACAGCACCTGGGTCGCGCCCGCCGGTGACAGCACCTGGGTGGCGCCCGCCGACAGCACGTGGGTGGCTCCGGCGAACGCGGTGCCGGGTGACAGCACCTGGGTGGCGCCGGCCGGGGACAGCACCTGGGTCGCGCCCGGGGACAGCACCTGGGTCGCCCCTGGTGACAGCACCTGGAGCACCGACGACAGCACGTGGGTCGCCGCGTCATGACCACCCCACCCGACGACCGTAGCTTCCGCCGGGAGATGGCCACCGCCTACCGCTCCGGCTGGCACTTCATCGACCTGGTCACCGCCATCCCCCACAGCGGTGACTCGCTGATGGTGACCGTGTTCGGCGAGCCGGTCGTCGTCACGCGGGACGAGGACGGTGACGTGCGCGCGTACCGGTGTCTGCGGCGGCCACGGGGGGCGCCACAGCCCGTCCGGTGTGCCATCCGCTACGGCATGATCTTCGTCAACCTCGACCAGAGGGAACAACAGCTGGTGGAGCCGGCAGCGCCGGCCACCTCCCGCGCCATCTCGGCCACCCCCCGCAGTGCCTGACGCGATTCCCCCGTCATAAAAAGATCGCTCAGGCGCTTCCCCCCGGCAGCGGCGTCACCGTGACCTGAACACGGTGACGCCGCTGCAGTTTTGCGGAATTTGCGGTGGTATACGTCGCGATGCCTCCGCGGGCCGCATGGCCGAAAACAGCCCTTGCCGGGGCTGCCGGGCCCGCTTTGCCGCCTCGGCCGTACAGGGCTCCGGCGAGCACCGCTCGGACCCGCCGACGCCGGGCCCGGCGCGGAGCCGGACGCGGGCCCCGACGCGAGGCCGGACGGCGGCTCAGCCCCGGCCCATCGCCCGCGTCAGCTCGATCTCGATCACCACGCGCGCCGGATTCGGCCCCGGCGTCCGCTCGTACCGCTCCGCATAGCGCCGCACCGCCTCGGCGACCCGTTCCGGGTCCGTGTGGACACGCGCCCGGCCCTCCAGCGTGGCCCAGCGCCGGCCGTCCACCTGGCAGACGGCGACCCGCGCACCCTCGGGGCCCGCCGCCAGCACGTGCGCCACCTTCGCACTGGACTTGTTCGTGATCACCCGGGCCAGCCGTGCCTCCGGGTCGTAGGTGACGCCGACCGGCACGACGTGCGGGGAGCCGTCCGGGCGGAGCGTGGTCAGCGTGCACAGGTGTCGCTCCCGCCAGAAGGCGAGATACGGCGCGTCCGGCGCGCCCGGATCCTGGGGGTATGGGGCCATGAGTGCAACGTAGTCGATCCGCGTACCCACCAGCGGGCCCCACCCCTCCCCGGAGTCCACGACCGACTCCCGCCCTCGCCTTGAGTGGAATAGACTCAACTTTGTGTACGTTGGCTGAGTCAGACGTGGAGACGACCAGGCCGACAGCTCACGCAAGGAGGAGAACGCGAACGTGGACGCCGAGCTGACCAACCGGAGCCGGGACGCGATCAACGCGGCCAGCAACCGTGCCGTGACCGAGGGGCATCCCGACCTCACCCCCGCCCATCTGCTGCTCGCTCTGCTCCAGGGGCAGGACAACGAGAACATCGTCGATCTGCTTGCCGCCGTCGACGCCGACCTCGCCGCCGTCCGCACCGGCGCCGAGAAGGTGCTCGCGTCGCTGCCGAGCGTGACCGGGTCGACCGTCGCGCCTCCGCAGCCCAACCGCGAGCTGCTCGCCGTCGTCGCCGACGCGCAGGCCCGCGCGAAGGACCTCGGCGACGAGTACGTCTCCACCGAGCATCTCCTCATCGGCATCGCCGCGAAGGGCGGGGCCGCCGCCGAGGTGCTCACCCGGCAGGGCGCCACCGCGCAGAAGCTGCTCGACGCCTTCCGGAAGGCACGCGGGGGCCGCCGCGTCACCACCGCCGACCCGGAAGGCTCGTACAAGGCGCTGGAGAAGTTCGGCACCGACTTCACCGCCGCCGCCCGGGAGGGCAAGCTCGACCCGGTCATCGGCCGCGACCAGGAGATCCGCCGGGTCGTGCAGGTCCTGTCCCGCCGTACGAAGAACAACCCCGTCCTCATCGGTGAGCCCGGCGTCGGCAAGACCGCCGTCGTCGAGGGGCTCGCGCAGCGCATCGTCAAGGGCGATGTGCCCGAGTCGCTGAAGGACAAGCGGCTGGTCGCGCTCGATCTGGGCGCGATGGTCGCGGGCGCCAAGTACCGGGGCGAGTTCGAGGAGCGGCTGAAGACCGTCCTGTCGGAGATCAAGGAGTCCGACGGGCAGATCATCACATTCATCGACGAGCTGCACACCGTCGTCGGCGCGGGCGCCGGCGGCGACTCCGCGATGGACGCCGGCAACATGCTGAAGCCGATGCTGGCCCGCGGCGAGCTGCGCATGGTCGGCGCGACCACCCTGGACGAGTACCGGGAGCGGATCGAGAAGGACCCCGCGCTGGAGCGCCGCTTCCAGCAGGTGCTGGTCGCCGAGCCGACCGTCGAGGACACCATCGCCATCCTGCGCGGCCTGAAGGGGCGTTACGAGGCCCACCACAAGGTGCAGATCGCGGACAGCGCGCTGGTCGCCGCCGCGACCCTGTCCGACCGGTACATCACCTCCCGCTTCCTGCCCGACAAGGCGATCGACCTGGTCGACGAGGCCGCGTCCCGGCTGCGCATGGAGATCGACTCCTCGCCCGTGGAGATCGACGAGCTGCAGCGTGCCGTGGACCGGCTGAAGATGGAGGAGCTGGCCCTGTCCAAGGAGACCGACCAGGCCTCCAAGGAGCGGCTGGAGAAGCTGCGCCGCGACCTCGCCGACAAGGAGGAGGAGCTGCGTCACCTCAACGCCCGCTGGGAGAAGGAGAAGCAGTCCCTCAACCGGGTCGGTGAGCTGAAGGAGAAGCTGGACGAGCTGCGCGGGCAGGCCGAACGCGCCCAGCGCGACGGCGACTTCGACACCGCTTCCAAGCTGCTGTACGGCGAGATCCCGGCCGTGGAGAAGGAGTTGCAGGCCGCGTCGGCCGCCGAGGAGGAGGCCGCGAAGGACACCATGGTCAAGGAGGAGGTCGGCTCCGACGACATCGCGGACGTCGTCGCCTCCTGGACCGGCATCCCCGCCGGGCGGCTCCTCGAGGGCGAGACGCAGAAGCTGCTGCGGATGGAGGAGGAGATCGGCAAGCGGCTCATCGGGCAGAGCGAGGCCGTGCGGGCCGTGTCCGACGCGGTGCGGCGGTCGCGCGCCGGGATCGCCGACCCCGACCGGCCCACCGGGTCGTTCCTCTTCCTCGGCCCGACCGGCGTCGGCAAGACCGAACTGGCGAAGGCGCTCGCCGACTTCCTCTTCGACGACGAGCGGGCCATGGTCCGCATCGACATGTCGGAGTACGGCGAGAAGCACAGCGTCGCCCGTCTCGTCGGCGCCCCGCCCGGGTACGTCGGCTACGAGGAGGGCGGACAGCTCACCGAGGCGGTGCGGCGGCGGCCGTACAGCGTGGTCCTGCTGGACGAGGTGGAGAAGGCCCACCCGGAGGTCTTCGACATCCTGCTTCAGGTCCTCGACGACGGCCGGCTCACCGACGGGCAGGGCCGCACGGTCGACTTCCGCAACACCATCCTCGTCCTCACCTCCAACCTGGGCAGCCAGTTCCTCGTCGACCCGATCTCCTCGGAGGAGGAGAAGAAGGAGCAGGTGCTGGAGGTCGTCCGGGCCTCGTTCAAGCCGGAGTTCCTCAACCGGCTCGACGACCTGGTGGTGTTTACCGCACTGACCAAGGAGGAGCTGAGCCGGATCGCGAAGCTCCAGATCGACCGGCTGGCCCGTCGGCTCGCCGAGCGCCGGCTCACCCTGGACGTCACCGACGAGGCGCTGGGCTGGCTGGCGACGGAGGGCATGGACCCGGCGTACGGCGCCCGGCCGCTGCGCCGGCTGGTGCAGACCGCCATCGGCGACCGGCTCGCGAAGGAGATCCTCGCCGGCGAGGTCAAGGACGGCGACACGGTCCGCGTCGACGTGTTCGGCGACGGGCTGATCGTCGGCCCGGCGAGCACGGGCAAGACGCTCTGACGCGGCCCGCGCGCCTCACATCGTGAACGCCGACCACCGCACCAGGGCGGTGGTCGCGTTCTCGTAGAAGACGTCCGCGGACACGTGGTGCGCCTCCGCGCCCGGCGGGAGGCCGCCCTCGTCCTGGTCCATGTCCAGACAGAGATCCGCGCCCGACCAGCAGCCCTCGACGGGCGCGGAGCCCTGCGGTGCCATGTCCGCCAGCCAATCCCGGGCGCCCTCGCGCGGCATCCGGAAGGACCCCTCGTACATCGTGTCGAGGAAGGACTGCACCGAGCAGTCGGTGTCGTACGCGCCCTGCGGCAGCCGCGCCCCGCCGAACGCCAGCGCCTCCTCGCAGGGCGCCTGCTCGGGGCCGCGACCGCCCCCGTCCCAGGTCACCACACCCCACACCAGCCACACGCCCGCCCCCAGCACCAGCAGCCCCGGCACCGCGATCAGCACCGCGAGCAGCACCCGCCACCCGCTGGGGCCGGGCTTGCTCCCCCGTACCGCCAAAACCGCTCCACCCCCGTGTCCGGGCCGGTGCCCGGCACCGGCGACCGGCCAGATCATGTCAGCCCTCGGCAGACAGGGCACGCCGGGGCTTGCCTCCCCCCTCCCCCGGTGAGGGAGGATGGCGGGATCCGTACGAAGGGAAAAACACGGTGACCATCGACCCGTCCTCGATTCCGAACTTCGGGGGCCAGCCCCAGCCGCAGCCCCAAGGACCGGCGGGCCCCGTCGTCCCGGATCAGGACCTCGTGAAGCAGCTCCTCGACCAGATGGAGCTCAAGTACGTCGTCGACGAAGAAGGCGACCTGGCGGCGCCGTGGGAGCAGTTCCGTACGTACTTCATGTTCCGCGGCGAGGGTGACCAGCAGGTCTTCTCGGTGCGTACGTTCTACGACCGCCCCCACAAGATCGACGAGAAGCCCCAGCTGCTGGAGTCCGTCGACGACTGGAACCGCCGCACCCTGTGGCCCAAGGTCTACACGCACACCCACGACGACGGCACCGTCCGCCTCATCGGCGAGGCGCAGATGCTGATCGGCGCGGGCGTCAACCTGGAGTTCTTCGTCTCCTCCACGGTGAGCTGGGTGCGGGCCGCGATCGAGTTCGACCGCTGGCTCGTGGAACAGCTCGGCCTGGAGCAGGAGGTCAACGAGGCCGACAAGCCCGAGGAGGGCGACGAGTAGTCGCTCCCTCCCCTGGGAGTCACAGCGGCGTGTCCGCCACTGCGACGAGATACGCGCCGTAACCGAACGAGAGCCCGGCCAGGGCACCGACCACCACGGTCGCGTGCCAGGGCCGGGCTCTGGCCGTCCGCACCAACGCCAGCGCGAGCGGCAGCAGCAGCGGGAACGCGGGCAGCAGGAACCGCGGCTTGGACTCGAAGAACCCGGAGCCGCCCAGCACGATCAGCATGAGCACACCGCTGTGGACGAGCAGCGGCAGCGGGGCCCGCTCCAGCAGCAGCAGCGCGTACAGCACGACCGCGGCGGCGACGATCACGAGGACCGTCGCGAAGACGAGCCGGTCGCCTTGGAGCACCAGATGGCGGACGAAGCGCAGCGAGCCGCGCCCCAGGTCGAAGGTGGAGCCCCAGCCGCGCTGCACCTCGAAGTACCCGCCGAGCAGATCCCCCTTGCGGTGCCCCACCCACAGCACGTACGCCGTCCAGCCCAGCGGGGCGAGCGCGGCGCCCGTCCACAGCCTGTGGGAAACGTTCCGCCCGCGCCGCCGCCACACCTCCCACGCCGCGGCGGCGACGACGGCGGCGGCGACCGCGAACCCGTTCGGCCGGGACAGCCCCGCCAGCGCGGCCAGCGCGCCCGCCCGCACCCAGTGCCCGCGCAGCACCGCGTACAGCGACCACGCGGCGAACGCGGTCAGCAGCGGCTCGGTGTACCCCATCGACAGCACCACCGAGTGCGGCAGCAGCCCCCACAGCACCACGAGCACGGTGCCGACGGCACGCCCGTACAGCAGCTCACCGCACCGATAGATCCCCCACGCGGCGACCCCGGCCGCCGTCCACGCCACGACCAGCCCGGCGGGTGCGCCCTCCAGCGGGGTCAGTGCCGACACGGCCCGCACGAGCGCCGGGTACAGCGGGAAGAACGCCAGATCGCTGTAGACCAGGTCGGGCGGGAAGCGGAGGGTGCGGCCGTAGCCGTGGGAGGCGATCCCCAGGTACCACAGCGAGTCCCAGGACCGGCCCAGCAGCCCCATCGGCTGCTTGCCGGCCGACCGGGCCACCACGGCGACGGCGGCGGCCCCCAGCAGCCGCGTGAGGGCGAACAGGCCCACCGCCAGCCCGGCGGCGGCCCAGCGCGACCCCCCGAGGGCCGCAGCCGTCCTCTCCCCGGCGCGCCGGGCACGGTCGGGGACGGTGGGCAGGAGCGTGCTGCTGGCGTGACTCACACCCCGCACCCTTCCCGCCCCGCCCCCACTCGGCGACCCCGGACCGTCCGCCCGGGCGCGCCCCGGACGGGTGACACGGCCTGCCCGCTTCTTCCAGCGCCTCCGGGCGCTTGCAGACGGGCAGCACAGGAGTACGGAGCGCCGTGCACATGCCTGGCACCGGAACACGATCCGAGCACAGTCCGGTAGGAGCCGTGCTCACCTGGGAGCCGAGCCCGAGTCGGTCTCGTTCACGGATCTGTCGAGAGACCCCAAGGGTGTCGCCGCCGGGGCCGCCGCCCTCGGTGCTCAGCGCGTCACGCATCGGGACGCACCCGGCATGGTGCTGACGACGGCCGCTCACGCGGAGCGCACCGAGGAGAACCTCACGACCGCGTCCCGGCTCTTCCTCGCGCTCATGAAGCACGATGACGGAGCCCGGTCGCTTCCGCCGGCGCTGCCGCAGGTCTCCCCCTGGGTGCGACACCTCGACGACGAAGAGGGGCGTGCGTTCACCGTGGAGCTGCTGGAAGCACTCTTCGATGCGGCAGAGCCGGATGCCAGGGAGGCCGTGCACCGCGTGCTCGTCTCCTGGCGGGCGACGGCTCGCATCGACTGCACGCGCATCCGGCCCGCCCTCAGCGGGCCAGCCGGCCCAGACGGTCCACCGCCGCCTCCAAGACGTCCTTCCGCTTGCAGAACGCGAAACGCACGAAGGGGGCGCCCGCGTCCCGGTGGTCGTAGAAGACGGCGTTGGGGATCGCGACCACGCCGGCCCGCTCGGGCAGGGAACGGCAGAAGGCGATGCCGTCGCTCTCGCCGAGCGGCCGGATGTCGGTGGTGACGAAGTACGTGCCGGCGGTGCGGAACACCTCGAAGCCGGCCTCCGCGAGCCCCGCCGTGAGCACGTCCCGCTTGGAGCGCATGTCGTCGCGGAACGCCTCGAAGTACGACTCGGGCAGCGCGAGCGCCTCGGCGACGGCGTACTGGAACGGCCCCGAGGCGACGTACGTCAGGTACTGCTTCGCCGACCGCACCGCCGACAGGAGGCCGGGCGCGGCCGTCACCCAGCCGACCTTCCAGCCCGTGAACGAGAACGTCTTCCCGGCCGAGCCGATCGTCACCGTCCGCTCCCGCATCCCCGGCAGGCTCGCCAACGGCACATGCTCGGCGTCGTCGAAGACGAGATGCTCGTACACCTCGTCCGTCACGACCAGCAGATCCCGCTCCACCGCCAGCGCGGCGATCGTGGTCAGCTCCTCACGGGTGAGGACGGTGCCGGTCGGATTGTGCGGGGTGTTGATCAGCAGCAGCCGTGTGCGGTCGGTGACGGCGTCCCGCAGCTCGTCCAGGTCCAGCCGGAACGCCCCGTCGCGCGGTCTGAGCGTCACCGGCACCCGCCGCCCGCCCGCCATCGCGATGCACGCCGCGTACGAGTCGTAGTACGGCTCCAGCGCCACGACCTCGTCGCCCGGCTCCAGCAGCCCCAGCAGCGCGGCCGCGATGGCCTCCGTCGCCCCGGCGGTGACCAGCACCTCGGTGTCCGGGTCGAACACCAGCCCGTACCGGCGCTGCTGATGCGCGGCGACCGCCGTGCGCAGCTCGGGCACACCGGGCCCCGGCGGGTACTGGTTGCCGCGCCCGTCCCGCAACGCCCGCACGGCCGCCTCCCGCACCTCCTCGGGCCCGTCGGTGTCGGGGAACCCCTGCCCCAGGTTGATCGACCCGGTGCTCAGGGCCAGCGCGGACATCTCGGCGAAGATCGTCGTCCCGAACTCGGCGAGCCGGCGGTTCAGAAGCGGACGCGGCGTGGAGGTCATGCGCGCCATCGTGCGCCGAGGGCCGGGCGTTCCTCAACACGCCTCGGCACCCGGCGCCACGGACGGACGGCCCGACGGCCGCACGGGCGGCGACGAGAACGGCATGATCTCCGAGGCCCCGGACCGACGGCCACCGCACGCGGCCCGGCCGGCTTCGGCGCAGGTCGGAGACTGTCGCAGGGCGAGAACCCTCTGATGTTCCTCAACTCTGCTTTGAGGGGGACAGGGCAAGGGAATCTCCCGGGCACGCACCGAGCGGGGCGCCCACGGGGGGCTGCTTCGGGGGAGATTTCCGTACTTCGGGAAGGAGGGTGACGCCATGGTCATCGGCATCATCCTGGCAGTGATCGCGGTCGTCGTCGTGGCGATCGTCGTCTCGGCGGTACGCGCCGGCCGGAACGCCCGCCGCTACGCGGCCGTGGGGCGGGGGTCGGTCCGTATGGCGAAGCGTCCCGGCGGACGGTCGTCGTACCGGAGCGGCAGCAGCTCCGACGCGTATGCCGCCGGGAGCGCCGGCTGGTGGGTCGGTGACAGCGGCAGCTCGGACCCGGGCGGACATCACGGGGACGGGCACCACTCCGGGCACTCCTGCGGGGGGTCCTCGTCCTGCGGCAGCGGCTCGTCCTGCGGAGGCGGGTCGTCCTGCGGCGGCGGGGGCGGATGCGGGGGAGGCAGCTGACACGGGGCAGCTGAGCTCCAGCAAGGGGGAACCGCATCCGTGAGCGACCGCGGGAACCGGGCCTGGGCCGGTCCCGCGGTCGCGTGCGTCCGTGGGGACGCGCCGGGGCCGTGGTGCGGTGTGTACGAGGGCGCGCGGGGTGTGCGCCGTGACGCAACGGCGCGCGTCGTAGTTGAACAGTTGAGCTGTGGGGCCCTCTGAGGGATGGAAACCGCACGAACCTGGGTAAAAACGCTGTTGCGGCGCCACAGTTCATGATTCCCTCTAAATCACCATCCCAGCCCCTCGGACGTCTCGCGCGGACGCCATGCCCGACCGGGCTGGCCCGGCCGATCTCCCGGTGCCGACCGGGATGCGCCGGACCCAACGCCCCTTTTTCTTTGCGTGCTAGCGGAGCTGATCCATGCTCACGACCCTGAACACTTCCTACACCGACACGCGCGCGGCCGACCTCGCCTGGGCCCTGGGACGCGAACCGCTCCCCGCGCTCGCCACCCTGGACCTCGAACTGGCCGACGCCAAACTACAGTTGAGGCTGCTCGGCGCGTCACATCAGGTGCTCGTGGAGGAGGAGCACGGCAGTTGCTCCGAGACGGTGGCCTGCATCCCCGGCAGCAGAACACCGCTGCCGCTGGGCGTGGCCAAGCGGGTGGGCGACTGGGAGTACGAGTTCGCGGCGCGGGTCGAGGTGCTCTCGCCCGGCTCCTTCGCGGGCCGCGCCCAGGAACTCCTCGCCCTGGTCGCCGACCACCCCAACGGACTCGCCGGGGTCTTCCCGGGCAGCCCGCACGCCTTCACGGCGCTGCTGGCGCACCGTCACGACGGCTTCGTGCACTGGCGTACGTGGCATGCGTACCCGCAGGACGGCCAGCTCGTCGCCACGCGGACCCGTGTGGGACTCCGGGTGCCGGCGGCGGTGTGAGCCGAGGCGCGGTGGGGGCGCCCGTCATGCCGGGCGCCCCCCTGCCGGTGTGCCGCGCCGGGTGTGCGGAGCGTAAACCTCCGTGGACCCGGCAACACCCGGTTCCACACGTGTGGGTGACGAAGCGTGCCGGAGACGTGACGTAACGTCCCTTCCGTGATCGAATCGCACGCGTCCGCCCCGCCCGGCACCCCGCCGCCCTGGGTCGGCCCCGCGCGGCTGCCGGTCCGGCCGACGACCGGGCGGTTCCTCGTGCTGGCGTGCGTGTTCGTCTGTGCCGCCTGCGGTCTGGTGTACGAGCTCGAACTGGTCGCCCTCGCCTCCTACCTGATCGGCGACTCCGTCACCCAGGCGTCCGTCGTGCTGTCGGTCATGGTGTTCGCGATGGGCGTCGGCTCGCTCGCCGCGAAACGGCTGCGACACCGCGCCGCCGCCGGCTTCGCCGCGCTGGAGGCGCTGCTCGCCCTGGTCGGCGGATGCAGCGCCCTCGCCCTGTACGCGGTGTTCGCGTTCACCGGCGACTGGGGCGGCATCTGGGCGAACGGCCCGCGCGTGCTGCTCGTCGCGTTCTCCCTCGCCATCGGGCTGCTCATCGGCGCCGAGGTGCCGCTGCTGATGGAGCTGATCCAGCGCGTCCGCCGGCAGGACCCGGGCGGCGCCGTCGCCGACCTGTTCGCCGCGGACTACGTCGGCGCGCTCGTCGGCGGCCTCGCCTTCCCGTTCCTGCTGCTGCCGTTCCTCGGCCAGCTCACCAGCTCCCTGCTGACCGGCGCCGTCAACGTCGTCGCCGGAGGTTCACTCGTCCTGGGGCTCTTCCATCGCGACCTCGGCCGGCGCGCCCGCTGGGTGCTGCTCACCGCCAACGTCACCGTGCTCGGCGTCCTCGCCTGCGCCACGCTCCTCGCCGACGACTTCGAACAGGCCGCACGGCACGCCGTGTACGGCGACGACGTCCGCGTCGCGCAGCGCACCGGCGTCCAGGAGGTCGTCCTCACCGGCGGCACCGGCGGCCGGCCCCTGGACGTCTACCTGGACGGGCGGCTCCGCGTCGGCGGGCACGACGAACGCCGCTACCACGAGGCCCTCGTCCACCCCGCGCTGCACGGCCGGCACGCGCGCGTCCTCGTCCTCGGCGGCGGCGACGGGCTCGCCCTGCGCGAGGTGCTGCGCTATCCGGACGTCCACCGCGTCGACGTCGTCGAGGCCGACCTCGGGCTGGTCGGGCTGGCCCGCACCGACCCCGCGCTGTCCCGCCTCAACGACCACGCCTACGGCGACCCCCGCGTCCATGTCACCGGCGCCGACGCCTTCGCCTGGCTGCGGGGGGCGCCCGTCGCGTCGTACGACGTCGTCGTCTCCGATCTGCCCGACCCCGGCCTCACCGACAGCACGAAGCTGTACTCGCAGGAGTTCTACGGCCTCGCCCGCCGCGCCCTCGCCCCCGGCGGGCGGCTCGTCGTGCACGCCGGGCCGCTGTCCGCGCGGCCCCGCGACTTCTGGACCGTCGAGGCGACCCTGCGCGCCGCCGGCCTGCACCCCGTTCCCTACCAGGTCCTCGGCACCGACACTGCCGCCGCCGGGAAGGGCGCCTCGCGCGCACCGCGCGACTGGGGGTTCCTGCTCGCCTCCGCCGACCGCACGCCCGTGCTCGGCCTCGCCCCCGGCGGGCCCGCCCCGCGCACCCTGACCCCGGCCGCGCTGGCCGCCGGCGAGGCCGCCGCCGAGGACGCGCGGGTGCCGGGGGCGCCGCCGTCGACGTTGGTGCATCCGCGCTATTGAGGTCCGCACGGGAGAGGGTCGTTCCGGCCGTTCGCTGGGTAGAGTCCGCGCCATGGAGCATGAGGTGTTCGTTCCGGTCCCCGGCGAGCGGCTGCGGGAGGTGCTCGACGACCCCGTGCGGGCGGCCCGGGCCGTGCCCGGGCTCCAGCAGGACGACGCGCCGCTGACCGGCAGGCTGAAGGTCCGCGTCGGCGGGCACACCATCACCTACCGCGGTGCCCTGCGCGTCACCGCCCACGACGACGGCTCGTACACGGTGGCCGGCGAGGCGACCGAGGCGCGCGGCACCGGCACCGTACGGCCCGACCTCACCGTGCGTCTCACGGACGCCGAGGGCGGCACCCGGCTGACCTTCACCGGTACGGCGACGGCCGGCGGGCGTATCGCGGAGCTGCCAAAGGAGGAGGTCGCCGGGGCGGTGACCCGGCTGCTGAACCGTTTCGCGGAGAACCTGGGGGCGGAGGCGGAGGCGGAGGCGGAGGCCGGGACCGAGGCGGAGGCCGAGGGCGCTGGTGAGCCCGCCGTGGAGGACGCGGTGCCGGGTGGCGCCGAGTCGCCGGAGCTGCTGGCCGCGGGCGAGTTCGAGACGGCGGCGACGAGCGACTTCGAGACGACCCCGGACGCGGACGACACGCCGCCCCCGCCGGCGGAGGAGCCGGAGAGGGGTGAGGAGCCGACGCCGGGTGAGGAGCCCACGCCGGGTGAGGAGCCGACGCCGGGTGAGGAGCCCACGCCGGGTGAGGAGCCCACGTCGGGTGACGAGCCTCGGGCGACCGAGCCCCAGGAGCGTCCGTCGGTCTTCGACACCGAGGTGCCCCCGCCGTCCCTCGACCCGCTGGCCGACGATGACGCCGAGGCCGACGGGGCCGACGGGGCCGAAGGGGCCGACGGCCTGGACGGGCACCCCGTCGCCGAGGCCGCGCACGCCCGGCGCACGATGATCGGCCGCAGCGCGGAAGAGGTCGATCACGCCCCGCCCCGCGGCCGTTACGCCCC
>NZ_JALLGL010000004.1 GCF_023072675.1 Streptomyces sp. XM83C
CGCCCGCAGCGTGCGGCGAAAACGCAGGGCAAGGATCTGAGGGACAGGGCGTCGCACCGAGGACGGACACCCCCCGGCGCGGCCCCGACCCCACCACCGAACGGCTGGCGCTACACCAGCCACCCACCCACCGAAACGGGCCGCCGCAGGCATCAGGGGCGCGGGGAACTGCGCGAACACCCCCACCGGCCCGCAGGTGGAAACGATGCCGCAGGCACACACAAGGGGCGCGGGGAACTGCGCGACCAGCCCCCACCGGCCCGCGGTGAACAACGAAACCCCAGGCACCCCCACAGGGGCGCGGGGAACTGCGCGCCAAGCCCCCACCGGGCCGCGGTGAACAACGAAACCGCACGCACCCCGAAAGGGGCGCGGGGAACTGCGCGACCAGCCCCCACCGGCCCGCAGGTGAAAACGATGGCCCCGCCAAACAAAGGGGCGCGGGGAACTGCGCAGAGCGGCGTCACCGGCACCCCGGTGAAAGGGGCCGCGGGGAACTGCGCGAACGCCCCCACCGGCCCGCAGGTGGAAAGGATGGCCCCGCCGAACAAAGGGCCGCGGGGAACTGCGCAGGGCGGCGTCACCGGCGCGCCGGTGGCAGAGGGGCGCGGGGAACTGCGCACAAGGGCGTCACCGGCGCGGTGGGGACACGTAGCGCTGCAAGCGGGCCGGTTTGAGGCCTGCGGCCTCCACGTCGCGCAGCAGGCGTGCCGTGCGCTCACGGAGAGGGAGGCCCGTCGTCTCGTCGGTGTCGATCGTGACGATGTCACCCGGCCGCAGCGCCCTCTCGCCGTGCGCGTAGCGCAGCGCGCCCGTGTCGTCCACGGACACCCGCCACAGGATCAGCGCGCTGATGCCGCAGTCCCCCGCCGCCCGCAGCGTCGTCGCGTCGTACGTGCCGTAGGGCGGGCGGAACAGCCGGGGCCGGACGCCGAAGCGGGCGTGGAGTTTCTCCTGCTGGCCGCAGATCTCGGCGCGTTGCCCGGCGTACGGCAGCCCGCGCAGGGCGGTGTGGTCGAGGGTGTGGTTCTCCAGCGTCGCCCCGACCGCCCGCAGCCGCGCGAAGTGGCCGTACCCCGGCCCGAGCACGCTGTCGGTGAGGAAGAGGACGACGGGCAGGCGCTGCCGGCGGACCATGTCCACGAACCGCGGGTCGCGTTCCACCCCGTCGTCGTAGGTGAGGAAGACGACCCGGTCCCGGGTCGGCACCCGGTCCAGGACCGGTACCCGCGCCGGCGGTGCCCCGCCCTTGCCTCCTTCCTGGGCCCCCTCCGGTCCCACCCGTTCCGCCGCTTTCCTGCCCAGTCTCTCGATCGGGTCGAGTGGCTGCCCGCAGCCCGTCAGCGGCATCAGCGCGACGGCCGCCGCCAGAGCGGCCGTCAGCCCCCGCGCTCTCACAGGTAGTCCTCCAGGCGTGCCACCGCGTACCCCTTGTCGGTCACCTTCTTCAGGAACCGGCGGATCATGTCGGGCATGGTGCCCTTCCAGTCGTCCCGTCCCCGGAAGTGGGTGAGGACGATGTCGCCGGGGTGGAGGTCCTGGTCGTCCTCGCGGTACTCCCAGTGGTCGACGTAGACCTCTTCGTCCCAGAGTGGCGCGTACTTGATGCCGCAGCTCTTCGCGGCGCGCAGCGTGTCCTGGTTGTAGTTGCCGTACGGCGGCCGGAAGAGCACGGGCCGTTTGCCGTACTGCTTCTCGATGATGTCCTGCATGTCGCAGATCTCGTGCTTCTGCTCGGCGTAGGACAGGCCGGGGAGGTAGGGGTGGTGGAGGGTGTGGTTGTTGAGGGAGACGCCGGCCTTCTGCATGGTGCGGAAGTAGCCGTAGTCGTCCTTGACGAGGTAGTTGCTGAGGAACGCCGTGTAGGGGATCTTCAGGTCGCTCATCATCCGGATGAACGCCGGGTCCTTCTCCGCGCCGTCGTCGATGGTGAGGAAGACGACCTTCTGGTCGGTGGGGACGGTGGTGAAGACGGGCGGCAGGCCGAGTTCCTCGTGGTCGTCGACCTCGAAGCCGTCCCGGGTGCGGATGCGCGGCTTCTTCGCGGGCGGCGGCGGTGCGACGAGCGGCACCTTGTCCAGGCCCCAGCGCTTGGCCGCCGCGGCCCGCGCGGCCTTCTCGGCCTGCGCCCCCTTCTGCGCCTCCGCCTTCTCCTGCGCGCCCTTCGCGGCCTGTACGCCCGCTCCCGCGGCCGGTGGCGCCGATGTCGCGCCCGGCCGTCCGGAGGCGGTCCCACCGCCCTGTGCGCAGCCGGAGGCCAGCGCGGCCGCGACCAGCAGGGCCAGTCCGCCTCGCAGGCCCCGTGCACGCCCGGCGAAAACCACCCGATTTTCATCGTTTTGTACGACTGCTCGCATGGCGCCGGATCCTCGCAGCCCGACGCCCCCGTCCCGCCCCGGCCGCGCCGCGGGACGGCGCACCATCCACCGACTGGCCCACAATGACCCGGTGAACGACCTCCGTCTGCTTCTCTCCCCCGAAGGCCGCGACCTCCTCGACGAGGTCCGCGACACCGACCCCGCCGACGAACTCGCCGTGGCGACCCGGCTGCGCCGCACGCACCCGGCCGAGCTGGTGTCGGCGGCGCTCGGCCAGGCCCGGCTGCGGCAGCGGGCGGTGGCGAAGTTCGGGGCGCGGGACGCGGCGCGGATGTTCTTCACGCCGAACGGCGTCGAGCAGGCGACGCGGGCGAGCGTCGCCGCGTACCGTGCCGGTCGGTTCAAGGCGCTCGGCGTGACCTCGGTCGCCGACCTGTGCTGCGGCATCGGCGGGGACGCGATCGCGCTGGCCCGCGCCGGCATCCGGGTCCTGGCCGTCGACCGGGACCCGGTGACCGCGGCGGCGGCCCGCGCCAACGTCGAGGCCCTGGACCTGGCGGACCTCGTCGAGGTCCGGGAGGCGGACGTCACTCAGGTCGACACGTCCGCGTACGACGCCGTGTTCGCCGATCCCGCCCGGCGCGGCGGACGTGGCCGCATCTTCGACCCGGAGGCGTACTCGCCGCCGCTGTCCTGGGCGGTGGAGGCGGCCCGGCAGCGCCCGTACGCCGCGCTCAAGGTGGCGCCGGGCATCCCGCACGAGGTGCTGCCCGACGACGCGGAGGCCGAATGGATCTCGGACGGCGGGGACGTGAAGGAGGCGGTGCTGTGGTTCGGCACGGCCGGCGCCCGCGACGGGCACACGCGCGTGCGCGCCACGCTGCTGCCCGGCCCGCACACCCTGGCCGGGCGCGGGCTGCCCGACCCGCCGGTGCGCCCGGTGGGCCGCTATCTGTACGAGCCGGACGGTGCCGTCATCCGCGCCCATCTGGTCGCCGAGGTGGCCGAGCGGGTGGACGGCGGGCTGCTGGACGCGACCATCGCGTACGTCACCTCGGACGCCCTGCGTCCGACGCCGTACGCGCACGCGTACGAGATCACCGACCGGCTGCCGTTCAACGTGAAGAAGCTGAAGGCGCTGCTGCGGGAGCGGGAGGTGGGCGTCCTCACCGTGAAGAAGCGGGGGTCGGCCGTCGAACCGGAGGAGCTGCGCCGCAAGGTGCTGCCGAAGCAGCACGGCCCGCACGCGGTGACGGTGTTCCTCACGCGCGTGGACGGCGCCCCGACGATGCTCCTCGGTCACCCGGTCGCGGACTGAGCCGCCTTGGGGCAGGCGGCCGTGGGCTCAGCGGCCGCCGCGTGCCCTGCGCAGCAGCAGGTTCCGTTCCCGCTCGGGGAGCGGCTGGATCGACACGGGCGCCGGACTTTTTTCCGGGGTTTCTCCGGCGTCCCGGCCCTGCCCGGCGCGGCGGGTCAGTCCGTCTTCGCGGGCTCCGCCGTGCTGGCGCGCACCACCAGGCTGGTGGCCAGCTCCACCCGTGTCGCCACCGGTGTGTCGTCGGCGCGGCCCAGTTCGAGGACGAGTCGTGCCGCGGCCTCGGCCATCTCGGTCAGCGGCTGCCGTACGGTCGTCAGCGGCGGGCCCACCCAGCGGGCCACCGGCAGATCGTCGAAGCCGACGACGCTGAGGTCCTCGGGGATGCGCAGCCCCAGTTCGCGTGCGGCCTCGTACAGGCCGAGTGCCTGGAGGTCGTTGCCGGCGAAGACGGCGGTGGGCCGGTCGGGCAGGCTCAGCAGTTCCTTGCCGAGGCGGTAGCCGGCGTCGTGGTGGAAGTCGCCGGTGCGCAGCAGGTCGGGGTCGACGGGCAGGCCGGCGGTCTCCAGGGCGGCGCGGTAGCCGTCGACGCGGGCCCGGCTGCACAGCATCCGCTGCGGGCCGCTGATCGCGGCGATCCTGCGATGGCCGAGGTCGACGAGGTGCCGGGTGGCGGCGAGTCCGCCCTGCCAGTTGGTGGCGCCGATGGACGGCACGTCGGCTCCGGGGTCGCCGGCCGGGTCCATCACCACGAACGGGATGGAGCGACTGGTCAGCAGCGCCCGCTGGGACTCGTCGAGGTCGGACAGGACGAGGATGACGCCGTGCGGGCGGCGCGCGGCGACCTGGTCGGCCCAGGTGCGGCCGGGGGTGAGCCGGCCCGCGCTCTCGCTGAGGACGACGCTGAGGCCGGCGTCGCGGGCCACGTTCTCCACGCCCCGGATGACCTCCATCGCCCAGGCGCTCTCCAGTTCGTGGAAGACGAGGTCGATCAGCGGGGAGCGGCTGGCCTCGGCGCGGCGGCGCCGGTAGCCGTGGGCCCGCAGCAGCTCTTCGACACGGCTGCGGGTGGACGGGGCGACATCGGCACGGCCGTTGAGGACCTTCGAAACAGTCGGGGCCGATACGCCTGCCTCACGGGCGATCTCGGCGAGGGTGGCGGTCTGGCTGGACCGCCCCCGGTGCGGGGTTTCGGCGGAGTCCGGAGCTGTCATGGCGGCGATCGTATCCTCGGCTCGCCGCCGCTCCCACCCCCTGGAACGCATCGAGGTGCCGGAAGATTCGGCAGGGTGGCCGAAATATTCGACTTACGCACCTCGAAATGGGTCGGCTCGCCCGGAGTCGTAGGCCCCCGCAGCCGGGCCCGCCCGACGCCGACGGCCCTCCCCGATCCGACGGCCCTCCCCGCTACGACGGCCCGACTCCGGCGACGGGGTCCGCCCCGGCACCGCACGCCCGGAAGCCGCGTCAGCCGCGACGCCGTCCGCCCCGGCACTTTCCGCCCAGGAAGCCCCTTCCACCCCGACGCCCGGGATGCGGCGTCCGCGCCCGTGTGGGCTGCTAGGCCGGCTCCGCCGTCTCCACCGATTCGAACCGCCACCGGTGCACCGCCCGTGTCACCAGTTCCGGTTCGGGGTCGGGCAGTTCGGGGAGTTCGGCGTCGTACGGGGCGTCCCACCAGGTGATGACGAGGACCCGGTCCTGCGGGGCGCGGAAGGTCTCCCGGCGCAGCGGCTCGGCCGCCAACTGCCGCGCCCGCGCCCATTCCAGCAGTTCGGCGCCCCGGCCCTCGGCGGCCCGTGCCTCCCACATCAGCGCGACCGTCACGAGTACAGGTTCTCCTTGCTGATCTCGTGCACATGGTCGTGGTCGTGCCCGGGGACGTGGGTGTCCGTCACGGGCAGGGAGGAGTCTGCGGACAGGTCCCAGCCGGAGGCGGCCCGGTTGCGGGCGACCATCTCCGCGCCGAGCGCGGCGACCATCGCGCCGTTGTCGGTGCACAGCTTGGGCCGGGGGACGCGCAGCCGGATGCCGGCCTTCTCGCAGCGTTCCTCCGCGAGGGCGCGCAGCCGCGAGTTGGCGGCGACGCCGCCGCCGATCATCAGGTGGTCGACGCCTTCGTCCTTGCAGGCGCGGACGGCCTTGCGGGTGAGCACGTCCACGACGGCCTCCTGGAAGGAGGCGGCGACGTCGCGCACCGGGACCTCCTCGCCGGCGGCGCGCTTGGCCTCGATCCAGCGGGCGACGGCGGTCTTCAGTCCGGAGAAGGAGAAGTCGTACGCCGGGTCGCGCGGGCCGGTCAGACCGCGCGGGAAGGCGATCGCCTCGGGGTCGCCCTCACGTGCGTACCGGTCGATGACGGGACCGCCGGGGAAGCCCAGGTTCAGCACGCGGGCGATCTTGTCGAAGGCCTCGCCGGCCGCGTCGTCGATGGTGGCGCCCATGGGTCGGACGTCGGAGGTGATGTCGGCGGACAGCAGCAGCGAGGAGTGGCCGCCGGAGACCAGCAGCGCCATGGTCGGCTCGGGCAGGGGCCCGTGTTCGAGCTGGTCGACGCAGATGTGGGAGGCGAGGTGGTTGACGCCGTACAGGGGCTTGCCGAGCGCGTACGCGTACGCCTTGGCCGCCGACACGCCGACGAGGAGGGCGCCCGCGAGGCCGGGCCCGGCGGTGACGGCGATGCCGTCGAGGTCCTTGGCGCTGACCCCGGCTTCCTTCAGCGCGCGGTCGATGGTCGGGACCATCGCCTCCAGGTGGGCGCGGGAGGCGACTTCGGGGACGACGCCGCCGAAGCGGGCGTGCTCGTCGACGCTGGAGGCGACGGCGTCGGCGAGCAGGGTGGTGCCGCGGACGATGCCGACGCCGGTCTCGTCGCAGGAGGTCTCGATTCCGAGGACGAGGGGTTCGTCAGCCATTGATGTCGGTTCCTTGTACGGAGGTCGAGGGGTCGGTCAGGCGCATCACCAGGGCGTCCACGTTGCCGGGCTGGTAGTAGCCGCGCCGGACGCCGATGACTTCGAAGCCGAAACGCTCGTACAGCTTCTGCGCGCGGGTGTTGTCGACGCGGCATTCGAGGAGCACTTCGGAGCATTCGAAGGCGGTCGCCGCCTTCAGCAGGTCGGTGAGGAGCCGGGCGCCGAGGCCGGTGCCCCAGTGGTCGCGGGCGACGGCGATGGTCTGTACGTCGGCCTGGTCGCCGGAGGAGGCGAGGCCCGCGTAGCCGACGATGCGGTCGCCGTGTTCGGCAACGACGTAGCGGCGGGTCGCGTCGGGGCCTCGGGAGTGCGCCAGTTCGGACCAGAACATCCCGCGCGACCAGGCGTCCTCGGGGAACAGTTCGCGTTCGAGTTCCAGGACGGGGTCGATGTCCCACCAGCGCATCTCGCGCAGCACGGTGCCGGTCACTTCGGGGTGACCACCTTGTAGTTCTTGGGGACCTGGGCGTCGGGCCGGCGCAGGTACAGCGGCCTGGGCGCGGGCAGTTCCTCGCCGGCGGCGAGCCGCTCGGCGGCCAGCCGGGCGAGGGCGGCGGCGGAGACGTGCTCGGGCTCGTGGGCCTGCGGGAAGGTGTCCGGGTAGAGCAGCGCGCCCGCGCCGACGGCGGGCAGGCCCGCGACCTGCTCGGCGATGTCGGCGGGCCGGTCCACGGAGGGGCCGTTCAGGCGGGTTCGGGAGTCGGCATACGTCGCCCAGTAGACCTCTTTGCGGCGGGCGTCGGTCGCCACGACGAACGGGCCCCGCTCGATGTCGGCGGCGTAGGCGAGGGCGTCCAGGGTGCACACGCCGTACACGGGGACGCCGAGGGCGAGGCCGAAGGTGTCGGCGGTCATCAGGCCGACCCGCAGCCCGGTGTAGGGGCCGGGTCCGGTGCCGACGACGACGGCGGTGACGGCGTCCAGTCTCAGGCCGGCCTCGGCGAGCACGCGGTCCACGGCCGGCAGCAGCAGCTCGCCGTGCCGGCGGGCGTCCACCTGGCTCGTGGAGGCGATGACGTCCGTGCCGTCGTGCAGGGCGACGGTGACGGCGGGGGTGGCGGTATCCAGAGCGAGCAAGAGCACGCAAACAGCCTACGGCGCCGCGGGGTCCGTGTCGGACGGGCCGGTCACGGGGGTCCCGGCTGCTACGGTCGGCGCGGGACCCGTCGCCGTGGCCGGGCGCGCCGCGACGGCCGGGCCCGGCACGACGTACGACGCGAAGCCAGAGGTGGGCAACGGTGGCAAGCAGCAGCTCCGGGATCGTGGCCGGGCTCACCGCGGCGGCCCTCGTCACGGTCGGTGTCCTCGCCTGGCAGGCCGGTACGAACGTGCCCGCGGAGCTGGCGGGCAAGCCGGTGCCGAGCGCCTCCGCCGCGTCCAAGGCACCCCGCGACCGGAACAACCCGACGGCGCTGCCGGCCGGTTCGGGCAGCGGGGAGCGGGTGGTGTACTCGGTGGACGACGACCGGGTCTGGCTGGTCGGCGAGGGCGACAAAGTGCGGCGCACCTTCCGGGTGACGCCCGGCACGGTGGATCCGTGGCCCGGCGAGTATCACGTCACGTCCCGCTCCAACCAGGTCACCGGCAGCGACGGCGCCCCCGTCGAGCACGTCGTACGGTTCGCGAACGTCGAGGGCGTGGCCATCGGTTTCAGCGTGGCCGTCGGGTCCGCGCCCCCGCAGACGCAGGCGGCACCGCGTACGGGCGGTATCCGTGAGTCGCGGGAGGACGGCGACGCGATGTGGCAGTTCGCGACGATCGGACGGAAAGTCGTCGTGATCCGCTGAGCGGGCGGCGCGCCGCCCGAACGGCTGCCGTCATCGCTGAGCGGCCCGCACCTCGGCCGCGAGGCCGCCGTCATCCGCCGGTCGCGTGCCTCACCGGCCGACAGCATGTGCGGTGCGGTGTGCGCTCAGGCAGCCCTCGGGTGCCCTGTGCGGCCGTGGGGGGTGCCGGGGCGGCGGGCGGTGTCGGTGCGCGGTGCGCCGGTGAGGTGCGGGCCGGTGCCCGGGTCGGGGGTCCGGGGCGGCAGCGATACGGCGTCCGCCGCCGCGCACGAGGCCAGCAGGTCCCGCATGGACACACCGGTGAGCGCGTACGGGCGGTGCGGCTGGGGCTGGTCGGTGACCGGCATGGACGCCTCCTGAGACTCGGGGGCGGACGTACTTAGGTAGACCTAACTACGAGCGCACCTCCATGTGACCACGCCGGACATGCCGGGCGCAATATTTTCCCGACAGCCTGTCGGAACGCCGGTGTCGAGGCGGACGGGATGAACCGGAGGCAGGCCGCCGGGACGATCCGCCGGGCCGCCCCGGCGCGGAACGGCCCGACGCGGCAGCCCGTCCCGCCGTACGACGCCCGAGCCCCGCGCAGGGGAGCCCGTCCCGCCGTACGACATCCGGGCCCGGCCCCGCTCCCCAGCGAGGCGTCCCTCAGGCCGACAGCGCCGACAGTCCCGCCGCCGCCCACCTCTCCCCCAGGCCGGTCAGGGTGACCTGGCGCACCTCGTCGGTGGTGTCGCCGACGGCGCGGTGGATGACGACCTGGAGCCGGTCCTCGGTCAGCTCCTCGACCTTGCCCTCGCCCCACTCCACGACCACCACGGACTCCGGCAGCGACACGTCCAGGTCCAGGTCCTCCATCTCGTCCAGCCCGCCGGACAGCCGGTAGGCGTCGACGTGGACGAGGGGCGGCCCGTCGTTCAGGGACGGGTGGACGCGCGCGATGACGAACGTCGGGGAGGTGACCGCGCCCCGTACACCGAGGCCTTCGCCGAGGCCACGGGTGAGGGTGGTCTTGCCGGCGCCGAGTTCCCCGCTGAGCATCACCAGGTCGCCGGCGCGCAGCAGCCCGGCGAGTCTGCGGCCCAGCTCCCGCATCTGGTCGGGCGAGGTGACGGTGAGCTGGATCTCAGCCTCGGGGTGCGGTGCTGCTGGTGCTTCCATAGCCACCCACCGTAGCCCCTGAGGGGACGGCTCCCGCGCGGGTGAGCAGGTCGGCGAGGCGGTCGGTGACGACCTCCGGGTGTTCCAGCATGACGAGGTGGCCGGCGTCCGGGACGAGGACGAGTTCGGCGTCCGGCAGCAGATCGGCGATGGCCTCGCTGTGCTCGCTGGGGGTGACGAGGTCGCCGACCCCGGCGAGGACCAGGACCGGCATGTCCCGGAAGCAGGCCAGCGCCTCCGTCTTGTCGTGGTCGGTGAAGGCCGGGTAGAACTCGGCGACCACGTCGATGGGCGTGCCCTCGATCATCCGCTCCGCGAACCGGGCGACGGCCGGGTCGACGTCCCGCTGAGCGAACGAGTACCGCTTGATGATCCCGGCGAACAGGTCGGCGGTGGCGCGGCGCCCCTTCTCCACCAGCTCGGCCTGCCGGCCCAGCGCGCTGAGCACGCCCGGCAGGATGCGGCGGACGGCGTTGACACCGGCGACGGGCAGGCCGAAGTCGACCTCGCCGAGCCGCCCGGAGGACGTACCGACGAAGGCGGTGGCGACGACCCGGTCACGGATCAGCTCGGGATGCTCGGCGGCCAGCGCCATCACCGTCATCCCGCCCATGGAGTGCCCGACCAGGACGATCGGGCCCTCCGGCACGGCCGCGTCGATGACGGCCTTCAGGTCGCGGCCGAGCTGGTCGATGGAGACCGGCGCCCGGTCCTGCACCTGGGCGACACCGCGCCCGGAGCGGCCGTGGCTGCGCTGGTCCCAGTACACGGTGCGGACGACGCCGCGCAGAGCGGCGCGCTGGAAGTGCCAGGAGTCCTGGTTGAGGCAGTAGCCGTGGCTGAAGACGACGGTGACGGGCAGCGGCGCCTTGCGGCCGAACAAGCGGCGTCTGCGGGGCGCGGTCCCGCCCTCCGGCTCGACGTCGTCGACCTCGTAGTACAGCTCGGTGCCGTCGTCGGCGTACGCCCGTCCGGGGGTGCCGCGCAGCGCGCCGTACGGTCCGGCGGAGTCCAGGGCGAGCCGGGCCTTGCGGCGCATGCCGCGGCCCACCGTCATCCGCTCGATGGCGACACCGGCCGCGGCGCCCGCCGCTATCACGCCTATGGCGGCACCGGCGAGCCCCGTCGCCCTGCGCCAGCCGCCGGGCGCCGCCGCGACGGAGGCGACGGCCGCGGCCGTGACGGCCTCCGCACTGCTCTCGCTCACGTACCGCTCCTCTTCGACGTCCTGCCGGCCGTACCGCCCCGAATGCGGTTACCCGATTCGTTCGTGCTTCATCCAACGGGCCGCGGGGCAACGGGCCGCGGGGTCACGGGGTCACGGGGTCACCCGGCCCGCGGTCCGTCCTCGCCGTTGTCGGTATAGACGCGGGGGACGCGCGATCCGATGCGCGTGACGATCTCGTACGCGATGGTGCCCGCGGCCTGCGCCCAGTCCTCGGCGGTGGGCTCCCCTCGGTCACCCGGCCCGAACAGCACGGCCTGCGTGCCCGGCCCGGGTTCGTCGCCGCCGAGGTCCACCACGAACTGGTCCATGGCGATCCGCCCGGCGACGGTACGCCACTTGCCGTCGACGAGGACGGGCGCCGTGCCGGAGGCGTGCCGCGGGACGCCGTCGCCGTAGCCGACGGGGACGAGGCCGAGGGTGGTCTCGCCGGCGGTGACGTAGTGGTGGCCGTACGAGACGCCGTGGCCGCCGGGCACATGCTTGACCAGGGCGAGGGACGCGGACAGCGTCATCACCGGGCGCAGCCCGAAGTCGGCGGGGGTGCCGAGGTCGGGGCTGGGCGACAGGCCGTACATGGCGATGCCGGGGCGGACCAGGTCGAAGTGGGTCTCGGGCAGGGTCAGCGCGGCCGGCGAGTTGGCGATGTGCCGCACCTCGGGGCGCACGCCCTGCTGCTCGGCGTACGCCGTCATCTCGCGGAAGACGGCGAGCTGGGCGGCGATCGAGGGGTGCCCGGGCTCGTCGGCGCACGCGAAGTGCGACCACACTCCGGTGACGGTGAGCAGCCCCTCCTCCTGGGCGCGCAGGGCCTCGGCGACGAGGTCGGACCAGTCGCCGGGCTGGCAGCCGTTGCGGCCGAGACCGGTGTCGGCCTTCAGCTGCACGCGCGCGGGGCGGGCGGCGCCACGGGCGGCGGCGGTCAGCTCGCGCAGCGCCCACAGGCCGCTGACGGAGATGTCGATGCCGGCGTCGATGGCCTCGCGCCAGGGGCCGCCCGGTGTCCACAGCCAGCACATGACGCGTACGTCGTCGGGGACGCCCGCGTCCGCCCGTACCGCGAGGGCCTCCTCGGGGGTGGCGGTGCCGACCCAGCCGGCGCCGGCCTCGATCGCGGCGCGGGCGCACGGGAGCGCGCCGTGACCGTATGCGTCGGCCTTCACGACGGCCATGAAGGCCGCGCCGGGCGTACGGGCGCGCAGGGTGCGCACGTTGGCCCGGAGGGCGGCCAGGTCGATCTCGGCGCGGGCCCGCAGCGGGGCGGTCGGCCGGCTTGCTGTCTCACTCATCGCGCCCCCAGTCTCTCAGAGGCCCCCGCCCTTACCGCCGTGACGCCCGCCTCTCGTGCCGTCAGCCCGCCCGGCTCACGTCCCGCCACGCCTGCGGAATCCCGTCGGCCACGTTCTGGGCCGACACCGGCGCGCCGTGGGCCGTGAGCCGGCCGGCGAGGCCGTGGAGGTAGGCCGCGCAGCTCCCCGCGTCCACCGCGGTCAGCCCCGCCGCGAGCAGGGACCCGGCGAGCCCGGACAGCACGTCGCCGCTCCCGGCGGTGGCCAGCCACGGCGTCCCGGTGGCGTTGACCCGCACCGCTCCCCGCCCCCCGGCGGGGGCGACCAGCGTCGTCGAGCCCTTCAGCAGCACCGCGGCCCCGTACCGCGCCGCGAGTTCCCGCACCGCCGTGAGCCGCGCCGACTCGACCTCCTCGCGGTCCACCCCGAGCAGCGCCGCCGCCTCCCCCGCGTGCGGCGTCAGCAGTGTCGGCGCCGTACGCGCGCGTACCGCCGCCGGTTCCGCGAGCCGCAGCCCGTCGGCGTCGATCAGCACGGGCACCTCCTCGCGTACGACCTCCGCCACGGTCGCCGCGTCGTCCCCGGCGCCGGGCCCGGTCACCCAGGCCTGCACACGCCCCGCCTTCCGCGGCCCGCGGTCGCTCACCAGCGTCTCCGGGTAGCGGGCGATCACCGCGTCCTTGGCGGGGCCGACGTACCGCACGGCCCCCGCCCCGCCGCGCAGCGCCCCCGACACGGCGAGGACGGCCGCGCCGGGGTAGCGCGCGGACCCGGCGGCGATGCCGACGACGCCCCGCCGGTACTTGTCGCACTCCGCACCCGGCGCCGGCAGCAGCCGCGCCACGTCCGCGTGCTGCGGCGCCTCCAGTTCGGGTGTCCTGTGCCGCAGCGCCAGCCCGATGTCGACGAGCCGTACCGTCCCGGCGAACTCCCGCGCCGGGTCGACGAGCAGCGCCGGTTTGTGCGTGCCGAACGTGACGGTGAGGTCGGCGCGCACGGCCGCGCCCCGCACCTCGCCGGTGTCCGCGTCGACGCCGCTGGGCAGGTCCACGGCGACGACGGCGGCCCGTGCCCGCCGCGCGGCGGCGGCCAGCGGCACGGCCTCGGCGCGCAGCCCGCCCTTGCCGCCGATGCCGACGATCCCGTCGACGACGAGGTCGGCCCGCTCGACGGCGGCCTCCCCCTGCCCGGCGTCGGTGACGGTCCCGCCGGCCCGCCGCAGCGCCGCGAGGCCGCCCGCGTGGGCCCGGTCCGGGTTCAGCAGAACGGCCGTCACTCCGGCGCCGCGCCGCGCGAGCCGGGCCCCGGCGTACAGGGCGTCGCCGCCGTTGTCGCCGCTGCCGACGAGCAGCACGATCCGGCTGCCGTAGACCCGGCCGAGCAGTCCGGCGCAGGCGGCGGCGAGCCCGGCGGCGGCCCGTTGCATCAGCGCGCCCTCGGGGAGCCGCGCCATCAGTTCCCGTTCGGCTGTCCTGACCGTCTCGACGGTGTATGCGGTACGCATGCCGTCGAGTCTGCCGTCAGCCCTCGGCGATCACCACCGCCGAGGCGACCCCGGCGTCATGACTGAGCGACACGTGCCAGGACCGCACGCCGAGTTCGGCGGCCCGCGCGGCGACCGTGCCGGTGACCCGCAGCCGGGGCCGCCCGCTGTCCTCGACGTACACCTCGGCGTCGGTCCAGTGCAGCCCGCCGGGCGCGCCGAGTGCCTTGGCGAGCGCCTCCTTCGCGGCGAACCGTGCGGCGAGCGAGGCGATGCCGCGCCGCTCGCCGCTGGGCAGCAGCAACTCGCGCTCCACGAACAGCCGCCGCGCCAGCTGCGGCGTCCGCTCCAGCGACTCCCCGAACCGGGAGATCTCGGCCACGTCGATCCCGACGCCGATGATGCTCATGGCGAGCACCCTATGGTCTGCACGGCCGGACGCGGCCGTCGGCCGACAGTGCTCGAAACCCACCGGCCGACGCCCACAGCCGCGAAGGCAGATCGCCCGCCCGGAACGGGCATTTCAGCACAGTGGCATGCAAACCCAACCCGACCATCTCTTCTCCAGCACGGAGGGAATCTCCAAACCCGCCACAGGAAAGGGTTTCCCGAGGACAGATCACGACCAGATCGAGACGGGCGTCAGCAACTCCGGACGGACACAGTGGTGGGCTGTTCGACCGATCGAGCGACACGCACACCGGAGCAGATCTTGAAAAACGGCTCGCCGCGCAGCGGCTGGCAGTGCCGCTCTCGCGGCTTTCGCCAGGTTCGCGCTTGTTCAGGCCGGCCCCGCTTCCGCGGCCGCTTCCCCACAGATGATCCACACCCCGAACAAGTCCCTGTGTCTCACACCGTACGGGGCAGCACCTCGAACGGCGCCGTCATCGGGCGGTGGACGTGTGACGAGGACAACTACGCCCAGCACTGGTACCGGGACACCGCGGGGCGGCTGCGCAACAGAACGCGGTCATGGGCTCATTCCACCGTCACGGACTTGGCGAGGTTCCGCGGCTGGTCCACCTCGTTGCCGCGGGCCGTCGCCAGCTCGCAGGCGAACACCTGCAAGGGCACGGTGGCCACCAGCGGCTGCAACAGCACCGGTGTGACGGGAATCCGGATCAGATGGTCGGCGTACGGCTCCACGGCCTCGTCGCCCTCCTCGGCGATGACGATGGTGCGCGCGCCGCGAGCCCGGATCTCCTGGATGTTGGAGACGATCTTGTCGTGCAGGACGGAACGCCCGCGCGGCGACGGCACCACGACCACCACCGGCAGATCCTCCTCGATCAGCGCGATCGGCCCGTGCTTCAGCTCGCCCGCCGCGAAGCCCTCGGCGTGCATGTACGCCAGCTCCTTCAGCTTGAGCGCGCCTTCCAGGGCCACCGGGTACCCGACATGGCGGCCGAGAAAGAGCACGGTGTTCTTGCCGGCGAGGGAACGCGCCAGCTCCCGCACCGGCTCCATGGTCTCCAGCACCTGCTCGACCTCACCGGAGATCTGCGCCAGGTCCCGGATGACGGCGCGGATCTCGTCGCCCCACTTGGTGCCGCGCACCTGCCCCAGGTACAGCGCGACCAGATAGCAGGCGACGAGCTGGGTGAGGAACGCCTTGGTGGAGGCGACCGCGACCTCCGGCCCGGCGTGCGTGTACAGCACGGCGTCGGACTCGCGCGGGATGGTCGAACCGTTGGTGTTGCAGATCGCCAGCACCTTCGCGCCCTGCTCGCGGGCGTGCCGCAGCGCCATCAGCGTGTCCATCGTCTCGCCGGACTGCGAGATGGCGATGACCAGGGTCTGCTGGTCGAGGATCGGGTCGCGGTAGCGGAACTCGCTGGCCAGCTCCACCTCGCAGGGGACGCGGGTCCAGTGCTCGATGGCGTACTTGGCGATCAGCCCGGCGTGGAAGGCCGTACCGCAGGCGACGATGACGACCTTGTCGACCTCGCGCAGCACCTCGGGCGCGATACGCACCTCGTCGAGGGTGAGCGAGCCGGAGGCGTCGATCCGGCCGCGCAGGGTGTCGGCGACCGCCTTGGGCTGCTCGGCGATCTCCTTGAGCATGAAGTAGTCGTAGCCGCCCTTCTCGGCGGCCGAGGCGTCCCAGTCGACGTGGTACGACCGCACCTCGGCGGGGCTGCCGTCGAACCCGGTCACGGTGACGCCGTCCCGGCGCAGCTCCACCACCTGGTCCTGGCCCAGCTCGATCGCGGACCGCGTGTGCGCGATGAACGCGGCGACGTCCGAGGCGAGGAAGGCCTCGCCCTCGCCGACGCCCACCACCAGCGGCGAGTTGCGCCGCGCGCCGACGACCACGTCCGGCTCGTCGGCATGCACCGCGACCAGTGTGAACGCGCCCTCCAGCCGTCGGCACACCAGCCGCATCGCCTCCGCGAGGTCGGCGGTGGCGGAGAACTCCTCCGCGAGCAGATGGGCGACGACCTCGGTGTCGGTCTCGGAGGCCAGCTCGTGCCCGCGTTCGGCCAGCTCGGCACGGAGGGAGGCGAAGTTCTCGATGATGCCGTTGTGCACGACGGCCACGCGCCCGGCGTTGTCGAGGTGCGGATGGGCGTTGGCGTCGGTCGGCCCGCCGTGCGTGGCCCACCGGGTGTGTCCGATGCCGGTCGTGCCCGTCGGCAGCGGACGCTCGGTCAGCTCCTTCTCCAGGTTGACGAGCTTGCCGGCCTTCTTCGCGGCGGCCAGTCCGCCGTCCGCGAGCACGGCGACGCCCGCCGAGTCGTATCCCCGGTACTCCAGCCGCTTCAGCCCGGCCGTCACGACCTCGAGCGCCGACTGGGACCCCACATAACCCACGATTCCGCACATGCGCGGCAGCCTACGGCCCGGCGCCCGCCGGAAAAGCCCTTCGCGTGCCCGAATTCGGAAATTCCCACGGCGATACGAATGCCGCCGTACGAGACGAACCGCATCCAGCGGGGTCCTGACGGCCAGACAAGGGCGGACGGCAGCCGTCCATTTCGTACCGGAACACCCGGTCCGCCCCTGCCGTGCGGCCACGCCCCGCAGCCCTCCCGGGAGCCGTCAGCGGCGGATCCGCCTGCGCAGTTCCGGCGTCTCCAGGCCGAACTTGGCCGTGTTCAGCCACCGTCGCATGGCCGTGGCCATCGGGCGCTCGACGAGCCGGTGCACGACGTAGGAGAACACCACCAGGGAGGCGGCCGTGACGCCGACCAGGAGCCACGGGTTCGAGGTGTCGCGGTAGTGGTGCAGGACGGTGAGCCCGACGACGTCGTGCAGCAGGTACAGAGGGAAGGTCATCGTCCCGGCGACGCTCAGCCAGCGCCAGCGGATGCGGCTGGTCCAGCCGAGCGCGATGGCGGCGATCATCACGAAGAAGAGGGTGATCACCAGGACGAGCCAGCCGCGCCAGGGCGCCCAGGTCTCCCAGTTGTTGCGCCCGCCGTGGGGTGCCAGCAGAAAGTGCAGGGCCAGCAGCCACGACATGACGACGATGCCCCACAGCAGCGGCGTCGACCGGTACCGGTGCATCAGGTAGAAGGCCATACCTGCGATGAAGTAGGGGGCCGAGGTGGGGTTGACGAGCACCGTCAGCAGGGGCAGGTGGGCGGCGGGCGCGAGAACCGCGGCGACCGTCCACACGCCGCAGAAGATCACCACGCGCTGGTAGGTCAGCCCCTTCCAGACGACGACCGCGAAGGTGAGGTAGAAGCACAGCTCCGGCCAGAGCGTCCAGTACACCGCGTCGAGGTTGTCCACCCCGAGGGGCCTCTGCAGCATGGTGAGGTTCGCGAAGATCACGCGGGGGTTCGGCCGGCCGAACGGACTGCCGACCAGATAGATCACGCACGCCGACACGGCAATCCCGATCCAGTACATCGGGTAGAGCCGGGTGACCCGCGAGATGAAGAAGTGCCGCGGGCTGCGCCCCCAGGCACTCATGCAGATGACGAAGCCGCTGATCAGGAAGAACAGTTCCACGCCCAGCCGCCCGTAGGCGAAGTAGGCGTGCCATTCGGGGAAGACCTCCTGATACGGGCGCCCCCAGACCTGCTCCATCACCTGCGGTGTCTGCCCGACGAAGTGGAACAGGACGACAGCCACGGCCGCGAAGAACCGGAGCCCGTCGAGCGCCGCCAGTCGCTGACCATGACCACCGGCACCTTCCCGGGACTTCGGCACCTGAGCGATCGCAGCGGCATGCGCCTCCTCACTCTCGCGCAGAGCGCGAGTGTCGGTCAGTCCTCTGTCGTCGGTCTGGGTCATGCGTCCCCCGTTCGGTGTCGACTGCGGCTTGACTGTAAGGCACAACGATGACATGACCATCGGACGGGAATGGAACCCCCAGCCCGTCGAGAGCGTCCGCCTTGGACAAATCACCCCGACCGGAGGACGACCGGGCGGACGACCGTCCACGATCCCTACGACATCTCCACCGGGCGCCGTAGCGGACCGGGACCGTCAGGGCCACCCATGCCGGGCCGCCTCGAACCCCGCCTCGAACCGGCTCGACGCGTCGAGCCGCTCCATCAGGCCGGCCATCCGACGGCGGACGCTCGTGCGCTACCAGGCGCCTCGGGCTGGTGGTCGTGCAGACCGACGGCGGCGTCGCAGAGATCACGGAGACCGCGCCCGGGTCGGCCACCCGGCGCGGACGGACCTGGTGGTTCAGACCGACGGAGGTGTGGCCGGCACGGCCGAGACCAGCGCGTGCAGCGGCGTCTGCGGCACCTCCTGGGAACAGATCGCTCCGGCAGGCGCCGCGCCGACCGACTGACGGCATCCCCTCGGTTCGCGCCCCGGATCGGCGTGCGCGCGTCGGTACGCGTGATCACCGCACCGCCGGCCCTGGGCCGACTTCGTGCTCAGCACAACGATCTCGCAACTGATCGATCTGGAGTGCGAAGGGCGCACCTATGCTGCTCCAGCACACCGCGGCAACTGTCCACAGCCGCGGCCTGAGAGAAAGAAACACCCACGTGAAGCGCACCGCTGTCCGCCGTACCGCCCTCGCCGCCTCCGCGGCCACCCTCGCGCTGCTGGCCACCGCCTGTGGCGGCGACTCCGACGGCGACGACAAGGCCAAGGGCGCCGGCACCACCAAGTCCGCCGAGGCCACCCCCTCGGCCTCCGCCGCCCCGGCCGCCGCGAAGCCGCTGACCGCCGCCGAGCTGGAGAAGGCCCTGTTGACCCAGGCCGACGTCAAGAGCGGCAAGATCACCGTGAAGCTGGACAAGGACGACGACGTCTCTCCGGAGCAGGTCAAGTCGGACAAGGCGGACTGCACCCCGCTCGCCCGCCTCCAGGCCGGCACCTACGTCGGCAAGCCCGTCGCCTCCGCGAAGCGCAAGTGGGAGGACGCCCCGAAGAAGGCCGCCGGCGCGACCGAGGAGGAGCAGATGTACGCCTCCCTCGATCTGGCGGAGTCCGTGTTCACGCTCGCCTCCTACAGCGACGGCGGCGCCGAGCAGGTCCTGAAGGACATCACCGCGGCCGCGCAGAAGTGCGCCGGCGGCTACACCCACACCGAGACCGACGAGCCCCTCAAGGTCACCAAGGTGGCCGTGGGCACCGCGCCGAAGGCCGGCGACGAGGCGCTCGCCGTCGACGTCACCCTCGACCTCGGTGACGGCGTCTCCGGCACGGCGCACCACGTCGTCGTCCGCAAGGGCGCCACCGTGGTCTTCTTCCCGACCATCAACGTGGGCGCCATGCTCTCCGGCAAGGACTACACGTTCCCCACCGCGGTCCTCGACTCCCAGGTCGCCAAGCTCGGCTGACCGGCACGGGGTGCGTCCCGTCGGCCCGCGTACGGGCGGCGTGACGCACCCCACCCCCGCGTCCGTTCGAACTCCGTTAACAATGGAATGTGATCTCTCCGGTCTCCTCGACATCCCGGAGCGCCCACCGGCAGCGGCCGGAGGCGACTCCCTACGTCGACCTCACCCGCGCCGAGTGGAGCGCGCTGCGCGACAAGACGCCGCTGCCGCTCACCGCGGAAGAGGTCGAGCGGCTGCGCGGCCTCGGTGACGTCATCGACCTCGACGAGGTACGGGACATCTATCTGCCGCTGTCCCGGCTGCTCAACCTCTACGTCGGCGCCACCGACGGACTGCGCAGCGCGCTGAACACCTTCCTCGGCGAGCAGGGCTCCCAGTCCGGGACGCCGTTCGTGATCGGTGTCGCCGGCTCGGTCGCCGTCGGCAAGTCCACCGTCGCCCGGCTGCTGCGGGCGCTGCTGTCCCGGTGGCCCGAACACCCCCGCGTCGAGCTGGTCACCACCGACGGCTTCCTGCTGCCGACCAAGGAACTCCAGGCCCGCGGCCTGATGTCCCGCAAGGGCTTCCCCGAGTCGTACGACCGCCGCGCCCTGACCCGGTTCGTCGCCGACATCAAGGCCGGCAAGGACGAGGTGACCGCCCCCGTCTACTCCCACCTGATCTACGACATCGTCCCCGGCGAGAAGCTCGTCGTGCGCCGCCCCGACATACTGATCGTCGAGGGCCTGAACGTCCTGCAGCCCGCCCTGCCCGGCAAGGACGGCCGCACCCGCGTCGGCCTCGCCGACTACTTCGACTTCAGCGTGTACGTCGACGCGAGCGCCGAGGACATCGAGCGCTGGTACCTCGACCGGTTCAAGAAGCTGCGCCAGACCGCCTTCCAGAACCCCGACTCGTACTTCCGCAAGTACACCCAGGTCTCCGAGGAGGAGGCCCTCGACTACGCGCGCGGGCTGTGGCGGACGATCAACAAGCCGAACCTGATCGAGAACATCGCCCCCACCCGGGGCCGCGCCACCCTCGTGCTGCGCAAGGGCCCGGACCACAAGGTGCAGCGGCTGCGGCTGCGCAAACTCTGAGACCGCCGGGGGTCGGCGACGCGGCGGGCGTGGCGGAAGCGGCCGGTGCGCCCGCGAGGGCGGCGGCGCCGCGCGGTGCCCGCGACGAGCCCGGCGAGCGTGGTGCGGCGGCTCAGGGGGCGGGCGGCGGGTGCGAGGTTCCTCGATGAGTCCATGGACCCGAAAAACAGGGTCGTACGAGACAGCCCGGCTGCCGCCACTCCCTGTACCGCCCGTCCCTCCGGATGGACGCCCGGTCGCGCACGACGACGGGCGGGGCGGAGAGCGCCGCACGGCCTCGGCCCTCTCCGCCCCGCCCGCAGTGTCGCAGAGCTAGCCGAGCGCGGACTTCACCACGTCCGCCAGCCGCCCGGCCACCGACCGGGCCTGCTCGATGTCGGCCGCCTCGACCATCACCCGCACCAGCGGCTCGGTGCCCGAGGGCCGCAGCAGCACCCGGCCGGTCTCCCCCAGCTCGCGCTCGGCGTCGGCGACGGCCGACGTGACGTCGGCGGAGGTGTGCACCCGGGACTTGTCCACGTCGGGCACGTTGATCAGCACCTGCGGCAGCCGGTCCATCACCGAGGCCAGCTCGCGCAGCGACTTGCCGGTCTCCGCGACCCGCGCCGCGAGCATCAGACCGGTCAGCGTGCCGTCGCCGGTCGTCGCATGGTCGAGGATGATCACATGCCCGGACTGCTCGCCGCCGAGGGCGTAGCCGTGCTCCTTCATCGACTCCAGTACATAGCGGTCACCGACGGAGGTCTGGACGAGCTTCAGACCCTCCCGTTCCAGCGCCAGCTTGAAGCCCAGGTTGGACATGACGGTGGCGACGACGGTGTCGGAGCGCAGCGCGCCCCGCTCCCGCATGGCGAGGGCCAGCACCGCGAGGATCTGATCGCCGTCGACCTCCTCACCGGTGTGGTCCACGGCGAGACAGCGGTCGGCGTCGCCGTCGTGGGCGATGCCGAACGCGGCGCCGTGCTGCACCACGGCCGCCTTCAGCAGGTCGAGGTGGGTGGAGCCGCAGCCGTCGTTGATGTTGAGACCGTCGGGCTCCGCGCCGATCGTGATCACCTCGGCGCCGGCCCGCGCGAACGCCTCCGGGGAGACCCGGGCGGCGGCGCCGTGCGCCTCGTCCAGGACGATCTTCAGCCCGTCGAGCCGGTTCGGCAGCACACCGACGAGGTGGGCGACGTACTTGTCGAAGCCCTCCTTGTACTCGCGGACCCGGCCCACGCCCGCACCGGTCGGCCGGTCCCAGGGCTCGCCGTGCCGGTGGCTGTCGTAGACCGCCTCGATACGGTCCTCCAGCTCGTCGGCGAGCTTGTGACCCCCGCGCGCGAAGAACTTGATGCCGTTGTCCGGCATCGCGTTGTGGCTCGCGGACAGCATCACACCGAGGTCCGCGCCGAGCGCGCCGGTGAGATAGGCGACGGCGGGCGTCGGCAGCACGCCGACCCTCAGCACGTCCACGCCGGCGCTGGCGAGGCCGGCCACCACGGCCGCCTCCAGGAACTCCCCGGACGCACGCGGGTCACGCCCGACCACTGCGGTCGGCCTGTGGCCCGCGAAGGTGCCCGCCTCGGCCAGTACGTGCGCCGCCGCGACGGACAGACCGAGTGCCATCTCGGCCGTCAGATCCGCGTTGGCGACACCGCGCACGCCGTCCGTGCCGAAGAGTCGTCCCACGTGTCCTCCTGAGGAAGCGTCATGTCGTACAAAAGGCGCGGCGGCATCCCATCACACAAGCCTTTGAACGTCTTGTGCCGTTATACGCCTTACACCCGTGATAAACGAACGCCCCGACAGCACTTGGCGTGCCGCCGGGGCGGTTCGTGCAGAGGCAGCGAAGCTTAGCGCTTGCTGTACTGCGGGGCCTTGCGGGCCTTCTTCAGACCGGCCTTCTTCCGCTCGACCGCACGGTCGTCGCGGCGCAGGAAGCCGGCCTTCTTCAGCGGGCCGCGGTTGTTGTCCACGTCGGCCTCGTTCAGCGCGCGGGCCACGCCGAGGCGGAGGGCACCGGCCTGGCCGGAGACGCCGCCGCCGGAGATCCGGGCGATGACGTCGTAACGGCCCTCGAGCTCCAGGACCTTGAACGGCTCGTTGACTTCCTGCTGGTGCACCTTGTTCGGGAAGTAGTCCTCGAGGGTGCGACCGTTGATCTTCCACTTGCCGGTGCCCGGGACGATCCGGACACGGGCGATGGCCTCCTTGCGGCGGCCCAGGCCGGCGGCCGGCTGGGGCTCGCCGAAGCGGGAGGCCAGGGACTCCGAGGTGTACTCGCCCTCGACGGGGACCTCGGACTCGGTGGTGTAGCTGTCGATGTCAAGCTCTTCGAGCGGCTGCTCGGCAGTGGTCTCGGCCACGATTCTCCTCAGATTCTCTTCAGTCTTAGGGGGTGGCCGGACTTACTGCGCGACCTGGGTGATCTCGAACGGCACCGGCTGCTGGGCGGCGTGCGGGTGCTGGTCACCCTTGTAGACCTTCAGCTTCGAGAGCATCTGACGGCCCAGGGAGTTCTTGGGGAGCATGCCCTTGACGGCCTTCTCGATGGCCTTCTCGGGGTTCTTCTCGAGCAGCTCGTCGTAACGGACGGAGCGCAGACCACCCGGGTAGCCGGAGTGGCGGTACGCCATCTTCTGGGTCCGCTTGTTGCCGGAGAGGTGCACCTTGTCGGCGTTGATGATGATGACGAAGTCACCAGCGTCGACGTGCGGCGCGTAGATCGGCTTGTGCTTGCCCCGGAGGAGCGTGGCAGCAGTGGTGGCGAGACGACCCAGGACAACGTCCTGAGCGTCGATGACGTGCCACTGGCGCGTCACATCGCCGGGCTTGGGGCTGTACGTACGCACGGTTCGTAGCCTTCGCTTCGAGTGAATGGTCCTAGACAAGGTCACCGAAACGATCACGACAGCCTTGTACCCACGGCGGCGACGCAAACCGCATGCGTGGGATCGCTGGTCATCGGCCCGGTGGACCGGTGTAAGGGCCCGTCCCGTGAGAATGAGCAAGCCAATACACAACGAACAAGCAGGATACCCAGGCCGCCCGGACGGGTCAAAACGGGACCGGCGCGGACCACACACAGTCCCGGAGCCGATCACCCGCGGGACCGCCGACGATCACGCCGGGAACGCCCCGGCCATCACGCACGGTACCGCCGCGGACCCCGAGCGGAACCGCCGGGGACGGTGAGCGGTACCGCCCTGGACCACTCCCGTCCCCGTCTAAGATGCGCCCCATGAGCTTTGGGCAGGGGGGACCTCAACAGCCCCAGTGGGATCCCTGGAAACCGCAATCCGAGCAGCAGTGGAACGCCGGCGGCACCGCCGACACCCCGGACTGGGCCGCGCTCGCCGAGGCGTCGGAGGCGCGCGCCAAGCGGCGCCGGGTGTTCTTCATCGGGGGCGGCGCACTGGCCACCGTCGCGATAGGCGCCGCCGTCGCGACGGCGGTCGTCTCCGCCAACGGCAGCGACGACGACGTGAACGCCCTGCCGTCGGCCACCCTGCCGAGCCCCACCCCGACGGCGCCCTCCTTCGAGCCGACCACGGCGCCTCCGCCGCTGGACCCGAAGGACTTCGTCTCCACGAAGCAGAAGGACACCGCGCCCCTCACCCCCGACGGCCTCTTCCCCGGCACCCGTCTCACCGTGGGCTCGACCGTCTACCAGAAGGGCCCGACGGACTCCCAGAAGTCCTGCGCGACGGCCACCGCCGGCACCCTGCCGAAGGTGCTCACCGCCAACGGCTGCACCCTCGTGATGCGCGCCTCCTACACCGTCGACGGCATCGCCTCCACCGTCGGCATCGCCGTCTTCGACACCGAGGCGCAGGCCCAGGCCGCCAAGAAGCAGGCCGACAACAAGAGCATCGTGAAGGCCCTCACCGGCAAGGGCGTGAAGAACTTCTGCAACGGCGCCGTCTGCTTCTCGACCACCAACTCCTACGGCCGCTACGCCTACTTCACCCTCACCGGCTTCACCTCCGGCAAGGACGTCACGAAGACGGACACCGAGGTCATGCGCACCGGCAACGACCTCGCCGACTTCGCCTTCCGGCAGATCCGCCGCCGCGGCGAGGTCCAGGCCTCGGCGGCGGCGAACCAGTAGCCCCCGCCGGTCAGCAGCATCCCGCCGACGGCAGTGTCCGCTTGTTCCGCGCCTCACGGCTGCGGGCGGCGAGCAGCTCGTCGGCGGGGTAGCCGACCTCCTCCAGCGTCAGCCCGTGCGGCCGTACGACATGCACGGCCGAGTCCCGGACCCCCGCGGCCAGCACCTTCGCCGGCCACTCCGGGCCGCGGTGCCCGTCCCCCACGAACAGCAGCGCCCCGATCAGCGAGCGCACCATGTTGTGGCAGAAGGCGTCGGCCCGCACCGTCGCGGTGATGATCCCGTCCGCGCCGCGCTCCAGGCTCAGCTCCTGGAGGGTGCGGATGGTGGTGGCGCCCTCCCGCTTCTTGCAGTACGCGGCGAAGTCGTGCTCCCCGAGCAGCCCCCGCGCGGCCTCGTTCATGGCGTCCACGTCCAGCGGCCAGTCGTGCCACAGCACATGGCCCCGCAGCAGCGGATCGACACCGCCGGGGTTGTCGGTGACGCGGTAGGCATAGCGGCGCCAGATCGCCGAGAACCGGGCGTCGAACCCCGCCGGGGCCTCCCTCAGCGCCCAGACGCGCACATCCCTCGGCAGCCTGCCCGCGAGCCGCTTCAGCAGCTTCTCGTGGTGCTCGCGCCAGACCTCCGCGGGCAGGTCCACATGGGCCACCTGGCCGCGCGCGTGCACACCGGCGTCGGTGCGTCCGGCGACGGTCAGCTCGTACGTCTCACGGGACCGGGTCACCGTACGCAGCGCGTCCTCGATCTCCCCCTGCACGGTCCGCCGCCCGCCGGCCTGCTTGGCCCAGCCGGAGAAGTCGGTGCCGTCGTAGGACAGGTCGAGGCGGACACGGACGTACCCGGGCTGTACTTCGTCACTCACACGGAAATCCTCTCAGGTACGCGAAAGCGGGCCCGCCCCGAAGGGCGGACCCGCTTCACGTCAGGCGGAGCCTCAGGCGTCCTTGGACTCCTCGGCCGGAGCCTCGGTCTCCTCGGCCTGGGTGTCCTCGGCCTTGGTCTCCTCGGCCTTGGCCTCCTCGGCCTCCTTCACCGCACGCTTGGTGGCGGCCTCGGCCTCGCCCACGGCCTTCTGCTGCACCGTCAGCGCCTCGACCAGCTCGATGACCGCCATGGGCGCGTTGTCGCCACGACGGTTGCCGATCTTGGTGATGCGGGTGTAGCCACCGGGACGGTTCTCGTAGCGCGGGCCGATCTCGGTGAAGAGCGTGTGGACGACGCTCTTGTCCGTGATGACCTGGAGCACCTGACGGCGGTTGTGAAGGTCGCCCTTCTTCGCCTTGGTGATCAGACGCTCCGCGTACGGGCGCAGGCGACGGGCCTTCGCCTCGGTGGTCGTGATCTTGCCGTGCTCGAACAGGCTCTTCGCCAGGTTGGCGAGGAGGAGCTTCTCGTGCGCGGCGCTGCCGCCCAGACGGGCACCCTTGGTGGGCTTCGGCATGGTGATTCTCCTGTGTCTCTGCCCCGGCCGTGTCAGGTACCGGAGTCAGTATCCGAGCAGACGGTTGTCTGTCGGAGATCCGGAGGCGTCCCCGCGGGGCCGCCTCCGGAAAGGGGACCGTCGGTCCCGAGCGGTCAGTACTGCTCGGTCTCGACGAACCCGGCGTCCGCGTCGTCGTCGGCGCCGAAGGCGTCGGCGGCGGCGGTCGGGTCGAATCCGGGCGGGCTGTCCTTCAGGGCCAGGCCCATGCCGGCCAGCTTCGCCTTGACCTCGTCGATGGACTTCGCACCGAAGTTGCGGATGTCCAGCAGGTCGGCCTCGGAGCGCGCGACCAGCTCACCCACGGAGTGGATGCCCTCACGCTTGAGGCAGTTGTAGGAGCGGACCGTGAGCTCCAGCTCCTCGATCGGCAGCGCCAGGTCGGCGGCGAGAGCGGCGTCCGTCGGGGACGGACCCATGTCGATGCCCTCGGCGTCGATGTTCAGCTCACGGGCGAGGCCGAACAGCTCGACCAGGGTCTTGCCGGCGGAGGCCATGGCGTCACGGGGACGCATCGCCTGCTTGGTCTCGACGTCGACGATCAGCTTGTCGAAGTCGGTGCGCTGCTCGACTCGGGTCGCCTCGACCTTGTAGGTGACCTTGAGAACCGGCGAGTAGATGGAGTCGACCGGGATACGGCCGATCTCCTGGCCCACCTGCTTGTTCTGCACGGCGGAGACGTAGCCGCGACCGCGCTCGACGGTCAGCTCCATCTCCAGCTTGCCCTTGCTGTTCAGCGTGGCGAGGACGAGGTCGGGGTTGTGCACCTCGACACCGGCCGGGGGCGCGATGTCGGCGGCGGTGACCAGACCCGGGCCCTGCTTGCGCAGGTACATCACGACCGGCTCGTCGTGCTCCGAGGAGACGACCAGCTGCTTGATGTTGAGGATCAGGTCGGTCACGTCCTCCTTGACGCCCGGCACGGTGGTGAACTCGTGCAGCACGCCGTCGATCCGGATGGAGGTGACGGCGGCACCCGGGATCGAGGAGAGGAGGGTACGGCGGAGGGAGTTGCCGAGGGTGTAGCCGAAGCCCGGCTCCAGCGGCTCGATCACGAACCGGGAGCGGAACTCGTCGACGACCTCTTCGGTCAACGAGGGACGCTGAGCGATCAGCATGTGTGGATCAGATCCTTCATTCGTGGACGCCCGCTATATGACGTCCGACGGAAACCGCACCCGTGAGAAGTGCGGGTACTGCAAGGGTACGGGCGGCACGACCCGAAGGAGCCGTACCGCCCGAATGCCCTGGGCGCCCCGCGCGCCGGAACCGGCGGTGCGGGGATGCCGAGACGCCGTGCGTCAGACGCGGCGGCGCTTCGGCGGGCGGCAGCCGTTGTGCGGGGTCGGGGTGACGTCCTGGATGGAGCCGACCTCGAGGCCCGTGGCCTGGAGGGAACGGATCGCGGTCTCACGACCGGAACCCGGACCCTTCACGAACACGTCGACCTTGCGCATGCCGTGCTCCTGGGCGCGGCGGGCGGCCGACTCGGCGGCCATCTGCGCGGCGAACGGCGTGGACTTCCGGGAGCCCTTGAAGCCGACGTGGCCGGCGGAGGCCCAGGAGATCACGTTGCCGGACGGGTCCGTGATGGAGACGATCGTGTTGTTGAACGTGCTCTTGATGTGCGCGTGGCCGTGAGCGACGTTCTTCTTTTCCTTGCGGCGCACCTTCTTGGCAGCGCCCTGACGTCCCTTGGGGGGCATCTACTAACTCCTACGGGAGGTGGTCGGTCCTACAGCGAAGACCGTGGACAGGGTGTCCGCTGCGGACTACTTCTTGCCGGGCTTCTTCTTGCCGGCGATGGCGCGACGCGGGCCCTTGCGGGTGCGGGCGTTGGTGCTGGTGCGCTGACCGCGGACGGGCAGACCGCGGCGGTGCCGCAGACCCTGGTAGCAGCCGATCTCGACCTTGCGGCGGATGTCGGCCTGGATCTCGCGACGGAGGTCACCCTCGGTCTTGATGTTGTTGTCGACGTACTCACGGATCGCGACGAGCTGCTCCTCGGAGAGGTCGCGGACGCGAGTGTTCGGGTCGACGCCGGTGGCGGCCAGCGTCTGCTTCGAGAGGGTCCGGCCGATGCCGAACACATAGGTGAGAGCGACCTCCACGCGCTTGTCGCGCGGGATGTCGACACCGGAAACGCGTGCCATTCAATGGCTCCTGGTGATCTTCGGAGGTCTTCCGCAGAACCGGTTCCCAGCCGCCGTATCAGGTACGGACAAGGTCCCCGGCCTCCGAACCGGGGGTGTCGGACGACTGCTCGTCCGGGCTCTGCGTATGAACAAATTCAGCTCGCGTCGCGCGAATCTCTGCGGTGGAGGTGCAGAGGGTTACGGTCGTGCGTCAGCCCTGGCGCTGCTTGTGGCGCGGGTTGTCGCAGATGACCATGACCCGGCCGTGACGGCGGATCACCCTGCACTTGTCGCAGATCTTCTTGACGCTCGGCTTGACCTTCATGGGATTGAGGTTCTCCGAGTCAGAGGGATCTACTTGTAGCGGTAGACGATCCGGCCACGCGTCAGGTCGTACGGAGACAGCTCCACCACGACCCGGTCGTCAGGGAGGATGCGGATGTAGTGCATACGCATCTTGCCGCTGATGTGTGCCAGGACCTGGTGGCCGTTCTGGAGCTCGACCTTGAACATGGCGTTCGGCAGAGACTCGACGACAGTGCCCTCGATCTCGATGGCACCTTGCTTCTTGGCCACGCTTCGCCCTTCGAATCGACTACCTTGATCGACTCTGTCGTGCACCGTTGGTGAGCATGCAGGCATGCGGGTGCACAAGAGCCGACGAGTCAGTCTACGTCAGCACACCCGGAAAGGCGAAACGAGGAAGTCTGCCCCACGGTGGTGATCGTCATGCCAGCGGATCGGGGGCGGCCGTGATGCCGTACTCGGCGAGCTTCGCCTTGCCCCCGTCGGGCGCGGTCAGCACCAGCGGGCCCTGCTCGGTGAGGGCGACGGAGTGCTCCCAGTGCGAGGACCAGGTGCCGTCGGTCGTGATGACCGTCCACTCGTCCTCCAGCACCCGCGTCTTCGGCGTGCCCAGCGACACCATCGGCTCGATCGCCAGGCAGAGGCCGGGGACCAGGCGGGGGCCCTTGCCGCGGCGCCGGTCGACGTAGTTCAGCAGATGCGGGTCCATGTGCATCTCGGTGCCGATGCCGTGGCCGCCGTAGTCCTCGACGATGCCGTACCGGCCGCCGCCCGGCTTGGGCTGGCGGCGGATGTACTGCTCGATGGCCTTGGAGATGTCGACGAGCCGGTTGCCCTGCTTCATGGCCGCGATACCGGCCCACATCGACTCCTCGGTCACCCGCGACAGCTCGATCAGCTCCGGAGCGTGACCGGAGCCGACGAACGCCGTGTACGCGGCGTCGCCGTGCCAGCCGTCGACGACCGCGCCGCAGTCGATGGAGATGATGTCGCCGTCCTTCAGGACGACGTCCTCGGACGGGATGCCGTGCACGACGACGTCGTTCACGGAGGTGCAGATCGTCGCGGGGAAGCCGCCGTAGCCGAGGAAGTTCGACTTCGCGCCGTGCTCGGCGAGAACCTTGCGGGCGACCTCGTCGAGGTCCTTCGTGGTGGCGCCGGGCACCGCGGCCTCGCGGGTGGCCTTGTGGATCGCGGCGACGACCAGGCCGGCCGCCCGCATCTTGGCGATCTGCTCGGGCGTCTTGATCTGCACCATGGGAAGCCTGCGCTCTTTCGTCACTCGCGTCTACCGGTCACCGGCACGCGCTCACGCCGCGACGTGCCACACACAACAGTACGGCCGTGACGCCCCCGGGGGACGCCACGGCCGGGAGGGGACGGCGCCTATCGGCCGTCGTCCTCGCGCTTCAGCGCCTCCAGCGCACGCTTCGTGACCTCGTCCACCGGGCCCAGCGCCGAGATCGTCACGACAAGGCCCTGGGCCTTGTAGTAGTCGATGATCGGCTCGGTCTGCGTGTGGTAGACCTCCAGCCGCTTGCGGACGGTGTCCTCGGAGTCGTCGTCGCGCTGGTACAGCTCGCCGCCGCACACATCGCACACACCGGCCTTCGCCGGCTGCTTGTACGTCTCGTGGAAGACGTGCGCCGAGTCGTTGCGGCAGATCCGCCGACCGGCGATCCGCTTGACGACCTCTTCCTCGGGGGCCTCCAGGTCGAGGACCGCGTCGAGCTTCATGCCCTCGGTGGTCAGCAGCTCGTCCAGCGCCTCCGCCTGCGAAACATTGCGCGGGAAGCCGTCCAGCAGGAAACCGCCCTCGGCGTCGGGCTGCTCCATGCGGTCCTTGGCCATCGCGATGGTCACCTCGTCGGGGACGAGGTTGCCGGCGTCCATGTAGGACTTCGCGAGCTTCCCCAGCTCCGTCTGCCGGCTGATGTTGGCGCGGAACAGGTCGCCCGTGGAGATGTGCGGTACGCGCAGCTGCTCGGCAAGACGCGTGGCCTGCGTGCCCTTTCCGGCACCCGGCGGCCCGACGAGGACGATTCGCATCAGCGGAGGAACCCTTCGTAATTGCGCTGCTGGAGCTGGCTCTCGATCTGCTTCACCGTCTCGAGACCGACACCCACGATGATCAGGATGCTGGTCCCGCCGAACGGGAAGTTCTGGTTCGCCCCGAAACCAACCAACGCCATCGTCGGCACGAGAGCAATCAGGCCCAAGTACAGCGAGCCCGGCCAGGTGATCCGGTTGAGCACGTACGAAAGGTACTCAGCGGTCGGTCGGCCAGCCCGGATGCCCGGGATGAAGCCACCATACTTCTTCATGTTGTCGGCGACTTCTTCGGGGTTGAAGGAGATGGCCACATAGAAGAAGGCGAAGAACACGATCAGCAGGAAGTACAGCACGATGTGCGGCGTGGCCGCCGTGTTCGCCAGGTTCGCCCTGACCCAGTTCGCCCAGCCCGCCGTCGAGTTGGAGAACTGCACGATCAGGGCGGGGATGTAGAGCAGCGACGACGCGAAGATGACGGGAATCACACCCGCCTGGTTGACCTTCAGCGGGATGTAGGTCGAGGTGCCGCCGTAGGCGCGGCGGCCGATCATGCGCTTCGCGTACTGCACCGGGATCCGGCGCTGGGCCTGCTCGACGAAGACCACGAGGCCCACCATGACCAGGCCGACCAGGACGACGGTGCCGAACTCGATCCAGCCGTCCGCCAGGGTGCCCTGCTTCTTGATCGCCCACAGGCCGGAGGGGAAGGTCGCGGCGATCGAGATGAACATCAGGATCGACATGCCGTTGCCGATGCCGCGGTCGGTGATCAGCTCACCCAGCCACATGACGACGGCCGTACCGGCGGTCATGCAGATGACCATCGTGATGGTGGTGAAGATCGCGCGGTCCGGCACGATGCTCGACGCCACGGTGCAGCCGGAGAACAGGCTGCCGCTGCGGGCGGTGGCCACCAGGCCGGTGCCCTGGAGGATGGCGAGCGCCACCGTCAGATAACGGGTGTACTGCGTGATCTTGGCAGTGCCGGCCTGGCCCTCCTTCTTCAGGGCCTCCAGGCGCGGGATCACCACGGTCAGCAGCTGCAGGATGATGCTCGCCGTGATGTACGGCATGATGCCCAGCGCGAAGACGGTGATCTGCAGCAGCGCACCGCCGCTGAACATGTTGACCAGGCCGAACAGGCCCTGGTTGCCGGACGCCTCGTCCACGCACTGCTGGACGGACTTGTAGTTCACACCCGGGATCGGGATGTGGGTACCGACCCGGTAGACCACGATGATGCCGAGCGTGAAGAGCAGCTTCTTGCGCAGGTCGGGCGTCTTGAACGCCCGGGCGAACGCGGTGAGCACGGTGCCTCCTGCGACCCCCGCGCAACTGCGTCAAGGGCGGTCTTTGAGGTTCGACGAATACAGAAAAGAGCAGTGCAGGCTACCTTACCGGCGACACTGCCTCCCTTGGAACGACCAACCGGGGATACCCCAAATGTGGGGTATCCCCGGTTGACGTACTACGTCATCGAAGCTCAGACGAGCTCGGTGACCGTACCGCCGGCGGCGGTGATCTTCTCCTTGGCGGAGCCGGAGACGGCGTCGACCGTCACCTGAAGCGCCACGGAGATCTCGCCCTGGCCGAGGACCTTGACGAGCGCGTTCTTGCGAACGGCGCCCTTGGCCACCAGACCCTCGACGGTGACCTCGCCACCCTCGGGGTAGAGCGCGGCCAGCTTGTCGAGGTTCACGACCTGGTACTCGGTCTTGAACGGGTTCTTGAAGCCCTTCAGCTTCGGGAGACGCATGTGGAGCGGCATCTGGCCACCCTCGAAGCGCTCCGGAACCTGGTAGCGGGCCTTCGTGCCCTTCGTACCACGACCGGCCGTCTTACCCTTCGACGCCTCACCACGACCGACACGGGTCTTGGCGGTCTTGGCGCCCGGGGCGGGACGGAGGTTGTGGATCTTCAGCGGGTTGTTCTCCGCCATGATCAGTCGACCTCCTCGACCGTCACGAGGTGGCGGACGGTGTGCACCATGCCGCGGAACTCGGGACGGTCCTCCTTGACGACCACGTCACCCAGGCGCTTGAGGCCCAGGGAACGCAGGGTGTCGCGGTGGTTCTGCTTGCTGCCGATGTAGGACTTGACCTGCGTGATCTTGAGCTGCGCCATGATTACGCACCTGCCCCGGCACGCGCACGCAGCAGAGCCGCGGGGGCGACGTCCTCCAGCGGCAGACCGCGGCGGGCCGCGATCTCCTCGGGACGCTGCAGGCCCTTCAGGGCCGCCACGGTCGCGTGCACGATGTTGATGGCGTTGTCGGAGCCGAGCGACTTCGACAGGACGTCGTGGATACCGGCGCACTCGAGCACGGCACGCACCGGACCACCGGCGATAACACCGGTACCGGGCGACGCGGGCTTGAGCAGCACGACGCCGGCAGCCTTCTCACCCTGGATGGGGTGCGGGATGGTGCCCTGGATCCGGGGGACCTTGAAGAAGTGCTTCTTGGCCTCCTCAACGCCCTTGGCGATGGCGGCCGGCACCTCCTTGGCCTTGCCGTAACCGACACCCACGGTGCCGTCACCGTCGCCCACCACGACCAGCGCGGTGAAGCTGAAGCGACGACCACCCTTCACAACCTTGGCGACGCGGTTGATCGCGACGACGCGCTCGACGTACGCGGTCTTCTCGGCGGCAGCAGCGCCGCCGTCACGGCCCTTCCGGTCCCGCCGCTCGCCGCCACCGGCACCGCCACCGCGGCGCTGGGGTCCAGCCATTGGAATTACCTCTCTCTGTTTCCGCTAGCTACGGAACCGGCTCAGAACTTGAGCCCGGCCTCGCGGGCGGCGTCGGCCAGGGCGGCGATGCGCCCGGCGTACTGGTTGCCACCACGGTCGAACACGACGGCCTCGACACCGGCGGCCTTGGCACGCTCGGCGACCAGGGCGCCGACCTGCTTGGCCTGCGCGGACTTGTCGCCCTCGCCACCGCGGATCGACGCGTCCAGGCTGGACGCCGACGCCAGGGTGTGGCCCTTCAGGTCGTCGATCACCTGCGCCACGATGTGGCGGTTGGAGCGGGTCACGACCAGACGGGGACGCTCCGCCGTACCGGAGACCTTCTTGCGGATCCGGATGTGGCGGCGCTTGATCGCGGCGCGCTTGTAGGCGTCGCCCTTGAGGATCTTCTGCCCGTATGCCATGGCTTACTTACCCGCCTTTCCGACCTTGCGGCGGATGACTTCGCCCTCGTACTTGACGCCCTTGGCCTTGTACGGGTCGGGCTTGCGCAGCTTGCGGATGTTGGCCGCGACCTCGCCGACCTTCTGCTTGTCGATGCCCTCGACCGAGAAACGGGTCGGGGACTCCACCTTGAAGGTGATGCCCTCAGGGGCCTCGACCAGGATCGGGTGGCTGTAACCGAGGGCGAACTCCAGGTTCGAGCCCTTGGCGGTCACGCGGTAACCCACACCGCTGATCTCGAGCTTCTTGACGTATCCCTGGGTCACACCGGTGATCATGTTCGCCACCAGCGTGCGGGACAGGCCGTGCAGGGCCTTGCTCTGCCGCTCGTCGTTGGGGCGGAGCACCTGGAGGGTGCCGTCCTCGCCCTTAGCGATGTCGATCGGCGCAACGATGGTGTGGGTCAGTTCGCCCTTGGGGCCCTTGACCTTGACCGTACGGCCGTCGATGGTGACGTCCACGCCGGCGGGAACCGGGATGGGGAGCTTGCCGATGCGCGACATAGCTGTTTCCTCCGTTCCCTTCCGTTACCAGACGTAGGCGAGGACTTCCCCACCCACGCCCTTCTTCTGCGCCTGCTTGTCGGTGAGCAGACCGTGGGACGTGGAGATGATCGCCACGCCGAGGCCGCCGAGCACCTTCGGCAGGTTGGTGGACTTCGCGTAAACCCGGAGACCCGGCTTCGAGATCCGCTTGATGCCCGCGATGGAGCGCTCGCGGTTCGGGCCGAACTTGAGCTCCAGGACGAGGTTCTTGCCGACCTCGGCGTCCTCGACCTTCCAGCCCGTGATGAAGCCCTCCTGCTGGAGGATCTCCGCGATGTGCGACTTGATCTTGGAGTGCGGCATCGACACGGAGTCGTGGTATGCCGAGTTCGCGTTCCGCAGACGCGTGAGCATGTCTGCGATCGGATCAGTCATGGTCATGAATTGGCCTGTGGCCTTTCTCGCCGGGGTTTCCTATATGCGCCATCCCTCTCCCCGTACTTCTGAAGACGGGACGGGTGCGGTGCGGGGACCTACGGCGTAGTAAGTCGTTCAGGGCGGCAGAGGCCCAACCCTCCCAGCCTAAGCCATGAGAGTCGGCACCTCTGCCGTCCCGGTTGCTTACCGAGAGGTCCAGGTATCCCTAACTAGGGGATTACCAGGAGCTCTTGGTCACGCCCGGCAGCTCGCCACGGTGAGCCATCTCACGGAGGCACACGCGGCAGAGGCCGAACTTGCGGTACACGGAGTGCGGACGACCGCAGCGCTGGCAGCGGGTGTAGCTACGCACACCGAACTTGGGCTTGCGAGCAGCCTTCGCGATGAGAGCCTTCTTCGCCATCTCGCTCACGCCTCCTTGAACGGGAAGCCGAGGTGACGGAGGAGCGCGCGGCCCTCTTCGTCATTGGTCGCCGTGGTGACCACGGTGATGTCCATACCCCGGACACGGTCGATCTTGTCCTGGTCGATCTCGTGGAACATGACCTGCTCCGTGAGACCGAAGGTGTAGTTGCCACGGCCGTCGAACTGCTTGGGGGACAGGCCGCGGAAGTCGCGGATGCGCGGCAGCGCGAGCGACAGGGTGCGGTCCAGGAACTCCCACATGCGGTCGCCACGGAGCGTGACGTGGGCGCCGATCGGCTGGCCCTCGCGCAGCTTGAACTGCGCGATGGACTTGCGGGCCTTGGTCACGGCCGGCTTCTGACCGGTGATGGTGGTCAGGTCGCGGATCGCGCCCTCGATCAGCTTCGAGTCACGGGCGGCGTCGCCGACACCCATGTTCACGACGATCTTGACGAGGCCGGGAACCTGCATGACGTTCTCGTACTTGAACTCGTCACGCAGCTTGCCGACGATCTCCTCGCGGTACTTCGTCTTGAGACGCGGAGTCACGGTGGTCGTCATCAGATGTCCTCACCCGTCCGCTTGGCAACGCGGATCTTGTTGCCCTCGTCGTCGAAGCGGTAACCGACGCGGGTCGGGACCTTCTTGCCGTCCTTCTCCACGACCAGCATGACGTTGCTGACGTGGATGGGGGCCTCGGTGGTCACGATGCCGCCGGCCTGCGAGCCGCGGGCGGTCGGCCCGGCCTTCGTGTGCTTCTTGACCCGGTTGACACCCTCGACCAGGACACGCTCCTCGCGCGGGAAAGCGGCAATGACCTTGCCCTGCTTGCCCTTGTCCTTGCCGGTGATGACCTGGACCAGGTCGCCCTTCTTGATCTTCATGCTCACAGCACCTCCGGCGCGAGGGAGATGATCTTCATGAACTTCTTCTCGCGCAGCTCACGGCCCACGGGGCCGAAGATACGGGTGCCACGAGGGTCGCCGTCGTTCTTCAGAATGACGGCGGCGTTCTCGTCGAAGCGGATGTACGAGCCGTCCGGACGGCGGCGCTCCTTGACGGTGCGAACGATGACCGCCTTGACGACGTCACCCTTCTTCACGTTGCCACCGGGGATCGCGTCCTTGACGGTGGCGACAATGACGTCACCGATGCCCGCGTAGCGGCGACCGGAGCCACCGAGCACACGGATGCAAAGGATCTCCTTCGCACCAGTGTTGTCGGCGACACGCAGTCGCGACTCCTGCTGGATCACGTCTATCTCCTGGTTGTCTGCCGGTTCCCGGGGCGGGGCCGTGAGGGCACGGCACCCGCCCCGAGCCTGGCGGAACGATGCCTAGGGGGTCCCCCTAGGAGGGATTACTTGGCCTTCTCGAGGATCTCGACGACGCGCCAGCGCTTGGTCGCGGACAGCGGCCGGGTCTCCATGAGGAGGACGCGGTCGCCGACACCCGCGGCGTTCTGCTCGTCGTGTGCCTTGAGCTTGTTGGTACGGCGGATGACCTTGCCGTACAGCGCGTGCTTGACGCGGTCCTCGACGGCGACGACGACGGTCTTGTCCATCTTGTCGCTGACGACCAGACCCTCACGGGTCTTGCGGAAACCGCGAGCTTCCTTGTTCTCAGTCACGTTGCTCTCGCTCATCAGGCGTTCTCCACCGTCTCGATGCCGAGCTCACGCTCACGCATGAGGGTGTAGATCCGGGCGATGTCCTTGCGGACCGCCTTGAGACGGCCGTGGTTCTCGAGCTGACCCGTGGCCGCCTGGAAGCGGAGGTTGAACAGCTCTTCCTTGGCCTCGCGGAGCTTCGCCAGAAGCTCCTCGTTGCCCAGCTCGCGCAGCTCGGACGCCTTGGTACCGGCCGACATCACGCTTCACCTGCCTCGCGCTTGACGATCCGGCACTTCATCGGCAGCTTGTGGGCCGCACGCGTCAGCGCCTCACGGGCGATCTTCTCGTTGGGGTACGACAGCTCGAACATCACACGTCCGGGCTTGACGTTGGCCACCCACCACTCGGGAGAACCCTTACCGGAACCCATGCGGGTCTCGGCGGGCTTCTTCGTCAGCGGACGGTCCGGGTAGATGTTGATCCAGACCTTGCCGCCACGCTTGATGTGGCGGGTCATGGCGATACGAGCCGCCTCGATCTGGCGGTTCGTGACGTACGCCGGGGTCAGCGCCTGGATGCCGTACTCGCCGAACGCAACCTGCGTGCCACCCTTGGACATGCCGTTGCGCTTGGGGTGGTGCTGCTTGCGGTGCTTGACCCTACGGGGGATCAGCATGTCGGTCAGGCCTCCGTTCCGGTGCTCTCAGCCGGAGCGGACGCGGGAGCCTCGGCCTTGGGGGCCTCGGCGCCGGCAGCCTGCTGCGGCTTGCGACCGCGCCGCTCGCCACCACGGCCACCACGGGCCGGGCGGTCGGAGCCACCGCGGGCCGGGCGGTTGCCCGCACGGGCGGCGGCGTTCTCGGCGCGGACCTCGGCGATGTTCTTCACGTCGCCCTTGTAGATCCAGACCTTCACACCGATGCGGCCGAAGGTCGTGCGGGCCTCGAAGAAGCCGTAGTCGACGTTCGCGCGGAGCGTGTGCAGAGGCACACGGCCCTCGCGGTAGAACTCCGAGCGGGACATCTCGGCACCGCCGAGACGGCCGCCGCACTGGATCTTGATGCCCTTGGCGCCCGCCTTCATCGCCGACTGCATGCTCTTGCGCATGGCGCGGCGGAAGGAGACGCGGGAGGACAGCTGCTCGGCGACGGCCTGGGCCACCAGCTGAGCGTCGGTCTCGGGGTTCTTGACCTCGAGGATGTTCAGCTGGACCTGCTTGCCGGTCAGCTTCTCCAGGTCGCCGCGGATGCGGTCGGCCTCGGCGCCGCGGCGGCCGATGACGATGCCCGGGCGAGCGGTGTGGATGTCCACGCGGACGCGGTCACGGGTGCGCTCGATCTCGACCTTGGAGATGCCGGCGCGCTCCATGCCGGACGTCATCATCCGACGGATGGCGACGTCTTCCTTGACGTAGTCCTTGTACAGCTTGTCGGCGTACCAGCGCGACTTGAAGTCGGTGGTGACACCGAGCCGGAACCCGTGCGGGTTTACCTTCTGGCCCATTACCGGGTTCCTTCCTTGCTGGCGACGACCACGGTGATGTGGCTGGTCCGCTTGCGGATCCGGTAGGCACGGCCCTGGGCACGCGGACGGAACCGCTTCAGGGTCGGGCCCTCGTCGACGTACGCCTCGGAGACGTACAGAGAGTCGACATCGGTGTGGTCGTAGTTGTGCGCGGCGTTGGCGATGGCGCTGTCGAGCACCTTGCCGACGGGCACGGAGGCAGCCTGCGGAGCGAATCGCAGGACGGCCTGGGCCTCCGTGGCGTCCATGCCACGGATGAGGTCCACCACACGGCGGGCCTTCATGGGCGTGACGCGGATGTACCGCGCCTGGGCCCTGGCTTCCATGGTTGTCCCTTCAGTTACTTACGTGTCTGTTGCGATCCGCGCCTCAGCGGCGCTTCGACTTCCGGTCTTCCTTGACGTGACCCCGGAAGGTGCGCGTCGGCGAGAACTCGCCGAGCTTGTGACCGACCATCGACTCGGTGACGAACACCGGGACGTGGGTCTTGCCGTTGTGCACCGCGATCGTGTGGCCCAGCATCGCCGGGACGATCATGGAGCGGCGGGACCAGGTCTTGATGACGTTCTTGGTGCCGGCTTCGTTCTGGGCGTCCACCTTCTTCATGAGGTGGTCGTCGACGAAAGGCCCCTTCTTCAAGCTACGAGGCATCTCAACCCGTCCTTAGCGCTTCTTGTTCGTCTTGCGGCGGCGGACGATGTACTTGTTGCTCGCCTTCTTGGGAGAACGAGTACGACCTTCCTTCTGACCCCAGGGGCTGACCGGGTGGCGACCACCCGAGGTCTTGCCCTCACCACCACCGTGGGGGTGGTCAACCGGGTTCATCGCCACACCGCGAACGGTCGGGCGGACGCCCAGCCAGCGCTTGCGGCCGGCCTTGCCCCAGTTGATGTTGCTCTGCTCGGCGTTGCCGACCTCGCCGACCGTGGCGCGGCAGCGCTGGTCGACCAGGCGGATCTCACCGGACGGCATGCGGAGGTGGGCCATGGTGCCCTCCTTCGCGAGCAGCTGCACGGAGGCACCGGCGGAGCGGGCGAACTTGGCGCCGCCGCCGGGACGAAGCTCCACGGAGTGGATCGTCGTACCGACCGGGATGTTGCGCAGCGCCAGGTTGTTGCCGGGCTTGATGTCGGCCGTGGGGCCGTTCTCGATCCGGTCGCCCTGGTTGAGGCCCTTGGGGGCCAGGATGTAGCGCTTCTCGCCGTCCGCGTAGTGCAGGAGAGCGATGCGCGCGGTGCGGTTCGGGTCGTACTCGATGTGCGCGACCTTCGCCGGCACGCCGTCCTTGTCGTGACGACGGAAGTCGATCACGCGGTAGGCGCGCTTGTGGCCACCGCCCTGGTGGCGGACGGTCACACGACCGGCGTTGTTACGGCCGCCCTTGCTGTGCAGCGGGCGGACCAGCGACTTCTCCGGCGTGGACCGCGTGACCTCGACGAAGTCGGCGACGCTGGCGCCACGACGGCCAGGAGTCGTCGGCTTGTACTTGCGGATACCCATTGTCTCTCAGTCCTCGGAAGATATTCCGAAATCTGGACGTTCCGCCCGCTTACGCGGTCGGACCGCCGAAGATGTCGATACGGTCGCCCTCGGCGAGGGTCACGATGGCGCGCTTGGTGGCGGCGCGCTGGCCGAACCCGGTGCGGGTCCGCTTGCGCTTGCCGATGCGGTTGATCGTGTTGACCCCGGTGACCTTGACGTCGAAGACCGCCTGGACGGCCTCCTTGATCTGGGTCTTGTTGGCCCGCGGGTCGACGATGAACGTGTACTTGTTCTCGTCGAGGAGCGCGTAGCTCTTCTCCGACACGACCGGCTTGATCAGGACGTCACGGGGGTCCGTGTACGCCTTGCTCGCCGGGGTGACGACGGTGTTCTTGCCCTCGGTGGCGTGGCGGCGCGCCTTGGCGACGCGCGCGGCCTTGGCGGCCTTGGCCGCCTTCGAGGCGATAGCGGGGTGACGGACAGCCATCAGGCCTCGCTCCCTTCGGTGTCGGCGGCCTTGGGGCCAGACACGAAGGACTCGAACGCGGCCTGGGTGAAGACCACGTCGTCCGAGACGAGAACGTCGTACGTGTTCAGCTGGCCCGGCTCCAGGATGTGCACCTGGGGCAGGTTGCGGGCGGACAGCCACGTGGCCTCGTCGGCGCGGTCGGCGACCAGGAGCAGGTTCTTGCGCTCCGAGATCTTGCCGAACAGCGTCTTGGCGGCCTTCGTCGACGGGGTCTCGCCCTCGACGACGCCGGAGACGACGTGGATGCGGTTGTGGCGCGCCCGGTCGGTGAGGGCGTGCCGCAGAGCGGCGGCCTTCATCTTCTTCGGGGTGCGCTGCGAGTAGTCGCGCGGCACGGGACCGTGCACGACGCCACCACCGGCGAACTGCGGCGCGCGGGTCGAACCCTGGCGGGCGCGACCGGTGCCCTTCTGGCGGTACGGCTTCTTGCCACCGCCGCGGACTTCGCCGCGGGTCTTGGTCTTGTGCGTGCCCTGGCGGGCAGCGGCCAGCTGCGCGACGACGACCTGGTGGATCAGCGGGATGCTGACCTTCTCAACGCCGAAGATCTCCGCGGGGAGCTCGACGGAACCGGCCTTCTCGCCCGCCGGCGAAAGGATGTCAACAGTGCTCATCGGTTACCTCAGGCCCCCTTGGCCGCGGTGCGGACCAGGACGAGGCCGCCGTTCGGACCGGGAACCGCGCCCTTGATGAGCAGCAGGCCCTTCTCCGCGTCAACGGCGTGGACGGTCAGGTTCTGGGTGGTGACCCGCTCGTTGCCCATGCGACCCGCCATGCGGAGGCCCTTGAACACACGGCCCGGGGTGGCGCAGCCACCGATGGAACCGGGCGAGCGGTGCTTGCGCTGGGTGCCGTGACCGGCGCCGAGGCCACCGAAGTTGTGACGCTTCATGACACCGGCGAAGCCCTTGCCCTTGCTCTTGCCGGTGACGTCGACCTTCTGGCCGGCCTCGAACACCTCGGCGGTGATCTCCTGGCCGAGCGTGTACTCGGAGGCGTCCGCGGTGCGGATCTCCACGAGGTGACGACGCGGGGTGACGTCGGCCTTGGCGAAGTGACCCTTGAGGGGCTTGTTCACCTTGCGCGGGTCGATCTCGCCGAAGGCGATCTGGACCGACTCGTAGCCGTCGACGTCGTTGGTACGGACCTGGGTGACGACGTTGGGGCCGGCCTTGACGACGGTGACGGGAACAACGCGGTTGTTCTCGTCCCACACCTGCGTCATGCCGAGCTTCTCGCCCAGGATGCCCTTGATCTGCTTAGCCATTCTCAGCCCACCAGCCTCAGAGCTTGATCTCGATGTCGACACCGGCCGGCAGGTCGAGTCGCATCAGAGAGTCAACGGTCTTGGGGGTCGGGTCGAGGATGTCGATCAGGCGCTTGTGCGTGCGCATCTCGAAGTGCTCGCGCGAGTCCTTGTACTTGTGCGGCGACTTGATGACGCAGTACACGTTCTTCTCAGTGGGCAGCGGCACCGGGCCCGCGACCGACGCACCGGTACGGGTCACCGTCTCGACGATCTTCTTCGCCGAGGAGTCGATGACCTCGTGGTCGTAGGCCTTGAGCCGGATGCGGATCTTCTGTCCCGCCATGGCTACTCAGTAGTCCTGTCTCTCTAACGCTCTGGAACCCGGTGTTTCTGGTGTGCGGCTCTTCGTTTCTCCGACCCACGCGGTCGGGCGTGTCGCGCTCCCGCTGACACAGATGTCCCTTGTTCGAACATCCCTGCGGAATGAACACGGCCCTACCGGAACCGCAAGCCGGGGGCGAAGAACCCACCGGGCGCCTGGCCGGTGCCGCACCGACGCTTCCCGGAAGATTCCCGTACGTCCGCCCCAGCGCTGCCGTGTGGCAGTTAGGGCGACGAGTACTGTGGGACTCGCTTCCGGTCCTCCCGGCGGGAGGCGCGCAGCATCAACACTCGACCGAGCAACTCGGACAGTCTGCCATATGGGGCGGGGGCCTGGCCAATCGAGCCGAGGAGAATACCCCGGGGGTGACGAAGGTCAAACGCGGGGCTCCGGCCGGCCGCGCTCACAGCTTGAAGAGAACCCCGCGCCAGGTCCATCCGGCGCCGACGACGGCGTCCCGCAGCGGGTCCGTCATCTCACGGGTGTCGAAGCGGAAGACCTCGACCCTCTGCGTGCGGCCCTCGGGGTCCTGCTGTGTCCCCCACTGCCGGTAGACCGTCGGCGCGTGCCCACGACCGTACTGCCGGTCGGCCTGGCCGGACGACCGGTTCTCCCACCGCTCGTGCAGGACGCGAACCTCATGCCGGTCAGGGATCAGGCGCATACGCGTCCTCAGCCTGACACCCACCCGGCTGATGCTGCACTCCGCCACCAGGTCGGCCTTCTCACCCGGGGAAGCGTTGCGCACGCTGTAGGGCACACCCGGCCCATTGAGCGCCAGCAGCGCGGCCCTGACCTCCCCCGCCGTCAACGGAACGGCGTCGCCCGCCGGACGCTCGGTCCCGGTCAGCTTGCGCCAGAGGTCCCCCATCATGCGACCTCGTCATCCAGGCGAATCGAACGAATGATGTCCTGAAACTCCCCGAGAACCTCGTCGTGCTGGGCTGCGGACGCGGTCAGTACCAACCGGATGACTGCGCGCCTGCGCGCGTCCCGGGCATCCGGCACCGAGAGGTACACCTGCGTCTGAGCGAGATCGCGTCGCACGCCGTGGACGGCTGCGGTGAAGGCCAATCGCTGGATCAGGGAGGGCGCTCCGGCTGTCGCGACGTCCCGGCGGCCCACCACGGTCACCGACTCGGCGACTTCACGCAACCGCTCCACCGCCGCGTCCGCGAGATCGGACAGGGCCACCGTCACCATCTGCATGTCTCCGTCGATCGTGATGTTAGCGGCGAACCCATTGTCCGGATGCGGGTGCACCGCGGCGAAGGCCACGGGCGCGTTCTCGACCTCTCCGGGACGAGCCGGGAGCCAGCCCTGCGGCATGCGGAACTCGATGGGTGTCGGCAGAGTCGCGGGCATGTACAAGTCTCCGTCCAACGCAAATGCCTCAGAACCAGCTGGCGACGTTGTCCTTGACGGAGCCGAATCCGTCGCCCACGACGTCCGTCACATCATCCAGTGCGTCAGCCGCGTCACTGACCGTGTGGGACAGCTTGTCGGGGTCAACGGTGATCTCGAATCCGGTCGCGCCCCCCACGAGGGGAGACAGTCCGACCTTGCCGCCTAGGTGGTACTTGCCCTGCTCGTCCTTCTTGTAGCCCCACCAGGCCTCGGCGCCCGGTCCGTACCACCCCTCAGCCGTCGCTCCGAACCCGATGCCTGCCACCTCGCCGCCTCCGGCTACCGTGCCCTTGGCCCCGGCGAACGCCTTCGCACCGACAGTGGCCTCTTCCTTGGTGACCTTGAGATTGACGCCCGCCTCCGCGACGGCGGCTCCTTCGAGCCGCCCGTAGGCGCCGGCGTAGGGCCCGTACTCGGCCCTTCCTTCGGCCGTAGCCCGCAGCCCGACGGACGCCTCGGCCTTGCCCACGACGCCCTTGTTGTTGAACCCGTAGTTCGCGGTGGCTCTGGCTCCGCCATAGCCGTCCGCTACTCCGGCGAGCTTCCAGTCGTCCCTGGTCAGCGAACCTTCCGCGGTCGCGTGGAAGACATCGGCGTATGCCTTGACCGATCCTTGTTTGCCGTACTTCGGGTCGGGAGTCACCGTGAAGCCGGCGTCGAGGCCGGTCAGCCTGACCTTGCCCTCGGAGTCCCACCCGTCCGTCTCGGCCGCTGCCGGCGCGTTCTTGTACGCGTCGAGATCGCCCGCTGCGTTGCCGTTGAAGCCGTTGAGTGTCCCGTCACCGGCGTCGGTGTCGAGCACCACCGTGCGGAGCGCGTACTCGACGTCCTTGTCCGCCTCGCCGGCGTTCTTCACGCACTGGTCGATGAGGGCCTGCCAGGAGGCCACGGCCTTACGGACGCTCTCCTGGTAGTCGCGGTCGTGTGCGAGCGCCTGCCGGTCCCCCTGGCTGAGCTTCTCCGTGTCGTACGAGACCACGCCCTGGTCCGACACCTTCATGCCCGCCGCCACGGCGTCGGCCCGAGCGGACCTCAGCTTGTTGCGCACGTGCACGAACTGGGTGTGCGCGTCCCGGAGGAGCGACGCGATCGCCTTGGCCTCGATCTGTGCCTTCTGGAATTCCTTGAGGGTCCAGCCGAGGCGTTCCTGGGCGACGTCCCCACTGAATCCCTGCCATGACGGGCCCAGGGTGATGCCGTGCACGTCCTTGCCGTAGGCCGTCTCCAGGTCGTGGAACTTCTTCGCCAGCCCGTCCCAGCGGTCGGCCGCCGTGGTGAGCGTGGCGAGGTCGGTCGTCATGATCTCGTGGTACGTCGGCATGGGTCCCCGTTGAATGCGATCGCGAGTGGGATCAGGCAGAGGTCACTTCGTCGGCGGCTGGGAGTACTGATCGAGCACAGAGGTCCTGCGCGCTGCCGCGCCGATGCCCACGTCGGTTCCGGTCAGGGTGGCATTGGCGGACCGCAACGCGCTCTTGTCCTGACTCAGCATGGTCATGAGGCCCTTGACCTGCTCGCCCCACGTGTGGTGGGCCGCCTTCAGGGCTCCGGATGTCAGCCAGCCGTCCCCGTCCTTCGCGGCGAACGCCTTCACCGCGGCGTCCGTCTCGTGATCCGCCCAGGCACCTGCCGTATGGGTGCCGGGCTCGATGTCCCGCTCGATGGTGTTCGCCGCGGCCTTCTTCTCCGCCGGCGACGAGGCGAGCTTCGGCCCGCCACCGGCCGGGCCGCCCCCTCCCCCGGGATCGGCCACGTGGTTCAGCCGCATGCCGATGGGCTGAGCGGTGGGGTTTCCGGTCACGTACTGCTCGTCTGCTGCGCCACTCACGAACGTCCTGCCCCCGTAGCTGGTACTGAGCGTGCACCTGCCAGATTAGGCCCTCATGATCGCCTCGGGGACCGAATAGGACGCTTTTTGGCCGACCGAAGGCGTCGGCTTTACCAGGACGGCGGTCCGGACGCGGGCCCAGGAGCAGGACCGGTCGGCGGCGGGCCCCACGGCACGGGAGGAGCCCACGCCGCTGCCAGTCGCCGGCGGTGGCGGCCGCGCCGGACCGCGGTGACGACGGTGATGGCCGCCGCTACGAGGACGGCGGCGACGAAGCAGCCGATCCCCGCGGCGATGCCGCCGATCGTGGCGCCCACCTGGGGCTTGTCACCCAGCGCGAACTCGGCGGGCAGCTCCGAGGTACACGTGAGCGCGTAGTCACCGCTGCTGCCGGGCTTCACCTCGAAGACGCGCTCCCAGGTGCGGGACCCCACGGTGACGGTGAACGTGCTGTCCGGCTCGGTCATGGAGCCGGTACGCATCTCCGGAATCCGGCACTCGACGTGCCCCTGTCCGGACTGGGAGACGTAGATCGCCTTGGTCTCCCCCGTGACGAACTCGAACGTCCGCGATTCCCCGCCGGAGAAGCTCCGGTCCGTGTCGATCGACCGGACCGTGTCCTTCACCGCCGCCACGACGAGGGCAATCCCGGCACCGGCCAGCAAGAGCCCCACCACAGCGGCCACCAGGTACCAGACGCGCCGAGGTCTCAGGTCCTTCGCCGGGACCCTGTTCTGTATGGCCACGTCGGCTACCGTACCGACGCGTACCTCAGGAACTCGGCCCAGGCCTCCGGCGTGAGCGTGAGGCGGGGGCCCTCGGTGTTCTTCGAGTCGCGGACGTGGACGGTGCCGGGGGTGTGGGCGATCTCTATGCAGGACTCCCCGTCGGTGCCGCTGCTGTAGCTGCTCTTGAACCACGCCAGCTCGGTCATGTCTCCCCCAGCAGTTGTTCGACGAAGGCCAGCGACTCCCTCGGCGAGAGCGCCTGAGCCCGGATGGTGCCATACCGCAGTTCGAGGATGCGCAGCCGCTTGGGATCGGTGATCGGCCGACCGTTGAACGCGCCGTCGGAGCGGCCCACGGCGGTACCGTCCGGGAACTTCAGCAGCTCGATCTTGCCGTCCACACCCGGGTGGGCATCGGAGTGCGTGGGCATCACCTGGAGCGTGACGTTGCGCAACCTCCCCACCTCCAGCAGATGTTCGAGCTGCTGCCGCCACACCATTGTGCCCCCGACGGGTCGGCGCAGCGGCGCCTCTTCCAGGACGAAGTGGACGGATGGAGGCGAGTCCGCCTCGAAGATCGACTGCCGGGCCATGCGGGCGGCCACCATGCGCTCCACGTCGTCCTGGGGGTAGGGAGGCTGAGCCGCCTCGAACAGGGCCCTCGCGTGATCAGGCGTCTGCAACAACCCGTGGACGCTGTTGCACTCGTACACCCCGATCTCCACCGCCTGCCCCTCCAGCTTGGCCAGTTCCCGCACCTTCTTCGGGTAGCGGACCTTCTTCACGTCCTCCCAGGCCGCCGCCAACAGCCCACCCGCGCCCAGGACTTCATCGGCCGCCGTCAGGAACTCCTGCCTCGGGATCCGCTTCCCCGCCTCGATCTTGTAGACCATGTCCTCGCCGTAGCCCACCGCCCTGCCGAAGTCCCCGGCGCGCAGGCCCGCCGCCTCACGGCGGAGTTTGAGCTGGCGGCCCACCGTCGTGATCACGGCGACGCCCCACTCGTCGTCCGGGTCCACCTCCCAGCCCGGCTCGTCCGCCTCGCTCCGGAGCCGTACCGCCTCGCTGTCCACCGACATCCGCGCCCCTCCGTCGTCCCGCGCCGTACCCCGGCGCCCTACCCCTGGGAACGGCGCGGACAGCCAAGACAGCACCGGACAAGCACCGGACAGTGACCGTACGCAACCGCTCCGTCACTCGTCACGGTAGGCGGCAGCGGCCACTGTGAGTGACGTGAACGAGGAAATCGCCGACCACTTCCCCCACTTCAGCGTGCTGCTGTCGGCCACGCCCCGCGGTGCCCGCCTCGCCCGGCTGCTCAGCGAGGCCCAGCTGCGGCGCTGGGGACTGCCGACCGACACCGCGAGCCAGCTCGTCGGCGAGCTGGCGGCCAACGCCGTCACACACGGCCTGGTGCCCGGGCGGAACTTCCGGCTGCGGCTGTACGTCGTCGCCGGCACCCTCCGTATCGAGGTGACCGACACGCGTGGTGAGCGGCTCCGCCGGCTCCGGCACCCGACGTGGGCCGCCGAGTCCGGACGGGGGCTGGTCCTCGTCGACGCGCTCGCGGACCGGTGGGGCGTGCAGGAGGAGCGGTCTCCGTGCAAGACCGTGTGGGCGGAGACGGCGACCGGGCCCGCCGCCGACCGGCGCGGTGTGTGACGGGCGCGTGGTGCTTGTGTGGCGCCCGTGGGCAGGGCGCCGGGCCCCCCGGACGGCCGCCGGGAGCCCCGTGCGAAGATCGGCCGCCAGAAACGCAACGGGGAGCACGACAACCAATGCCCGGCTACTACAACGTCGAATTCGAGGCGCTCGCCCGCCTCGTCACCGATCTCAGCGAGTGCGCGGACGGCATGAAGTCCGCGATGCGCAAGCTGAAGGACATCGGGCCCAAGGGCTCCGGCTCCGACGAGCTGGAGAACGCCTGTGACGACTTCCAGGACAAGTGGGGCTACGGCATCAAGCTGATCGCCGAGGCCACGGGCGGGCTCACCGAGAAGGTCGCCGAGTCCGGGCGGCTCTTCCGGCACCTGGAGGACAAGGTGCGGGCGCAGGCGGCCGGGGTGAAGGTGCCGGCGGGTGGCGCGCGTGACTGACAGCGACGCCGGGGTGCGGTTCCGGGTCCAGCCGGAGTTCCACGCCGTACCCCTCGGGCTCGGCGTCGACGAGGACGCCTTCGCCGAGCAGATGCGGCAGTTCGCGCTCGGCTACTGGGGCGGGCGCGAGGAGCTGGAGGACCTGCGCGGGCTGACCCGGGCCATGTACTCCGCGCAGGCCGAGACGCTGGTCGCCGGGGGTGCCGTCTACAACGCCGTCGGCATCTTCCCCATCGGCGGCACCGCGGACGGCTCCGAGCCGCCCGAGCGGGTCAGCCGCGCCGGCCTCACCGTCAGCGTGCGGGACATCGACAACCCCGATCCGCGGCTCACGGCGGCCGGGATCGCCGAGTCCCTGGACAAGGGGCCCGCGGGCGGGGAGGTCCAGCTGATCAGCCTGCCCGCCGGGCCCGCCGTCGTACATCTGGCCGGGTCGCGGGCCGTGTGGGAGCTGGAGGGCGGCGGCGAGCACGAGCAGTACTTCGTGCGGATCGAGGTCTGGCTGCCGTTCCCCGGCGAGGACCGCGTCCTGCTGCTCTGCCTGAGCACCCCCGACGTCCAGGACCTCTACCGCTACCAGGCGATCCTCGCCGACATCGCCGACACCGTCGCCTTCGGGGAGGGCGACGCCGAGAGCGACGCGGTCCCGGCTCCGGCCCCCGGAGTCCCCTCCCCGCTCGCCTCCTACTGACCGCGCCGAGGAGACCGCGCACGATGACCACACAGACGTACGACGCTCTCGGCTTCGACCCCGCGCCCGGTGTGCCGGCCACCGTGCGCGAGCTGGTCAGCTCGCTCACCGGTGTCAGCAAGCAGCTGCACGACGCCCACGCCACGCTGAGCAAGCTCGGCAGGCCCGACGCGCAGTGGGTGGGCGAGGCGGCGTCCGCCTTCGCGAAGAAGACCGGCTCGCTGCCGAAGTACCTCTCCGACGGGCACACTTCGCTGCTCGACGCCGCGCACGCGCTGCGCACCTGGGAGACCCGGCTCACCGGCTTCCAGGCACTGGCCCGCCGCTACGAGCACGAGGCCGCCGTCGCCCGCAAGGCGCTGAAGGACGCGGAGGGCGACCCGGACCTGAAGCTCGCGGGGCGCACCTTCGACACGGACGCGGAGCTGAAGGACGCGCAGCGGCGGCTGGACCACGCGGTGAAGCGGGTCAACGACGCCTCCGACGAGCTGAACGCGATCATCAAGAAGGCCAAGGAGCTGCTGGGCGACCACGAGGCCGCCGCCCGTGCCGCCGCCGAGGCGATCCGCAAGGCCGCCGACGTGGCGCCGGACGAGTCGCTGCTGGACAAGCTGAAGGACCTGCTCTCCACCGTCACCGACAAGGTGGCCGAGCTGGCCGGCGACCTGTGGGACTGGATCAAGAAGCACGCCGACACGATCTACAAGATCGGTGACTGGCTCGGGTACGCCAGTGCCGCCTGCGACATCCTCGCCGTCGTCTTCTCCGAGACCATCGTCGGCGCGGTGATCTTCGAGGGCATCGGCATGGTGCTCAACGGCGGTGCGCTGGTCTTCCACGGTGTGGGCTGGGCGGCCGGCGCGAAGAAGGGCAGCTGGACGGATATCGGCCTGGACCTGGTCGGCTTCGTGCCGTTCGGTGACCTCGCGCGGCTGGGGAAGGTCGGCAAGGGCGCCCTGAAGGGCGTGAAGATACCGATGAACGTGCTGGACTTCGGTGCGAAGGCGGCGGACTCCTGGAAGCGCGCCCGGAACATCATCGACCACGTCGGCGGCACCGCGAAGCTCGGTGACGACGCCGAGCAGTGGGTGATGCGGAACGTGAACGCGATGGGCAGCAAGGCCCACGCCATCCACGTCACGGCAGACACGCTGGCGGACCGGTTCAAGGTGGCCGTCGCGAAGGAGTTCGGTGACCGCAACCTGTACGGGGCGGGCACGAAGCTGTCGGACATCGGCTTCCAGAAGGTGATGCCGGCGCTGATCGAGAACACGCCGCTGAAGCGCATCCCCGCGCTCGCGGATTCGGTCAGGCCGATCATCGACAACGGCCGTGTCGTCGACAAGTACATCGACCCGCGGTCCTGGACGGCCCGCGGCTACGAGGCGGTCTCCGGGGCGAAGAACCTCTACAAGGAGGGGGTGCGCGTCGTGACGGAGGACGTGAAGTACGGGTCGGAGAAGATCCACGAGAAGCTCGACCAGGCGCGGGAGACGGCGAGCCACGTCTTCGACCGCCTGACGGCCAACCCGTTTGGATGAACACCGTGGACCACACCCCGTACACGTTCCTGATCTCGGCGAACAACCCCGTCCCGCTGTCCGGGCCGGTGCCGCCGCACCTGCCGCCCGACGCGGAGACGGCCGCCACGGTCCGCCGTACCGGACAGCGCCCCGAGGACCCGCCCCTCGCGCGAGTCGTCACCCCACGCCTGGACCGGCGCTGGAGCCGAAAGGCACCCGTGCCGTTCTGGATCCACTCCGGCCCGGACGACACCCTGCTCTGCTCCGTCCGCCCGGCCGGCCAGGACACCTACGACGTCCACGCCGCCGACGGCACCCCGCTGGCCCGCGTCACGCGCCACCCCGGCAGCCTCCTGCCGTGGCCCCGCAGGGTCCGCTGGACGGCGGACCCCGCGGGGTCGTCCGGGCAGGTCACGGGCCGCGAGGGCACCTGGTGGGGGTGGCTGGCCTATGTGGTCACCTCCCCCGCCTGGTTCCTCTGGGTCCTGGGCATGACCCTCTTCTCATCCTTCGACGGCAGCCCCGACGACTTCACCTTCGGCCGCCCGTCCCGCACCCGCTGGCAGGCCCCCGGCACGGGTACGGTCCTGGACTACCGGGGCCGGCGGAAGACCTGCCGGCACGACCCCGGTCACCTGGACTCCCGCACGGCCTATGCCCTGGCGGTGCTGCGGACCTGGTCCGCGTCGCGCTGAGGTCAGTGCCGGCCCTGCCGCAGCTCCGCGCGCAGCGCGTCGAACGCGGGCTTGGTGCGGTACGACTCGTCGTACAGGCAGGCCGCGCCCTCGCCGTCGAAGACGCCGGGCACCCACGAGTACTGGTCGGCGAAGCCCCACACGGTGAAGGACGTGCAGCTGCGGGAGCCGAGGCAGGCGGAGAGGAGGCCCCGGTAGTAGTCGGCCTGCGTCGCCAGCTTCGCGGGGTCCGCGGGGAGCGGGACACGGACGTCGACCTCGGTGAACGCGGTCTGCAGGCCGAGGTCCGCGAACCGCTTCAGGTTGGCGCCGACATCGCCCGGGAAGCCGTACTGGGTGCTGAGGTGGCCCTGGATACCGAAGCCGTCGACGCGGACGCCCCGGGCCTTCAGCTGCTTCGCCAGCCCGTAGTAGGCCGTGGACTTCGCGTTCACGCCCTCCACGTTGTAGTCGTTGAAGAACAGCTTCACGTTCGGGTCGGCCTCGCGGGCCCAGCGGAAGGCGTCGGCGATGTAGCCGGGGCCGAGCTTCTCCAGCCAGATGGAGTTCCGGTAGCTGCCGTCCTCCTCGAAGACCTCGTTGACGACGTCCCACTGGTAGAGCTTGCCCTTGAAGTGGCGGACGACGGTGGTGATGTGGTCGCGGAGGATGCCGCGCAGTTCGGCGGCGTCGATGGAGCCGTCGGCGAGGCCCTCGGTGAGCCAGGCGGGCAGCTGGTTGTGCCACAGCAGGGTGTGGCCGCGGACCGACTGGCCGTGGGCGCGGGCGAAGGCGACGAGCCGGTCGGCCTCCGTGAAGTCGTAGACGCCGCGCTGCGGCTGGAGCGTCTCCCACTTCATGACGTTCTCGGCGGTGACCGAGCTGAACTGCTGTGCGGTGATACGGCGGTAGGTGGCGTCGTCGGCGAGGGCGGTGGTGTTGACGGCGGTTCCGAACTTCACATGGGCGCGGTCGGCGGCCACGCGCAGCGGCGTGCCGGGGTCGGGCTTGCCGTGTCCGGGCTTGCCGGGGTGCGCCGCGGCGGTGCCGGCGCCGATCAGCAGGGTGCCGCTGACCACCAGCGCGGCTGCGGTGGCGGTGGTGCGGAGGTGCTTGAGCATGGTCGTTCTCGGTTTCCCTTCGTGATGGCCGCTGCGGGTGCGTTCAGCGGGGGTGGCTCCTGGCGGGCCGCCGGGGTGTTGGCCGGCGGCCCGGGGTTCCGGGCGTCAGCGGACGCGGTGGCTCTCCGGCGGGCCGAGGCAGGTCTCGGGCACAGGCCGCCGGTGTCGACGATCAGGCGCTGGAGGACGACGGTGGGGTCTACCATCCAGAAGCGCAGGCGGTGCACGCCGGGCCTGTCGATGGGGTGCCGGGTGGAGGTCCGGTTGACGTGGTCGGAGGTGTGGCGTTCCCAGCGGTGGTTCATGGCGCCGTCGTCCGGGCCGGTCGCGGCGATGACGTCGACGGTCTGCGGGGGCTGGTCGTCGAAGGAGACGGCGTAGCGCAGGCCTGGCCGGCCGAGGGCGGGGTTGCGGGGCGAGAGGTGCGCCCAGACGGTGACCTCGCCGGGGGTGAGCAGGGTGACGTCGTACTCCAGGCGGGGCGTGTTGCCGCCGGGGGTCTGGGCGGGGGCGGTGACGAGGACGGGGACCGCACGGCCGGCACGGACCAGCGTGAAGGCGCGGAAGGTGATGTACGCCCCCGGGTCGGTGGCCTTCGGCCGCGCACCCACGGACGTGCCCTTGCCGTCGGCCGGTGCGGCCTGGGCCGCAGCCGGCGGCAGCGCCGCCCCGAGCCCCGCGGCCACGCCCGTGCCGAGGGCGGTCCTTCTGCTGAGGCCCGGCGCCATACGGAACCCTCCCTGCTCGCCACGCACTAATTTGGAAAGCGGCATGACAAATGGTGGGGCGGGCGGCCGGAGTGAACAATGGGGCGGTCGGCAACGAAGAGGCAACGAAACGTTGCGACGACGACACGCACAGTAATGTCATGGACACATGGTCCGCGACCGGCACCGATGTCCCGTACACACGAAAAGGGCCCGTACGACCGAAGTCGTACGGGCCCCTCTCAGGAGCTCACGAGGGAGCTACCGGGTCACAGGACCCTCAAGCAAGCGGAACTTACTTGACGATCTTGGTGACCTGGCCGGCGCCGACGGTCCGACCACCCTCACGGATGGCGAACTTCAGGCCCTCCTCCATGGCGACGGGCTGGATCAGCTCGACGCGCATCTCGGTGTTGTCGCCCGGCATGACCATCTCGGTGCCCTCGGGGAGGTGCACAACGCCGGTCACGTCCGTGGTACGGAAGTAGAACTGCGGGCGGTAGTTGTTGAAGAACGGGGTGTGGCGGCCACCCTCGTCCTTCGACAGGATGTAGGCCTGGGCCTCGAACTCGGTGTGCGGGGTGACCGAGCCCGGCTTGATGATGACCTGGCCGCGCTCGACGTCCTCGCGCTTGATGCCGCGGAGCAGCAGACCGACGTTCTCACCGGCCTGGCCCTCGTCGAGCAGCTTGCGGAACATCTCGATGCCGGTGACCGTGGTGGAGGTCTTCTCCGGCTTGATGCCGATGATGTCGACGGTCTCGTTGACCTTGAGGACACCACGCTCGATACGGCCGGTGACGACCGTACCGCGACCGGTGATGGTGAAGACGTCCTCGATCGGCATCAGGAACGGCTTGTCGATGTCCCGCTCGGGCTCCGGGATGGACTCGTCGACGGCCTTCATCAGGTCGAGGACGGACTGGGTCCACTGGGCGTCGCCCTCGAGCGCCTTCAGCGCGGAGACCTTGACGACCGGGACGTCGTCGCCCGGGAACTCGTACTCGGAGAGGAGCTCACGGACCTCGAGCTCGACGAGCTCCAGGATCTCCTCGTCGTCCACCATGTCGGCCTTGTTCAGGGCGACGACGATGTACGGAACGCCGACCTGGCGGGCCAGGAGCACGTGCTCCTTGGTCTGCGGCATCGGGCCGTCGGTGGCGGCGACCACGAGGATGGCGCCGTCCATCTGCGCCGCACCCGTGATCATGTTCTTGATGTAGTCCGCGTGACCCGGGCAGTCGACGTGGGCGTAGTGACGCGCCTCGGTCTGGTACTCGACGTGCGCGATGGAGATGGTGATACCGCGCTGACGCTCCTCGGGCGCCTTGTCGATGTTGTCGAACGGGGTGGCCTCGTTCAGCTCCGGGTACGCGTCGTGCAGCACCTTGGTAATGGCGGCCGTGAGGGTCGTCTTACCGTGGTCGATGTGACCGATGGTGCCGATGTTGACGTGCGGCTTAGTCCGCTCGAACTTCGCCTTCGCCACTGGGGTCCTCCTGTGGAGTGGTTCTGTACGCCTTACTTCATCGGCGCCAGGTGATCTTTGCTGTCAGTGCCCGGAACCTGGGGCAAACGCCTGCGTTTGCGGACGTTTGCCCCTAGAGGCTCCGGAGTCAAGCCTACGGCGTGGGAACGCGGTGCGTTACTCGCCCTTGGCCTTCGCGATGATCTCCTCGGCGACGTTCCGCGGAACCTCGGCGTAGGAGTGGAACTGCATCGAGTAGCTTGCGCGACCCGACGTCTTGCTGCGGAGGTCGCCGACGTAGCCGAACATCTCCGACAGGGGCACGAGGCCCTTCACGACGCGGGCACCGGCCCGCTCCTCCATGGCCTCGATCATGCCACGGCGGGAGTTGATGTCGCCGATCACGTCGCCCATGTAGTCCTCGGGCGTGGTGACCTCGACGGCCATCATCGGCTCGAGCAGCACGGGGCTGGCCTTGCGCGCGGCCTCCTTGAAGGCCTGCGAACCGGCGATCTTGAACGCGAGCTCGGAGGAGTCGACCTCGTGGTAGGCACCGTCGAGCAGCGTGACACGCACACCGGTCATCTCGTAGCCGGCGAGGATGCCGAACTGCATGGCCTCCTGGCAACCGGCGTCGACCGAGGGGATGTACTCCTTCGGGATACGTCCACCGGTGACCTGGTTGACGAACTCGTAGGAGGTGTCGCCGCCCTCGATGGGCTCGACCGAGATGATCACGCGACCGAACTGACCGGTACCACCGGTCTGCTTCTTGTGCGTGTACTCGACCTTCTCGACCGCCTTGCGGATGGTCTCGCGGTACGCGACCTGCGGCTTGCCGACGTTGGCCTCGACCTTGAACTCACGCTTCATACGGTCGACGAGCACCTCGAGGTGCAGCTCGCCCATACCGCCGATGACGGTCTGGCCGGTCTCCTCGTTGGTGTGGACCTGGAAGGAGGGGTCCTCCTCCGCGAGACGCTGGATGGCGACACCCAGCTTCTCCTGGTCGCCCTTCGACTTCGGCTCGATCGCGACCTCGATGACCGGCGCCGGGAAGTCCATGGACTCCAGGATCACCGGGTTCTTGTCGTCGCAGAGCGTCTCACCGGTGGTGGTCTGCTTCAGACCCATGACGGCGACGATGTCGCCGGCACCCACCGACTCGATCTCCTCACGCTTGTTGGCGTGCATGCGGTAGATCTTGCCGATGCGCTCCTTGCGGCCCTTGACGGAGTTCAGCACGGCGGTGCCGGACTCCAGACGGCCGGAGTACACGCGGACGAAGGTCAGCTTGCCGAGGTGCGGGTCGCTCATGATCTTGAACGCCAGCGCCGACAGCGGCTCGTCGTCGGACGGCTTGCGCTTGATGACCTCTTCGGCGTTGTCGACCGCGTGGCCCTCGATGGCCTCGATGTCGACCGGAGAGGGCAGGTAGCGCACGACCGCGTCGAGCAGGGGCTGGACGCCCTTGTTCTTGAAGGCGGTGCCGCAGAACACCGGGGTCACCGTGGTGCCCTGGCCCTTGCCGGAAGCGATCGTGATACGGCGGATCGCCGCGTACAGCTGCTCCTCGGAAGGCTCCTCGCCCTCCAGGTACAGCTCCATGATCTCTTCGTCGTTCTCGGCGACGGCCTCGAGCAGCTTGCCGCGCCACTCCTCGGCGGCCTCGGTGTGCGTGGCCGGGATGTCGACGACGTCGTACATCTCGCCCTTGGTCGCCTCGGCGGACCACACGAGCGCCTTCATGCGGACCAGGTCCACGACACCCTTGAAGTCGGCCTCGGCGCCGATCGGCAGCTGCATCACGATCGGCTGGGCACCCAGCCGGTCGCTGATCATGTCGACGCAGCGGTGGAACTCGGCACCGGTGCGGTCGAGCTTGTTGACGAAGCAGATACGCGGAACGCCGTAGCGGTCCGCCTGACGCCACACGGTCTCGGACTGCGGCTCAACGCCGGCAACGCCGTCGAACACCGTCACGGCACCGTCGAGCACGCGCAGGGAACGCTCCACCTCGACGGTGAAGTCGACGTGGCCCGGCGTGTCGATGATGTTGATGGTGTGGTCGACGTTGTCCAGCTGCCAATGGCAGGTGGTGGCAGCAGAGGTGATCGTGATGCCACGCTCCTGCTCCTGCTCCATCCAGTCCATGGTGGCAGCGCCGTCGTGGACCTCACCGATCTTGTAGGAAACGCCGGTGTAGAACAGGATCCGCTCGGTGGTGGTCGTCTTGCCCGCGTCGATGTGGGCCATGATGCCGATGTTGCGCACCCTGGCCAGGTCAAGCGAAGTGGTAGCCATAAGGCTTTCGTCTTCTCTCGGTTCTCGATGGGGTAGCGACTACCAGCGGTAGTGCGCGAAGGCCTTGTTGGACTCGGCCATCTTGTGCGTGTCCTCGCGCTTCTTCACCGCGGCACCGAGGCCGTTGGAGGCGTCGAGGAGCTCGTTGAGCAGACGCTCGGTCATGGTCTTCTCGCGACGGGCGCGGGAGTAACCGACCAGCCAGCGCAGCGCCAGGGTGTTGGCACGGCCGGGCTTGACCTCGACCGGGACCTGGTAGGTGGCGCCACCGACACGGCGGGACTTGACCTCGAGGGTCGGCTTGATGTTCTCGAGAGCGCGCTTCAGCGTGATGACCGGGTCGTTGCCGGTCTTCTCGCGCAGGCCCTCCATGGCGCCGTAGACGATGCGCTCGGCGGTGGAGCGCTTGCCGTTCAGCAGCACCTTGTTGATCAGGGAGGTCACCAGAGGGGAGCCGTAGACCGGGTCGACGATGACCGGACGCTTCGGGGCGGGGCCCTTACGAGGCATTCTTACTTCTCCTTCTTGGCGCCGTAACGGCTGCGGGCCTGCTTGCGGTTCTTGACACCCTGGGTGTCGAGCGAACCGCGGATGATCTTGTAGCGAACACCCGGCAGGTCCTTCACACGGCCGCCGCGCACGAGCACGATGGAGTGCTCCTGCAGGTTGTGTCCCTCACCCGGAATGTAAGCGGTGACCTCGATGCCGCTGGTCAGACGCACACGCGCGACCTTACGCAGGGCCGAGTTCGGCTTCTTCGGGGTGGTCGTGAACACACGCGTGCAGACGCCGCGACGCTGAGGGGAACCCTCGAGTGCGGGCGTCTTGTTCTTCTCGACCTTGTCCTGCCGGCCCTTGCGGACCAGCTGCTGGATCGTAGGCACTACTTCTCCGGTTTCTGTGTGCCGATGGGTACAGCTAACCTGGAACGTCGCCGACCCACGCGGTCGGGTGTGTCGAATCATGCGGACTCCCGCCGCAGGGCAGAAAGAGGCGCAGATTACGGTGGCCGGTGACGGCTCTGTGTGCGGTTGAAGGCACGCACGAGAGCCAGGGCACACCCCAGGCACAAGGTCTGAGCGTACCTAGCCCGTCAGCTCCGGTCAAAACAAATGGAACCCGCCCCGGCGGGCCGGGGCCCTTAGCGCACCGCGGACCGAATCGTCCCGCTATGCACGATACCCGGGCGCGGCGATCCGTGCCCGGGTACCGGGATGTGCGCGCTCCGCGCATGCGCCGGGGGCGCGTGGTTGCGCGGTCACGGCGTGGGGGCGGCGGGGTGAGCGGTCACGGCTGTACGGCGTCGGGCTGCCCGGTGCCGGGCTGCTGCGTCGGGGGCGCCGGGATGGTCGGGGGCACCGGGATGAAGGAGTCCGCGCCCGGCGGGACGAACTCCTGCGGGCGGGTCAGCGGCTCGGGCGAGGCCGGGTCGAACGCCAGCCCGAGCCCCTTGCCGAACGGTACGGCTGCCGCGGCGGGGCCTTCGACGGCGGCCTCGACGCTGTAGTAACGGCGCTCGGTCGGGCGGTAGCCGATCAGCTCCACCACCTTGGACACTCCGGGCGGGCGGCCGTAGGCGGCGTCGGGCGAGTCCCAGAGGTAGACGGCGCCCCACTGCTCGCCCTCGGGGCCGGTGGAGGAGATCCATGTCTTCTGCCGCAGGCCGGGCACGGACGTGTACGCGTCCACGGCCCGGTCGCGCAGATAGGCACGCAGGGACGCGACGGTCGCCGGGGAGCGGGAGAGGTCCCACAGGACGACCGTGCAGTACAGGCGGGGGGCGGGCCGCTCGCCGCCTGTACTGCACGGT
>NZ_JALLGL010000500.1 GCF_023072675.1 Streptomyces sp. XM83C
CTGCGGCCGTGATGGAGCAGGTGGGACCACCCGCTGGAACAGCTCCCACAACTCGTCCGGCACCATGCGCTCGACCATCACCACACGGTGCAGACTACCCAGCATTCCAAATGAGACGACCTCTAAATGACCGGCAGCTCGCACTCCTCACCCGCATCGGGGATGGAGCCGACCCCGTCACGTCGGACAGCCCAGAGTTCGCTCTCACCGCCCGCGCGCTCAAGGAGCGGCGTCTGATCACCATGCCCAAGCAGGATGGGAAGTGGCAGGCGGAGATCACTGACGCGGGGCGCTTCTACCTGGAACACGGCCATCACCCGGACCGGCCGGAACCGACGCCGCGCAAACAGCGGTCGGCGGGTTCCGAGCAACCGACACGGCCTGCCCCTCCTCCGCAGAAGCAAGACACAGCTCCGTCCACGACGAAACCGACGCCGCAACGCGCCGCCAAGCCCCCGCAGGCGTCGCCGTCGGAAATGGGAGCCGCCTTGATCGCGGAAGTACAGCGGGCTGGGCGGTTCCTCCGCATCCCGAACCCCAGCGACCAGGAGCGAGCCCGCTACCGCAGGGCCTTCGACGCAGCCCGGCAGTGTGCGCCCGAGGGGTACCACCTGAAGTACAGCGGCCGGGCGAAGGGGGACTTCTTCCTCGGTCTGCTCAGGGTGTCGGGCGAGGACGACACCGAGTGGAACCGGATCCGGCTGGCGCGCAGCCGGGTGATCAGCGATGTCGAGGACGTGATCGCCGCTGTCACTGCGGACCACAGCGCCTTCGAGATCTCGGAGGAGGTCCTGCCGCGAGTTCTCTCGCTGCTCCGGCTCCTCGCCGAGCAGGCACTCGCCCGCCACGGCGAGATCACGGTGTCCAAGAAGCGCAAGCAGCCCAGGCCCCTGCTCACCGTTCACGGCAGGACGTACGAGGTCGGCTTCCGCGAACGGCAGAAGCAGGTCCGGTACGTGCCCAAGCAGCCGGGCCACCGTACATACGACTGGCAGCGGGTGACGCCGGCGCACAGGTTCGAGCCCTCCGGCGAGCTGGAACTGCTGATCAGCCAGCACTCGGGCTACGGCTACGGCCACAGCTACGGCTGGAAGAAAGAATGGGCCGACACCGCCAAGAAGCCGTTGGAGGAGCAGGTCGGTTCCGTCTTCCGGGCGCTGAAGGCGCGCGCGGAGGAGCAGGAGCGGGCTCGGCTGGAACGGGAGGCGGAGCAGCGGCGCCTGCGAGAGCAGCGGGAGCGGCAGGAGGCGGAGCGCCGGCGTCTGGAGACGGAGCGGGAGGAGCGCGAGAGGCGGGAGTGGGAGTCCGCCGTCAGTGCCGCCTCGATCAAGGCGGTTCACGCCCTACGGGCGGAGCACTTCGGCACAGCCCTGGAGCAGTGGAAGGAGGCCGGAGAGATGCGGGTGTTCTGCGGCGCTCTGGACGAAGCTGCCGCGACATCGGAGGACGCCGTCGAAGCCGAGAGGCTGCGAGAGTGGTCGGCCTGGGGGAAGGCGGAGGCCGACCGGCTGGATCCCACCATGAACGGCAAGGGCCTGGCCGCTCTGGACTTCCACGCGGAGCCGACCGGAGATCAACTACGGCCCTTTCTCGGCGGCTGGAACCCGCACCGGCCGGAGAGGGAGCAGCCTGCGGCACGGCCCGAGCCGCCGGCGCCGGAGCCGTGGCGCGGCTCTATCGACGCACATCAGGATCAAGGCTGGCGATATGGACGCCAAGGTCGCGCTCAATGGTGGAGGCGATGACGCCGTGCCCACGGTCGCGTAGGGCCTTGACCGCCTTCTCCACCAGCTGGCCGAGCCGGATGACCTCTTCGCGCAGTGCGACCAGCTCGTCGTAGCGCTCGGCCTTGTCCTCGCCGCACCAGGCCCGGACGGTCCGCAGGACGGCCGCCTCCGCGTCCAACTTGCGGTCGTCCCGGCGACGGTAGGAGTACCAGGAGGGCTGTGCACGCTCCTGCTCGATGTCCTGCTGCTTGCGGTCCACCTCCGGGAGAATCTCGTCGGCGAGGCGGCCAGCTACCTGACGGGCGACGCGCTCGGTGACCGGCCAGCCGGCCAGGCACATGCCGACGCGGTCCTCGTGCACCATCGGGTCACTGCGGAGCGCGGTGGCGTCCATTCCGATGAGCGGCGCTGTCTCGTCGAGTCGGCTCAGTTCCAGAACTCCCGCGTCCGCCACCCCTCGGCGGAGGCGCAGCCTGTTCTTCGGCCGGACGAACCCGAGGATCAGGCGCGCGGCCTCGAAATCCGTGCTGCCCCGTACGTGGCGTGACGCCTCGGCCAGTCTGAGCTCTGTCTCGTCATCCGCGCGGAACGCGTCGACGTCTGGCCACGGTGCTACCAGGCAGCCGGGACTGACCCATTGAGCACTGTGCATCGTGAAACGTGCAGGTGAGGTGGGCTGGTGTGCGGGCGAGTTGCCGTGCTCGCGCTGGTCGGCGGCGGGTGTCCATGGTGAAGATCGTCTGCCCTGTCGGCTGAGGCGG
>NZ_JALLGL010000501.1 GCF_023072675.1 Streptomyces sp. XM83C
GGTCCGGGGCGGGGTCGCCGTGGGAGCCGGTGCCGGGCTCGGGGCCGGTGTCGGGGTCGCCGTGGGAGCCGGTGCCGGGCTCGGGGCCGGTGTCGGGGTCGCCGTGGGAGCCGGTGCCGGGCTGCCCCTCCCCTGTCCCGTCATCAGGCCGCACTCTCGTTCTCCCGCCGACACGTCCCGACACGTACCGTTCGATCCATACCGTTGCGCTCGGATGCGTTTCGTTCCGTCCGTCCAGGGTTCCCGCAGCGGCGGCGGCGGGCGAGCGGGGAGGGCCGAGCGGATGACGTACAGGCGCACCCAGGGGAGAGGGTGGAACGCAGCGGAAGACGGTGGAACGCACCAAGGGCCGGAAACCTTTCGGCTTCCGGCCCTCGGCCTTCAGTAGCGGGGACAGGATTTGAACCTGCGACCTCTGGGTTATGAGCCCAGCGAGCTACCGAGCTGCTCCACCCCGCGTCGGTAGTCACCAGTGTACGCCATGCGCGGGACTGGTTGCGAACGGGTTATCGCCGGGGTGCCGCGGCGGCCCGCAGCGGAGGCGCCGCCAGCTCGGCGAGCGGCAGGGTGTGCTGCGTCTGGAGGACCTTGGCGCGCAGATAGCGGACGTTGTGCGAGGTGGTGAAGACGCCGGTCGGGACCCTGTCGCGCACGTCGATGCCGAGGGCGCGGAGCTGGGCGGCCTTGTCGGGGTTGTTGGACAGCAGGTCGAGCCGGTCGATGCCGAGGGCGCGGAGCATCTGGGCGGCGGCGGTGTAGTCGCGGTCGTCCTCGGGGAGGCCGAGGGCGGCGTTGGCCTCGTAGGTGTCGAGGCCCTCGTCCTGGAGGGCGTACGCGTCGAGCTTGTTGTAGAGGCCGATGCCGCGACCCTCCTGGCGGAGGTAGAGCAGGACGCCGCCGTGTTCGGCGATGCGTTCGACGGCCTCACGGAGCTGGGGGCCGCAGTCGCAACGGGCGGAGCCGAAGACGTCGCCGGTCAGGCATTCGGAGTGGAGCCGCACGAGCGGCACGGCGTCGGGGCCGGCGGGTTCTCCGAGAACGACGGCGAGGTGTTCCTCTCCGTCGGCGAGGCCGTGGAAGGTGACGAGATCGGCGTCGACGCGATAGCCGTCACCGAAGCACAGCGGGACCCGGACGCGGGCGCGCTGCGTGGCGGCGGGGACGACGGGAGTGTCGGCCATGCGGGTCCTCCGGAGTGTCGCACTTTGCTTCAGATTTGAAGCAGCAGCCTGCGACTCACCGTAGCCCGTGCTTCAAACTTGAAGCAATAAATGTGCCGCAGATCACCGGCAGGGCCACAGGGCCGTCATGAGCAGGGGGAGGACCGGCGCCGCCAGGGCACGTCATCGGCGGCGGGACGCGCCCCGTCCCCACCCTCCAGCGCCCGGGCGATCCGCCCGCAGATCTCCTCCAGCTGCCCGACCTGCTCGGCGTCGAGGTGGTCGAAGAGCGAGGCGCGTACGGTCTCCACATGGCCGGGCGCCGCCCGCTCCACCTCGGCCATGCCCTCGTCGGTCAGTACGGCGATGCTGCCCCGCTTGTCCCAACGGCAGCTCTCGCGCCGCACCAGCCCGTCCTTCTCCAGCCGGTTCACGGCGTAGGTGAGCCGGCTGCGGGTGATCTTCAGGGCTTCCGCGAGGTCGGTCATCCGCAGCTGCCGTTCCGGCGCCTCGGAGAGAGTGGAGAGGATGGAGTAGTAAAGGTGGGGCATGCCGGCGTCCTGCTGGAGCTGCCGGTCGAGCGCGTCCTCCAGGAGGTGCGTCGCGGCGATGTAGGCGCGCCAGGCGCGCTGCTCCTCGGGCGTGAGCCAGCGGGTCGTCATGCCGCCAGTGTAGTTTTGTTTCAAACTTGAACCAAGATGATCTGCGGGGTACGCCGCCCCGCGGGCCGCCGTGGGAGTGGAGCGCGCCGATGCCGTACCCGTACGTCCTGCTGTCCGCCGCCGTCTCCCTGGACGGCTGTCTGGACGACACCGGCCCCGAGCGCCTGCTGCTCTCCAGCCCCGCCGACTTCGACAGGGTCGACGAGGTACGGGCCGCGTCGGACGCCATCCTCATCGGCGCCGGCACGATCCGCGCCGACAACCCGCGCCTGCTGGTCAACTCCGAGAAGCGCCGCGCCGCCAGGGTCGCGGCGGGCCGCCCCGAGTACCCCCTCAAAGTGGCGGTCTCGGCATCCGGCGACCTGGACCCGACGGCGAATTTCTGGCACACGGGCGGCGACAAGATCCTCTGCACGACCGACCGGGGCGCCGCCCGCGCCTCCACCCTCGGCATCACCCAGCACGCGACAGTGGTCCCCCTGGGCCCGCACCTGAACTGGCCGGACCTCCTGGAACACCTGCACGACACACGAGGCGTACGCCGGCTCATGGTCGAGGGCGGAGGCACGATCCACACCCAGCTCCTCCAGCAGGAACTGGCCGACGAACTCCATCTGGTCCTCGCCCCGCTCCTGGTCGGCG
>NZ_JALLGL010000502.1 GCF_023072675.1 Streptomyces sp. XM83C
GCCGGGGGGCTGCCGGGGGTCGCGCGGCACGCGCTCACGGGGCGGGTCCTCGGCGTTCCCGTGTCGCCCGCGCTGGTCCTCGGGCTGCACCGGGCGTTCGGCCGCCGGCCCCGGTCGCTCGCCACGGTCGCCCGGCTGACGCTGCCGCTGCTGCTGATCGTCGTCGCGCTCAGCGCGTGGACGACCATCGGCCGCTTCCACAGCAACCCCGAGCGGATCGGCCTGCCCGCGCAGCTCACCGTCCACGCCGAGTCCGGTGTCACCGACCGGGACACCCGGGCCGTGCTCGACCGGGACCCGCAGGTCGCCGCCGCCTACCCGGGCGTCGAGGTGGCCGCGCTGGTGCCCGGCCAGACCGCGACGATCGCCCTGCGAGGCCTGGGCACCCGGGCCGAGCCGTTCCCGTACACCCTGGCCGAGGGGCGGCCCGCGCTCGGCCGGGACGAGGCGGTCGCCGGGCAGGGGCTGCTCGACCTGCTGGACGTGCGGGTGGGCGACTGGGTGCGGATGACCGTGGGCGACCAGCCGCAGGTCCTGCACATCGTCGGCCGCAGCATCGAACCGGAGAACGCCGGCCGGGTCATCTCCACCTCGCTGGACACCCTGCGCGAGAACGACCCCGGCCTCTCCCCCACCCTGTACCAGGTCCGGCTGCGACCGGGCGCCGACCCGAAGGAGGTGGCCGACCGGCTCACCGACGCCGGGCACGGCCGCCTCGATGTGCACACCGTGACCAATCCGGCCGACGGGCTGTCCCCGCTGCGCGGGGTGGTCGTCGGGCTGATCGCCGTGCTCGGGCTGATCGGGCTGATCGAGCTGCTGACGGCGATCGGCGGGGCCGTGCGCGAGGGCGAGCGGGATGTACTCGCGCTGAAGGCGATCGGCCTGTCACCGCGCCAGATCACCGCCGTCGCCGTCACGGCCACGGGCGGTACGGCGCTGGTCGCGGCCCTCGCCGGTACGGCTCTCGGGGTGCCGCTCGCGCACTGGCTGATCGACCTCCAGGGCCGCTCCAGCGGCATCGGCGCGGGCATCGCCGTGGGTCCGGGGCTGCCGGCGCTGCTGCTGCTCGGTGTCGCGGCCGTGCTCGGCGCCGTCGCCCTCGCCGTCGTGCCCGCCTCCCGGGCGGCCCGGCGGCGCCTGGCGGACACGCTCAGCGCGGTCGCCTGACGAGTCTTCGGCTGACGGGTCCCCGGCGGGGCCGGGGCGGTGGCGCGGCGGCCGAAAGGCCGACGGGTGGGGCCGGGGTCAGCCGCCGTACGGGTTCCCGGAGCGGTTGCCGCCGTAGGGGTTCGGGGACGGCGCGCCGTACGGGTTCCCGGTCGGGGCGCCGTACGGGTACGGGTGCCCCTGAGGCGGGATCTGCGGCCCCGGCGAGTACGCCGGGCGCGGCGGCGGCAGGGGCGGCAGCGCCGCGGGGTGGACGCCGAGCCGGATGCCGTAGCGGCTGCGCAGCCGGCGCATCTCCAGCAGGGAGATGGCGGTGACGGTGACCGGGGCGCCGAGGACGAAGACGAGACCCATCATCAGGCTCATCCCGTGCAGGTCCCCCGTCACCAGGTCGGAGAGGGCCATCAGCCACGTCGTCACCGTCGCCAGCAGCGGGGGCAGGCAGCGGTGCACCACGGCGGTGCCGAAGAAGTTCCCGGACAGCTTCACCGCGCCCGCGATCACGAACACGCACAGCCACAGCCCGAGCAGGGAGAGCACGAGCTGGCCCAGCAGCCCGAACGTGCTGTACTTCCACATCAGCACGACGGTGCCGAAGAACGAGACGATGAAGAGCAGCAGCAGCTTCAGCGCGTCGAACAGCGGTCTCTTCAACTGGCGCACGGTGCCGGAGCGGCGCCACACGAAGAGCATCACGCCGACCGTGAACGGCGTGAGGAAGAACAGCACGACCGAGGCGGTCACGGCGTTGTCCAGCATCTCGTCGAAGGCGAAGCCGCCCTGGACGTAGGTGTAGACGCCGAGGGCGGCGACCGCCCCGCCGATCACCCGGAGCCGCTTGAGCCGTTCGACCGTCGGATCGAGCGACTCCGGGATCCAGCGCGGATGGAACACGGCCGCCGCGATGCGCCAGGGCCTCAGGAAGCTTCCCGCGGTCAGCTCCTCACCGAGCCAGCGACGTCCCTGCCGGTTGGTCACCTCGTACTCCCCCGTGACGATCGAGCGTGATCGCCGGGGAGTCTACGGGACCGTCAGCCCCGGCCACGCAGCTTTCTGTACTGCGAGACCAGCGCCTTGCTGGACGCGTCCAGTCCGGGCACCTCCGCGCCCTCGGTGAGGGCGGGTTCGACGCGCTTGGCGAGGACCTTGCCGAGTTCGACGCCCCACTGGTCGAAGGAGTCGATGTTCCACACGGCGCCCTGCACGAACACCTTGTGCTCGTACAGCGCGACGAGCTGGCCGAGCACCGACGGGGTC
>NZ_JALLGL010000503.1 GCF_023072675.1 Streptomyces sp. XM83C
CCGGGCCCCGCCGCCGCTACGGGCCGCCTATCGAGCGCCTATCCGCCCTTGCGCGGCCTACGGATTCGGGGCCGCGACGGCCGCGCACCACCGCGACCACCGGCCACGACATGCCGCCGCCCGACCCGCCGCCGTGACCGAAACCCGCGGGGTACGGGCGGGAGCGGCGTCCGGGCCCGTGCTGACGGTGGCGCCCATGCCGAGGCGCCGCTTGCAGCGGCCCTCCAAGCTGTAGCGGTCGAAGCAGGCGCCGTCCGGCGCGGGCCGGACCAGAGCCGTGGCCATCGTGCCGTGAGTCCCGCCGTCCCGGGCCGTGGCCGCGAAGTTCCGCCTGCCGCCCTGCCCGGACGCCGCTCCCGCCCGTACCCCGCGGGTTTCGGTCACGGCGGCGGGTCGGGCGGCGGCATGTCGTGGCCGGTGGTCGCGGTGGTGCGCGGCAGGCTCCGCGGCCGTCGCGGCCCCGAATCCGTAGGCCGCGCAAGGGCGGATAGGCGCTCGATAGGCGGCCCGTAGCGGCGGCGGGTCCCGGCGATAGGGGGACGCGGGAGATTGGTTCTCGCCAGATACACGGCCCGGAAGCGGCCACGGACATGGTGAGGACTGAAGATGCTGATGGAAACACGATCCCAGCCGGCAGCGAGGGAGGTGACGTCCCCGGATGCCGCTGTGCTCAGCTCGGTCGTGAAGCGCTTCACCAACGCCAAGGGCGAGGAGTTCACGGCCGTCGACGGGCTCGATCTGCGGATCCGGCGCGGCGAGGTCGTGGCGTTTCTCGGGCCGAACGGGGCCGGCAAGACGACGACCATCGACATGCTGCTGGGGCTGACGCGTCCCGACTCCGGCCATGTGGAGCTGTTCGGCCGGGCGCCGCAGGCCGCGGTGCGGGCCGGGCAGGTGGCCGCGGTGCTCCAGTCGGGCGGGCTGCTGCCCGACCTGACCGTCGAGGCGACCGTGCGGATGCTGGGGTCGCTGCACCCCGGCGCCGATGTCGAGCAGGTCATGGCGCGGGCCGGCATCACCGCGCTGCGGCACCGGCGTGTCAACGAGTGCTCCGGCGGTGAGCAGCAGCGGCTGCGGTTCGCCGTGGCGCTGCTGTCGAACCCGGAGTTCCTGGTGCTGGACGAGCCGACGGCCGGTATGGACGTCGCCGCCCGGCGCGAGTTCTGGGCGACCGTGCGGGAGGACACGCGGCGCGGCATGACCGTCATGTTCGCCACGCACTACATGGAGGAGGCGGACCAGTTCGCCGACCGTGTGGTGATGGTGGACCGTGGCCGGGTCGTCGCCGACGGCTCCGCCTCGTCGCTGCGCGCCGCCATCAGCGGCCGTACCGTCTCCGCGCTGATCAGCCCGGGCGACGCCCAGGAGGTGGCCGCGTCCCCGCTGGTCCGCTCCTGCACGGTCCGCGGTGACCGGCACTACTTCGACGCCACCGACTCCGACGCCCTGCTGCGGCTGCTGGTGACCCGTACCTCGGCCACCGAGATCGAGGTCGCCCCGCGCAGCCTGGAGGAGGCCTTCATGGTCCTCACCCACCAGGGCCGTAGCACCGCCCAGGAGGGCACGCGATGACCACCGCGACCGCCGCGCCCGCCCCGCGCACCTCGGCCTTCAGCGGCGTCAACCCGACCTTCGTCCGCTACGAGCTGCGCCGCCGCTTCAACCGCCAGACGACCGTCTTCACCCTGCTCCTCCCGGCGGTCCTCTACCTCGCCCTGTTCCGTACCGCGCCGGCCCACGGGTCCGTGCCGCACGGCAACTTCGCCGCCTGGATGATGATCGGTATCGCCGTGTACGGCGCCGCGATGGCGGCGACCAGCTCGGCCGCGACCATCTCGGTGGAGAAGTCCGTCGGCTGGATGCGCACCATCGCGCTGACGCCGCTGGCCCCGCCCGGATATCTGCTCGTGAAGGTGTTGTCCTCGGTCGTCATGGCGGCCGTGCCGGTCGCCATCGTCGGCGGCCTGGGCGCCGTCACCGGGGCCGAGGCCGACGCCAAGGTGTGGGTGACGTCCCTGCTGGTGGCCTGGCTGGGGGCAGGTGTGTTCGCCGCGCTCGGCATCGCGCTGGGCCTCGCCCTGAAGCCCGACGTCGTGATGCACATGCCCGGTCTGACGATGACCGCGCTCGCCTTCATCGGCAATCTCTTCATCCCGCTCAGCGGCACCATGCTGGAGATCTCCCGGTACACGCCGATGTACGGCGTCTCCACGCTCGCCCGCTACTGGCTCACCGACGGTTACACCTTCAGCGGCGAGCACTGCGGCCTCGCGGGCGCCGTGTTCAACATCGTCGCCTGGTTCGCCGGCTTCTCCTTCATGGCGATCCGCCGGTTCGCGAAGAGCACCGGCCGGCAGTAGCGGCCCGGCGGACGGGCTCCCCACGCCCGTCCGCGGCCC
>NZ_JALLGL010000504.1 GCF_023072675.1 Streptomyces sp. XM83C
GGCTACCACCGACTCAGCCCTCGCTACGAACGCAACCCCCGCAACTACCTGGCCTTTCTCGGACTCGCCGCAGCCCTGTGCTGCTACAAGCGCCTCATCCGCCTCACCACATAGGACACGGTCTTAGGCTCCTCCACGTTGTCGGTTGCAACCGTGTTGGGGAGACTCATGGATGTTCTGGAGCACTGGAGCGTCGACTTCTACGACTTCACCGTCCCGGATCAGCTCGGCGACGATCCTGATGTCCTGAGGTTCGGGAGTCTGCACGAGAGAGCCGCTCGCAACGGCGCACGGCATGGCACTCCCGTGATCCTCTCGCCGTCTGGCCGGCCGGACCACCGGATCAACCTCTTCTTCAGGGAGGGGAAGATGGCGGTCTCCGAGTCCGGGACTTGGAGGCGGTACGCGTACACGTTGGTCGTGTGGCTCGACTTCCTGGACGCCATCGGCCGCTCGTGGGACGACGCGACGGTGCGGGACGTTGAGGCGTTCAAGGACTGGCGACTCACCGACCTGCGAAACGAAGAGCGGATCAGGTCGACGTCCTTCGACACCGATCGAGCCGGCCTCAACTCCTTCTACTCGTGGGCGAGCAAGCGCTACGGGATCTTCAACCCCGTCCCGACCGTGCACGCCGGCTTCGTGGATGAAAGCGACGCTGCATCTGGGCATGGCTACGCGCGCCGATGGCGCGATCCCCTGCGGCCTGCTGGATCGACCCGGCGTCAGGTGAAGTGGCTGCTGCGGTCGGCCTTGGAGCAGTGGCGGAACATCGGACTGCGCGGCTACGGGTTTGACGGGGTGCGTAAGCCAGGCTGGCGAGGCTTCAACGAAGACCGGGACTGCGCCTTCGTCGACGGTCTGTACGGAACCGGGCTGCGCATCCGTGAGTGGGCCAGCGTCCTGAACGTGGAGCTTCCCTCGCCGGGCGGCGAACGGATGGGGGAGGCGTGGCTGGCGGAGAAGTGCGTCAAGGGGGCCGAGGAAGGGCGGACGTACTGGATTCCGCGGCGGGTGCTGCAGCAGGTGGAGGGGTGCGCGGATCCTCTGGAAGGGTCGAGGGCGGAGGCGATCCGCCGTGCCCAGCGTGCGGGCCGGTACGAGCGGCTGCGCGGCGTACGGATCGTCACGGGCCACAACCCGCGGACCCGGGAACTGCACGTCGAGGGTGAAAGCGGGCCCGCAACACTTGCGCTGGACGTGCTTGCTCCGGATGAGCGTCGGCTTCTCTACCGCCGTACTCCCCAGGGGCTGGAACCGTTGTGGCTGTGGCTGTCGGTGAGCGGGCTACCGAAGAAGGTCTACAGCTGGGAGGACACCTTCGACGCGGCGAACAAGCGCATCGCGGAGGAGTGGGTCCGGGCGGCGGACCCGTCCGGCAGTCTCAGCAGAGAGGCGCGGGATCGAGTCCGCGGCGCGTGCCCGCTGTGGGCTACGCCCCACATGTGCCGACACAGCTTTGCCCTGAAGTGGTTCTGCATCCTGTCGTTGGTGGAAGAGCGGCGTCTCGACGGCTTCTCTGCGGAGGAGATCGAGGACTTCCGCGACCAGCTCGGAGATATCTGGCTCCAGATGTCGATTCTGCTGGGGCACAAGCACCCGGACACCTCCCGAGAGCACTACCTGGAGCCCTTCACCGGTTTGCAGCTGTCCTATCTGATGGCGTTGCTCGACGACGACGAGCAGGCCGGTGTCGACGCGCTGGTGCGTGTCTTCGCCCGCCAGGGCGGCTCCACCATCGCTCCCGTTGCGGCAGCGGCCGCCGCCGGCGGCGGCGGCCGCGGAGGTTCTCGATGAGCGGGGGCGGCAGAGGGGGACGCCGCGCATCCCAGCCCGGACCAGACTGGCAGGCCCCCGAACGACTTCCCGCTGAGGGAGGCGGGACGAAGGTGGTCTTCTACGAGGAACAGAGCGGTCTGAGCCGGGTTTTCGACCTCTCGGGTTTTCCGGTTTCTACCGAGATGCAGCAGTGGATGGCACAGCTGCTCGCGGGCCGCTGCGGTCCCCGCGGAGGCAGCAAGCGCACCAGCACCGCGCAGGGGTACTTCGACGTCCTCAAACACTTCGCGACGGTACTGGCCAAGGCCGATCCTGTCCCTTCCCGACCAGGTGAACTTACGGCGGCGCACTTCCAGGCATTCCGAAAGCGCTACGAGGAAGTGCCGACGGCTTTGCGGCAGTACATTCAGGCGCTGCGCCGCATGATGCAGCCCCGTGACGAGCTGACCGCGGACGCGCGTCGAGAACTGCTGCGCAGGTTGTGTCCTTGGAAGTGGTGTACCGGTTCCCACCTGATCCGGGTGTTTGGCCTGGCGTCGGAGTGAGGGCCCGGATATGAGAACGGCCACCGGCTGATCTTCGAGTTGTCGAAGCTCGAAGGAGA
>NZ_JALLGL010000505.1 GCF_023072675.1 Streptomyces sp. XM83C
AACCCGGGGTGGGGCCTCGGGGGGCTCGTGTGGGCGCCTCCCTGCGGCCCGACCTCAGGGTCGCCCCGCGTGGGCGCCCGCCTGTGCGGTTTCGACGAGGCGGACGAGCGAGGCCCGCCGGGGACGGCCCGCCGAGGTCTCCCTCGGGGTGGCGTCCTCCGGGGGCAGCCGGGGGCCCGGGAGTCCGCTCCCTCGGGAGGCGTCCGGGGCCCGGGAGTGCGACGCCCGGGACCCGCTCCCGGAAGGGGTCTCCAGGGTCACTGTGGGGTGGCGTCCACTCGGGTCGCCGCCCAGGGCGGCAACGCGTACACCCGGCCCCGGCGGGGCGGGCGTACTCGCTGTCGGCGATGCCCGGACGGCACGTCCCGCCCCTGAGCAGGCAGTCCCGGCAGCCCCCCGGAAGCCCATGAGGCCCCGGCGTCCCGGCGGGCTACTTCTCGGTGACCCCCGCGGAGTCGAACGTCGCCACCTCGTGCATCGCGCGCGCCGTGGACTGCACCAGCGGCAGCGCGAGCAGCGCACCCGTGCCTTCGCCGAGCCGCAGGTCGAGGTCGACCAGGGGCCGCAGGCCGAGCTTGTTCAGCGCGGCGACGTGCCCCGGCTCGGCGCTGCGGTGGCCGGCGATGCAGGCCGCGAGCACCTCCGGGGCGATGGCCCGGGCGACGAGGGCTGCCGCGCCGGCGCTGACGCCGTCCAGGACGACCGGGGTGCGCAGGCTGGCACCGCCGAGGAGCAGGCCGACCATGGCGGCGTGCTCGAAGCCGCCGACCGCGGCGAGGACGCCGATCGGGTCGGCCGGGTCGGGCCGGTGGAACTCCAGGGCGCGGCGGACGACGTCGGTCTTCCGGGCGAGCGTCTCGTCGTTGATGCCGGTGCCCCGGCCGGTGACCTCGGCCGGGTCGGCGCCGGCGAAGACGGAGATCAGCGCGGCGGACGCGGTGGTGTTCGCGATGCCCATCTCACCGGTGAGCAGCGCCTTGTTGCCGGCGGCGACCAGGTCGCGGGCGGTCTCGATGCCGACCTCGATGGCCTTCTTGGCCTCCTCGCGGGTCATCGCGGGACCGGTGGTCATGTCGGACGTACCGCCGCGGATCTTGCGCGGCAGCAGGCCCGGCGTGGCCGGCAGGTCGCCGGCGACACCGACGTCCACGACGCACACCTCGGCGCCGACCTGGTTGGCGAAGGCGTTGCACACCGCTCCCCCGCCGAGGAAGTTGGCCACCATCTGGGCGGTGACCTCCTGCGGCCAGGGCGTGACGCCCTGGGCGTGCACACCGTGGTCACCGGCGAAGATCGCGACGGCGGCGGGCTCGGGGATCGGCGGCGGGCACTGCCGGGACAGGCCGCACAGCTGCGCGGAGATGATCTCCAGCATGCCGAGTGCGCCGGCGGGCTTGGTCATGCGCTTCTGGCGCTCCCACGCCTCGCCGAGCGCCTTGGCGTCCAGCGGGCGGATCTGCGCGACGGTCTCGGCAAGCAGGTCGTGGGGCTCCTCCCCGGGCAGGGCGCGACGGCCGTACGTCTCCTCGTGGACCACCCAGGACAGCGGGCGGCGCTTGGACCAGCCGGCCTGCATCAGCTCGGGCTCGTCCGGGAATTCGTCGACGTAGCCTACGCACAGGTACGCGATGACTTCGAGATGCTCGGGCAGGCCGAGTGCGCGAACCATCTCACGCTCGTCGAAGAAGCTGACCCAGCCGACACCGAGGCCTTCGGCCCGAGCGGCGAGCCACAGGTTCTCCACGGCGAGCGCGGCCGAGTAGGGCGCCATCTGCGGCTGGGTGTGACGGCCGAGCGTGTGGCGTCCGCCGCGGGTCGGGTCGGCGGTGACGACGATGTTGACCGGGGTGTCGAGGATGGCCTCGATCTTCAGTTCCTTGAACTGCTTGGCCCGGCCCTTCGGCAGCGACTTCGCGTACGCCTCGCGCTGCCGCATCGCCAGCTCGTGCATGGTCCGGCGGGTCTCGGCCGAACGGATCACCACGAAGTCCCACGGCTGGGAGTGGCCGACGGACGGGGCGTGGTGCGCGGCCTCCAGGACGCGCAGCAGCACCTCGTGCGGGATGGGGTCGCTGCGGAAGCCGTTGCGGATGTCGCGGCGTTCGCGCATCACCTTCAGCACGGCCTCGCGTTCGGCGTCGTCGTAGCCGGGGGCGGCCGGGCCGGCGGGCGGCGCGGGTGCCTGAGTCGCGGCGGCCTCGTCCGGGCCGGGCCGCGGGTTCTCGTCGCCCTCGTCCGCGGCCGTGGTCCGCAGATCGTCGGCGTTCTGTACGACCTGTACGGCGGTGTCGCCCGCGTCGGCACCGCGCGGGGCGGGGACGGTGACGGGGCCGGACACCTGCTCCTCCGTGGGGAGGGTCATGGCGTGCGGCGG
>NZ_JALLGL010000506.1 GCF_023072675.1 Streptomyces sp. XM83C
ATCATGCGCTGCCTCAAACGCTTCGTGGCCCGCGAGGTCTACCGGGCCCTGACCAGCACACCGACCGAACGAATCACTCAAACCGACCTGGCTCCAGCGGCTTGACAGCCATAGGAGCATCCCTGCCGAACGGGGAGCACTGGTTCCCGGCGGTGGATCTGGCGAGTCGGCTGGGGTACGCCAACACGCGACAGGCTTTGCACATGCATGTGTCCGAGGATCTGCAATCCACTCTGCGTGAGATTGCACAAGGCGTCTGTACAGGAGACACCTTGAGCAAACTTGCAGATCACCGCCTGCAGAAGTCGATGAAGATGGTGAACCTGCAAGGTCTCATCCAGATGGTCAACGGTTGCACCAAGCCCGAATGCGAACCCTTCAAGAGGTGGGTGTCGGAGGTCATCGCCACCGTTCAGCGCGACGGTTCCTACAGCCTCGACCCGGCCCCCGTGCAACCCCCGCCAGGGGGCGGGACGGCATACACGATGCCGCCCGATGTCGCCGAAGCGCTCGTGCGGCTGGAGGAGCGGAGCCTACGCACGGACGAGGAGTGGGCCGCGTTCCAGGCGCGGTACCTGGAGGAACAGCGGCGGGGCAACGACCTGCGTGCGGCGGCGCACGAGGTCCAGGCCGGTCACCTGGAGGAGCACCGGCGCGGCAACGATCTCCGTGCGGCGTCGCACGGCGTGCAGGCCCGGTTCGTGGAGGAGCAGCGGCGCGGCAACGATCTCCACGAGGCGTCGTACCGTCTCCAGGCCCGGTTGCTGGAGGAGCAGCGCCGCGCCAACGACCTGCGTGAGGCGACGTACCGGGTCCAGTCCTCCATGGCCGACGCGCTCGGCCGCCTCGCCGACACCCTCGACCGTGTCGCCGGCCGTGTCGTGACCGAGGGCGCGCCACGGGACACCGCGGAGGAGGAGCGGCCGTCGGTCACGCCTCAGCAGCTGCTCGCGCTGTGGCGGACCAGGAACCTCGTCGTGACCGACGACGTCCACGCCGTGGCTGCGTACCTCGCGCCCGCGCTGGTGCGCGGCCCGGTGCGGTGCCGTCCAGAGGAGATCGCCGCGCGGACCGGGCTGCCGGTGGAGCGGGTGCGGGACTGCCTGCGCATGCTGCTCAAGCGTGGCTGTATGCGGCAGACCGACTGCGGTGAGGACGGCGCGGTGGTGTACGTACTGCCGTGAAGCCCCCCGGACCGAGAGGGCTGAGCGAGGGCTGAGCGAGGGCGGGAGGGCGAGAGAGCACGAGGGCAGGAAGAAGGCCCGAAGCCGCACGATCGGTTTGCGGCTTCGGGCCTTTCGGCCTTCCGGCGCCTTGGCCCGCCGTCGGCACCCGCCGGCGATGTCAGTGCCGGGACGTAGCCTCATGGGTGATGGCACAGGCATGGCGGTGCGCCGGGCTGCGGTGGGCCCCGGGCGGAAGCGTGGGGCCCGAGCTGGTGTGGGCGGGGGCTCGGACCACCCGGCTGACTTGGGGAAAGGCCGTGGCCTTCGGGGTGGAGGCGCAGGGGCGGCGGATCTGTACGGGGGCCCGAGGACATGCGTGTCCCCGGCGCGTGGAGGTGTCCGGGCGCAGTACCGGCGCGCGGTGCGAGGAGTGCGCCCGGCTGGAGCGCGCGCACTCCGTGGCCGCCGACACCAAGGCCGACGACCCGCGGCCGTACCACGTCTACTTGGCCTGGTTCGGCCCCGGCATGGTCAAGGTCGGGATCACGGCTGTGGAGCGCGGGTCTGCCCGGCTGCTGGAGCAGGGGGCCGTCTGTTTCAGCTGGCTCGGTGCGGGTCCGCTGATGGCGGCGCGGCGCACCGAGGAGGTGCTGCGGGCCGCACTGGGCGTACCGGACCGCATCCCGTACGCCGACAAGCGCGCCGTGAGGGATGCGCTGCCCGCGACCGAGGCCGAGCGGGCGGCCGAGATCGCCGAACTGCACGCGCGGGCGGGCGCGCTGGCCGGGTGGCCCGAGTCGCTCACGCCGGAGCCGTTCCGGCCCGTCGATCACGTCCGTGCCTTCGGCCTCGACGGCGCACCGGCCGCCGTAGGGGAGTTCACCGAACTGGTTCCCGGGGGTGCCGTGCGCGGGCAGCTCGTCGCGGCTGCCGGGCCGGATCTGCATCTGCGCACCGAGGACGGGGATGTCGTCGTACTCGACAGCCGGCTGATGACCGGCTGGGGGATCGTCCCGGCGGCGGGCGGTCACGGGCTGCCCGCTTTCCCCGTACGCCCGTTCCCGCGCCGGGCCACTCATGCGCAGGACGAGTTGTTCTGAGACGCCCGACGCCCGACGCCCGACGCCCGACGCCCGACGTGCGATGTCCGACGTCCCCCGCCCGATGCCCGACGTCCGCTGCCGCCCTGTCCCGCCC
>NZ_JALLGL010000507.1 GCF_023072675.1 Streptomyces sp. XM83C
GAGGGGCTGGTGTCCGGTGGGGGGCTGCCCTCGGGTGAAGGGCTGCTGTCAGGTGGTGGGCTGCGATGAGCGGGCCTGTGCGTGTGCTGCTCGCCGACGACCACACCCTCGTACGACGCGGGGTACGGCTGATCCTGGAGGCCGAGCCCGATCTGACGGTCGTGGCGGAGGCCGGGGACGGGGCCGAGGCGGTCGAACGGGCCCTCGCCGGGGACGTGGACCTGGCCGTGCTGGACGTGGCCATGCCCCGCATGACCGGGTTGCAGGCGGCGCGTGAGCTGAGCCGGCGACGGCCCGGGCTGCGGCTGCTGATCCTGACCATGTACGACAACGAGCAGTACTTCTTCGAGGCGCTCAAGGCGGGAGCCTGCGGCTATGTGCTGAAGTCGGTCGCCGACCGCGACCTGGTCGCCGCCTGCCGCGCGGCGATGCGGGACGAGCCGTTCGTGTACCCCGGTGCCGAACGCGCCCTCGTCCGCTCCTGGCTCGAGCGGCTGCGCCGCGGTGACGGCCTGCCGGAGCGGGCCGTCACCGAGCGCGAGGAGGAGATCCTCAAACTGGTCGCCGAGGGGCACACCTCCCGTGAGATCGCGGCGATGCTGTCCATCAGCGCCAAGACGGTCGAGCGGCACCGGGCGAACATCCTGCACAAGCTCGGGCTGCGCGACCGTCTGGAGCTGACCCGCTACGCGATCCGGGCGGGGCTGGTGGACCCCTGAGCCACCGGCGCGGACCGGGTGGACGAACGGGAACCCGTGGGCAGGATCACGACGTCACACAACTGATCGAACCGACGGGGCCGTTGTTGCCGGTCGAGTTGGCCGTGAAGCCGAAGGTGACACTGCCGTCCGCCGGGATGGTCCGGTTGTAGTCCGCGGCGCGGACCGTGACCGTGCCGTCCGACGCGGTCGACACCGTACCGCCCCACACCGTGTTGATCGTCGTGCCGGAGCCCGGCTTCCACGACACGGCCCAGCCGTTCAGTGCCGAGCTGTTGTGGTTCATGACCTCGACGGAACCCTGGAAACCGCCACTCCAGGAGCTGGTCACGCTGTACACCGCCATGCAGCCGGTGTGCGGGTCCGACGGGTCGGTCGGGTCGGTCGGGTCCGGGGTCGGGTCGGTGGGGTCGGGCGACGGCGTGCTGCCGGAGCCGCGGATGCCCGTCACCTCGCCGTGGCCGCCGTCGAAGACGACGTCCGAGCAGGAGAAGAAGTTCTCCTGGCTGTCGGAGCGCACCCACTGGATGAACAGGATCGCGTCACCGGAACGCCCCGACGGCAGCGGCAGGTTCCAGTAGTAGTGGCCGCCGTCCGCGCCCGGCGAACCCGTCTGCGGCGGGTCGGTGACCGTCTGGATCAGCTCCAGGTCGGACCAGCCCAGCGGCTGCGTCGGCGAGTACGACGGCTTGGTCAGGTACACCCGGAACGACCCCGGGTGCGCGGCCCAGTTGCTGTACTGCGCCTGGATCGTCGCCCCGCTCGTCAGATGCGTGCGCGGCCAGTCCGATCGGGCCGCGTTGTAGGCGGAGAAGTCGTACGGCGACCGGTCACCGGCGCTGCACAGCGTGCCGTCCGGCACATAGCCCTCGCCCTGGCCTCCCGCTCGGGAGTCCAGCACGGCGAACCAGTTGTACAGCGCGTTCGGCCCGCTCTTGCTCAGCGCGTCCTTGCAGGCGGGGTTGGTCGGATCCAGGCTGCCGGACGATGTCTTGGCGTCCAGCCAGCACAGATAGGTACGCGATCCGGGCAGCATCGCCACGCCGTGCGCCTGTGCGGTGCCCTGGTTGAGGAGGGTCAGCACGAGCGCCGCGGCCAGCGTGGACAACGCCGCCAGCAGCGACAAGAGCTTGTTGCGTCGAGCCACGTTCTCTCCTTCCGTGTGGAGTCCCCGCCCGCCCGGGGTGCGGGTGCCGTCCGGACGGGCGGGGAGGTCGTGGGGTGAGCGGATGGATCGGGCGGGCGGGCTGCCCCGGGCCGCCGTGGTGCCGGGCGGGCGGCTGTGACCGGTCGCCGTGGTGTCCCGCGGACGGGGATCAGGGCGATGCCCCCGGGCCCGGTTCCGAGGGCGGGTGCGCGGTCGTCCCGGGCCGGGAGGTCGTCACGGTGGCGTTGCCCGGGGGGTCGGTGAACTGGCCCGACAGGCCGAGCGCCAGCGTGGCGAGCCCAGCGGCGAGGAGGGTCGCGCGACGCCGCCCGTGACCGGGGCGCCGGCCGACGCGGCGGGTACGGCCTGTGCGGCTCGTACGGCCGGTGACGTGCTGGTCGTTCATGTGCCCTCCTCGTGCTTGTGGGGTGCTCCGTGGGTGGCTGGGCGGGGCGGGGAG
>NZ_JALLGL010000508.1 GCF_023072675.1 Streptomyces sp. XM83C
AAGGCGACGGCGTCCACCACGCCATGCTCGGCATCGCCCGCCTGCACAACCTCACCCTCACCGGATGACAGGCAAACGAGCAGGTCAGCCTGCATGCCTCAGATCATTTACGGGACAACCTCTAGGGTCGAATCGACCACGAGGCGTTCCACGCCTCACAACTGAACACGAAAATCGGGGATTCACGAATGACGACCAGTACCCGGCTGACCACCGGTACCCGGCCGCAGACCTTCTTCCGCCGCAGCAGCGCCATGATCGTCGCCGCTGTGACCGCGGGCGCCCTCTTCGCCACCGCCGCCGGCGCCCATGCCGCGGAGGCGGCGCCGCGGACCACCGTCAGCAGCGCCGCTGTCGCGGACGACGCGGACTTCACCGCGCAGGAGAAGGCCCAGGGCGCCGCGCTCGCACAGAGCGTGGCCGAACTCGGCGTCACCGAGGAGCAGTTCGCTGCCGCGCTGGACATCGCCCTTTCCCGGCCCGCGCCCGACCCGGCCGCGCTGCGTGCGCGTCTCGCCGCCCTGCCCGCGAAACCGACCGCCGACCAGCTCGTCAAGGCCGCCTACCCGGGCGACGCCCAGGCGCAGGCCGCGATGCTGCCGCTGTTCGCAAACGCCGAGGTGCGTGCCGCGACGCTCGCCCAGCTCACGGGCAACACGGGCAGCGTCGTGGGCGGTCACAAGTCCGCCTTCGGGTGGTGGGGCAAGACCAAGTTCGTCGTGAAGTGCGGGGCGGCCGTCGCGGCCGTGCTGATCAGCTTCGCGCCGGCCGGGTCCAGCATCAAGGTCGTCCGCGCGGTGGCCCTGTTCAAGCGGTACGGCGCGAAGAAGACGGCGAACATCATCTGGCGGTTCGTGAACGGCAAGCGCGTCGGCTCCAAGGAGCGCGAGGCCGTCAAGGCGTTCATCGGCATCTCCGCGATCTCCCAGGCGTGCAGCAAGTGACGGAGGTGACGTCATGACGGTCGAGCATGTGGCGGTGATCGCCCTCGCCGTCGAGGTGACGGTCATGGTGCTGGCGCGCGTCGGCACCGAGCGCCGCCACTGGAACCATCACAAGCGGCGCGGTCCCGCCCCGTTGACGAGGGACGACGTCACGCTGGTGTCGGGGGTGCTGTACGCGCTCGCCGCCGGCGCGATGGCGGTGGGCGCGGTGACCGCGCGCGTCGAGTGGACACTGTCCGCGATCGGCACGTTCGCGCTGTTCGGCGTTCTGCTGCCGGCGTTCGCCGCCAACGCCGTCCTGGTGCTGGCGACGCGAGGCCGTCCCGACGAGGTCACCTGGTGGCAGCGCGGCATCGCCGGCGCCGTCGCCGTGGGCGGTGGCCTGGTGTCGGTGGGTCTCGTCGGCTGAGCGGCGACCGGCCGCCATGAGGTGAGGAGGGGCCCCGGAGCGATCCGGGGCCCCTCGTCGTCCCGGGTGTCGTGCCCGCCGCGGTGATCCCGCATGCTGTCGGGCTTGAGCAGCGACACCGAGGACGCGTATGTGAAGGTCTGCTTCCGCCTCGACATCCAAGGACGACTGGCCACCGGCCGGCGTGGAGAGCCTGTGGGCCGTCGACCGTGGCGACGGCACGGCGGAGCCGGCCAACGCCCCTTTCTTCGTACGCGGTGTCGCCAACGGCGACACCGTCGAGACGGACACGGACGACGACGGCACCCACTGGGCCGGCAAGGGCCGTTCACGCGTCCGGCAACTGCACCGTCCGCCTGATCGTGTTCCGCGACGGCTCCCCCGTCGCCCTGCGGACCGCGCCCGGCGCCTTCGAGAAGCTCGGCGCGACCGGTGAGGACATCGAACGGTTCCGCAGGGTCGCCCTCACCCTCCCCGACGACGCCGACCTCGGCAGGATCAGGTAGCTCCTCTCCCACGGCGTGGAGAAGCAGTGGTGGGACATGGAGGAGGGCTGCGTCACCGCGCCTGGCGGGAGAACCAGCCGCGCCGCTGACGGACCCCGGTGGGCGCACGTCGGGCCGGCCGGGGTGTTCGACCCCGCCGAACCACCTTTCGAGTGAATATGCCTTATGCGTCCGTCAGTTGGCCTTCCTCCTGCCTAGTTTCCGGTGCGGAGGTGATGCTCGATGCACGAGCACAACGACATGCCGCCGAACGGTCCGGCGGCGCAGCGGCAGGACGCGATCGACGTCAACGACTTCGTCTTCGCGGCGACAGGCGCGCGGGTGCGCCGCCTGACAGTGAGGATGTGACGTGGTGACGCCGCTGGTGGGTCTGACCCCTCGCCTGACTGACGTCTCGACTGTCCTGTTTGGGATTTGTCGGCCCGCCGGGCGTCACCACGCACGCGGCCGGACG
>NZ_JALLGL010000509.1 GCF_023072675.1 Streptomyces sp. XM83C
GATGTCTATCATGACCGGACGGCCGCGCCCGGAGCGTGAGGGTGCGGGTGTGGCAGGTCGGATTGCGGCTGGTGGGAGCACAGGGCGATGGCAGTGCCGAGGCGCCGGTCGGCGGGGGCGCGGGAGGGCGGCGGGGCGTTCCGCATCGAGCCGGTGTCCCGCGTCGCGGACCGGGTCGCGGAGCAGATCCGCTCCTACATCGTCGATCAGGATCTGGCCGAGGGGGAGCGGCTGCCCAGTGAGCGGCAGCTCGCGGAGCTGGTGGGCAGTTCCCGCCCGACGGTCAGCCAGGCGCTGCGGTCACTGGCGGTGCAGGGGCTGGTGACGATCCGGCCGGGTTCGGGCGCGTACGTGCTGCGCCGGCCGGCGAGCATGGTGGACGCGAGCATCGAGCTGATGCTGCGTCTGGAGCCGGAATCCACCGGAGAGGCGGCGCATCTGCGGTTCCTGCTGGAGCTGACGGCGGGACGGCAGGCGATCGCGCACGGGGCCGGGGACCTGGAGCCGCTGGAGCGGGCGCTGGAGGGTCTGCGCCGGGCGCGGGGGAGCGCTGCGGAGTGGATCGCGGCCGAGACGGTGTTCCATGTCGAGGTCGTGCGCCTGGCCGGCAACCGGTTCTTGACGAGCCTGTTCTCCAGCATGCACACCGCGCTGGTGGAGAAGGCGTACGAGCCGTGGGTGGCCGGCGAGCAGGCGCCGAGCTGGCTGACGGACGAGGGGTTCGAGGAGCAGATCGCTCTGCACGAGCCGATGGCGCAGGCGCTGGCGCAGGGCCGGCGCCAGGAGTTCGAGCGCGCCGCGATCATCCACCAGCGCGCGCTGCTGGAGCACATGGACCTGCACCTGCCCGGCTGGGACCGCGGCCTGTAGTCCTCCGTGTGCCCGCAGGTGCGCGGGCTGGTCGTGGCCTGTTGTCCTGCGTGTGTCCGCAGGTGCGCGGGCTGGTCGTGGCCTGTTGTCCTGCGTGTGCCCCGCCACTTGCGCGGGCCGGCCCGTCGTGTCCATCACCGGCAAGAGGCAGGGGACGACTGCCACTGACGCATGTGACGCACATCACATCAGGGTGGGTGGAATATCTGCGGCTCGGAATTGGCTATGCCACCTGTCCGGTAAATTGGCTAAGCCACTTAGCCGCATGGAACAGCGAAAGAAGCATGACCATGCCGTCTGCACCCATGGACGTCGAAGCGGCCGTCGTCGAGGCGAAAGGTGATCCCTTCCGCATCAGGACGGTCCCCCTCGAAGAGCCCCGCCCCGACGAGGTCCTGGTCCGTGTCGTCGCCACCGGCGTCTGCCAGACCGACGCTCACAGCCGCAACCAGGACTACCCCATCCCGATGCCCGTGATCCTCGGCCACGAAGGCGCCGGCATCGTGGAGCGGGTCGGCTCCGCCGTGAAGGATCTGGCCCCCGGTGACCACGTCGCGATGACCTTCCCCTCCTGCGGGCGCTGCGACGCCTGCCGCGCCGGGTCCCCCGCCAACTGCACCCACGGCTTCGAGCTGGCCTTCGGCGCCTCCCGCCAGGACGGCACCAACGCCTACGGCGACGGCGTCCACGGCCACTTCTTCGGCCAGTCCTCCTTCGCCCGCTACGCCCTGGCCAACGAACGCAACACCGTGCGCCTGCCCGACGACATGCCGCTGGAACTGGCCGGCCCGCTCGGCTGCGGCATGCAGACCGGCGCCGGCGCAGTGATGAACTCCCTCGAGGTCGGCGCAGGCGAGTCCCTGGTCGTCCTGGGCACGGGAGCGGTCGGCCTGGCCGCCGTGATGGCCGCCAAGGCCGTGGGCGCCACCACCATCGTCGCCGTCGACATCAACCCCTCCCGCCTGGCCCTGGCCGAGGAACTCGGCGCCACCCACACCATCGACGCCTCCACCGAGGACACCGACAAGCGGCTGCGGCAGATCAGCCCCGACGGGTACCACTACGTCCTGGAGATCACCGCCCAGCCCCGTATGCTCGCGCTCGCCGTCGACCACCTGCGCCCCATGGGAACGGCCGCCCTCATCGGCGGAGCGCCCGCCGGCACGACCGCCCCCATCGACATGAACCGCCTCCTCAACGGCGGGCGCCGACTGCGCGGCATCGCCCAGGGCGACTCCGTCCCGCAGATCTTCATCCCGCAACTGGTCGACCTCTACCGCGCGGGCAAGTTCCCGGTGGACCGCCTCGTGCGCACCTACGATTTCGCCGACATCAACCAGGCCTTCGAGGACGCCGCGAGTGGCGAGGTCATCAAGCCCGTCCTCCTCATGAACTGACCCCACCCCGGCCCCGGCCCTCGCCGGACCC
>NZ_JALLGL010000050.1 GCF_023072675.1 Streptomyces sp. XM83C
TCCGGAGCCCGCCCCCACCACCGCGCCGGCCGCCCTCACCGGAACGCCGCCGCCTCCCTCGCCGGAAGACCGCCACACGCCGGCATCACCGGAACGCCGCCACATGACGCCGCGCCCACTCCGCGAAACCGCGCGGCGCCCGGCCCAGCACCTGCGCCACATCGGCGCTGACCCGCCGCTCCGCCGACGTCGGCGCACCCAGGATGGCCAGCGTCGTCTCCACGACCGGCTCCGGCATGAACGTCAGCATCTGCTCCCGCGCCTCCCGCGGCGACTGCTCCACGAACCGCACCGGCTCACCCAGCGCCGCCCCGATCGCCTCGGCCCGCTGCCGCGGCGTGGTCGGCTCCGGCCCGGTCAGCTCGTAGATCCGCCCCGCGTGCCCGTCCTCGCGCAGCGCCACCGCCGCCACCCCCGCGATGTCGGCGGGGTCCACGGTCGGCAGACCCACATCACCGAACGGCGCGGCGACCGTACGCGCCGTACGCACCGACTCCGCCCACGCGAACGCGTTGGAGTGGAAACCGCCCGGCCGCAGCACCGTCCACTCCAGCCCCGACTCCCGCACCGCGTCCTCCACCACGCGCACGGCCCGCCCGTGCGAGGGCGACTCCGGACGCGTCGCCACCCCCTGCGACGACAGCAGCACCACACGCCGTACGCCGCCCCGCTTCGCCGCGTCGACGAGGTCCCGCGGACTCAGCCGGTGCAGACTCGGCCCCCCGTTCTGGAGGAACACCGCGTCGGCGCCCTCGAACACCGGCCGCAGACTGTCCGCGTCCGTCAGATCGGCCCGCACCGCCCGCACCCCGGCCGGCACGTCCGCCTCGGTGATGTGCCGCGCCGTCGCCGTCACCGGCTCCCCGGCGGCGATCAGCTCCGCCACCAGCTCCCGGCCCACGTTCCCGCTCGCACCCGTCACCACGATCATGTCAACGCCCTCTCTCTCGCGCCCCGTTGGGCGACGAAGGGACGCTAACAGCCTGGGTATAGTAGGTACCTACAGGAAAGTGACTTCCCCGAAGGGATGCGCATGGCCGTGCACGGCGGTACGACCCGGGCGATGCCGAAGACCGACGACCCCGAACTGGCCTGCCCCGTCTCCCCGGTGGTGGACATCGTCTTCAGCCGCTGGACCACACCCATCCTGTGGGCCCTGCACACCTACGGCCGGCAACGCTTCGTCGAACTGGAACGCAGGATCACCCGCATCACGCCGAAGGTGCTCACCGAGCGGCTGCGCCGCCTGGAACGCGACGGCCTGGTGATCCGCACCTACCACCCCGAGGTGCCGCCCCGCGTCGAGTACGAGATCAGCGACCTCGGCCGCAGCCTCGCCCCGCTCTTCGCGCACCTCACCGAATGGGCCGAGGAGAACCTGCCGAAGGTCGAGGAGGCCCGGCGCGCCCACGACGCCGGGCCGGTGTGACCGGTCCTCAGCCGGCCAGCACGACCTCCAGCGTGCGCGGCCCGTGCACGCCCTCCACCCGGTCCAGTTCGATGTCGCTCGTCGCCGACGGACCGGAGATCCACGTCAACGGCCGCCTCGGATCGAGCCGTTCGAGGGCCTCCGGCACGGAGGAGACGACCTGCTCCGGGACGCGTACGACACAGATGTGATGGTCGGGCACGAGCGTGATCCGCCGCCGGCCCTGGTCGGGCGAGCCGTCCAGCACGATCGTGCCCGTCTCGGCGACGGCCACCGCGCACCCGGTGATCACACTGTCCACCCGGTCCAGCTCGGCCGGAGTGCTCTCCGCCCGGTCGGCCACCCGCCGCACATCGCTCCGCGCGAGCCAGCCCTCGTCCAGCCCCGCGGGCACCAGCACCGACCGCGCTCCGCGCGCCGCCAGCAGACCCGCCACCACACCGGGCAACTCGCCCACCGCGCACCGGTGCACCAGCGCCCGGTACTCCGCCAGGTTCTCCGCCAGCAGCGCCACCGTCTTCGACGCACCCCCCTCACCGTGCCGGCGCAGATACCCGCGCTCCACCGGCGAGTCCTCACCCGGCGGTACGTCCGCCAGCGCCCGCCGCACCCGGCCCAGAATCCGCTCCCTGCTGCTCACCGCTCGCCGTCCCTTCCGCCGCGCGTACGCTGCCACCAGTCCCGGAAGGGCTCCGACGGCACCGCCGGCAGGTCCCGGCCCGCCGTCCACGCCCGCCCGGGACCGGGCAGCGTGCGCGGATGCAGCCGCCGGGTGCGCGAGGCGAGCCGCTGCCCCGCCCGCAGGGCACCCGGCCGGGCGAACGCCCAGCGCGCCGCCCGCATCGCCGCCCGCTCCGCCGCATGCCCCTTCGCCGGCCTCAGCAGCACCTTGTTGCCGTCACGCACGGCCTCGCCGCCCTCCGCCACCCGCTCCCGCAGATGCACCAGCACCTCCGGGATGTCGATGGCGACCGGGCACACCTCGTAGCACGCCCCGCACAGCGACGACGCGTACGGCAGAGACGCGTCGACCTCGCTCGCCGTGCCCCGCAACTGCGGGGAGAGGATCGCCCCGATCGGCCCCGGATACACCGAGCCGTAGGCGTGGCCCCCGGCCCGCTCGTACACCGGGCACACGTTCAGGCACGCCGAGCAGCGGATGCAGCGCAGCGCCTGCCGGCCCACCTCGTCGGCGAGGGTGTCGGTGCGGCCGTTGTCGAGCAGCACCAGATGGAACACGCGCGGCCCGTCCCCGTCGGTGGTGCCCGTCCACATCGAGGTGTACGGGTTCATCCGCTCGGCGGTCGAGGAGCGGGGGAGGGTCTGGAGGAACACCTCCAGGTCCCGCCAGGTGGGGACCACCTTCTCGATACCGACGACCGAGATCAGCGTCTCCGGCAGGGTCAGACACATCCGGCCGTTGCCCTCGGACTCCACCACCACCAGCGTGCCGGTCTCCGCCACCATGAAGTTCGCGCCGGAGACCCCCACCTTGGCCCGCAGGAACTTCTCCCGCAGATGCAGCCGCGCCGCCTCGGCGAGATCCGCCGGCGCATCGCTGAGCCCGTCCGGGGCGGGGCGCCCCCAACGGCCCATCTCCCGGCGGAAGATGTCACGGATCTCGCCCCGGTTGCGGTGGATCGCCGGCACCAGGATGTGCGAAGGCCGGTCCTTCCCCAACTGCACGATCAGCTCCGCGAGATCGGTCTCGTAGGCGCGGATGCCCTCCGCCTCCAGCGCCTCGTTCAACCCGATCTCCTGCGTGGCCATCGACTTGACCTTGACGACCTCCCGCTCACCGGTCGCCTTCACCAGGTCCGCCACGATCCGGTTCGCCTCGTCCGCGTCCGCCGCCCAGTGCACGGTCCCGCCCGCGGCCGTCACGGACTCCTCCAACCGCACCAGATAGCGGTCGAGATGACGCAGCGTATGGTCCTTGATCCGCTTCCCGGCCTCCCGCAGCTGCGCCCAGTCCGCCACCTCCGCCACCGCCTTGGCCCGCTTCGCGCGGATGGTGTGCGTGGCGTGCCGCAGATTGCCCCGCAGCGTCTCGTCGGAGACCGCCGCACGCGCCGCCTCCGGGAACGCGGGCATGCCCACGAACGTGCCGCTCATACGGCCGGCTCCTCCTCCGTGCTCGCCAGGATCTCCGCGATGTGCACCGGCCGCATCCCCGTCCGCAGCCGGGCCATGGTGCCGCCGATGTGCATCAGACACGAGTTGTCCGCCGCGCACAGCACCTCCGCGCCCGTCGACGCGGCGTTGCGCACCTTGTCCGCGCCCATCGCCGTCGACACGGCGGCGTTCTTCACCGCGAACGTGCCGCCGAAACCACAGCACTCCTCCGCACCCGGCAACTCCACCAGCTCGAGCCCCCTCACCGCCTCCAGCAGCCGCCGCGGCCGGTCCCCGAGGCCCAGCCCGCGCAGCCCGTGACAGGTGGGGTGATACGTCACCCGGTGCGGGTAGTACGCGCCGACGTCCGTCACCTTCAGCACGTCCACCAGGAACTCCGTCAGCTCGTACGTCCTCGGCACCACCGGCGCCAGCACCTTCGCCAGCCCCCCGCCCCGGCCCTCCGCGCGCGCCCGCTCGCCCAGCCGGGGGTACAGCTCCCGCACCATCGCCCCGCACGACCCGGACGGCGTCACGATCGCGTCGTACCCGCCGAACACCTCCGCGAAATGCCGGGCCAGCGGCTCCGCCTCGTGCCGGTAGCCGGTGTTGTAGTGGGCCTGCCCGCAGCAGGTCTGCCCCGGCGGGAAGTCGACGTCCACCCCCAGCCGCCGCAGCAGCCGCACCACCGCCTTGCCGGTCTCCGGATACAGAGTGTCGTTGACACAGGTCAGGAACAGGGCGACACGCATCGCGGCTCCCAGGGTGTCGATCGACGGACGTCGAGCAGCGTAATCGCCGCCTCGCACGGCGGACGAGACCGCCGCACCGGGCGTGCCGCACCGCACGACGGGCGGGGCCGGTCCGCCGTGCGGGTCACCCGGCACAGCGCATGAGCCGTGGAGGTCTGCCGTGCGGGGCCGGTCGTGGAGACCCGCTGGGCCGGAGCCGGCCTCGGAGGTCCACCGTGCCGGGGCCGACCGTGGAGGCCCGCCGTCTCCCCCGCCGGCGCAAGCCCGTCGAGCCCCTCCTCCCGAGCGGGGCCCGCCCGCCGAAGGTGAGGGTAATGTGAAGACCTCCCGCCGCTCCCCGCATCCCAGGAGGTCCGAAGCCTGATGGCCCAGTCGGTGGGTATCAAGGACGTCGCCCGCGCCGCCGGGGTGTCCGTCGGCACGGTGTCCAACGTGATCAACCGTCCGGACACGGTCGCCTCCGAGACCCGGGCCCGCGTGCTGTCCGCGATCGACCGCCTCGGCTACGTCCGCAGCGAGTCCGCCCGCCAGCTCCGCGCCGGCCGCAGCCGCATCATGGGCCTGCTCGTCCTCGACATGGGCAACCCCTTCTTCGTCGACGTCGCCCGTGGCGCCGAACGCGCCGCCCGCGACGCCGGGCTCGGCGTGATGGTCTGCAACAGCGCCCAGGATGCCGGCGAGGAGGCCGAGTACCTCTCCCTCTTCGCCGAACAGCGGGTACGGGGCGTGCTGCTCACCCCCGCCGACGCCACCGGCCGCAACATCGACGCCTTCCGCCGGCACCGCATCCCGTTCGTGCTGGTCGACCGGGTCGCCGACGGCGCCGCCGAGTGCTCCGTCTCCGTCGACGACGTGGCGGGCGGCGCGCTGGCCGTACGGCATCTGGTGGACGCCGGGCACCGCTCCATCGCCTACGTCAGCGGGCCGCCCGGCCTCACCCAGGTCCGCGACCGCCGTACCGGGGCCCTCCAGGCGCTCGCCGAGGCCGGGCTCGGCCCCGAACATCTGCGGGAACTGCCCACCGACCGGCTCGACGTCGCCGCCGGCCGGGACGCCGGGGCCCGGCTGCTCGGGCTCGCCGACCGGCCGACCGCCGTGTTCTGTGCCAACGACCTCCTCGCTCTCGGCGTGCTCCAGGCCATGCACGCGGCCGGTGTGAACGTCCCCGACGACATCGCGCTCGTCGGCTACGACGACATCGAGTTCGCCGCCGCCGCGGCCGTACCGCTGACCTCCGTACGGCAGCCCGCCGTCACCATGGGCGCCCTCGCCGCCGACCTCCTCCTGGAGGAGACCTCCACCGGTGCCGTCGCCGAACGGCACCGGCACCGCCGGGTGGTGCTCCAGCCGGAACTGGTCGTACGACGCTCCAGCCTGCCGGGGCGGTAGCACCCGCGGGCTCCGGCGCCGAGGACCGACGGTCCCGGCACCGCCGGCCGCCCGAGGGACGTGCCGGTCGTCGGGCGGCGGACAGGACGTTGCGTGCCGCCGGACACCGCCGAGCGGCGGCAACCGGCCACCCCGCCGCGCCGACACAGCGCGGGCACGCCCCGCCGACCGCTTCGCGCCGGTCCGCCGTCCCCGGCGTGATCAACCGCCCCGCATGTGCTGAACTGGGTCCGCCCGCAAACCCGCGGGCCCGTCGTCCGCACCGGGAGTCGTGTTGACCCACAGCTACCGCCAACCCGGCGTCGTCCTCACCGACCGCCGCTTCACCGTCCCCCTCGACCACGCCGACCCGGCGGGGGAGACGATCGAGCTGTACGCCCGCGAGGTCGTCGCGAGCGACAAGGCCGGGCAGGACCTGCCCTGGCTGCTCTATCTGCAAGGCGGCCCGGGCTTCGGGGCGAATCGTTTCGTCGGTCGGTCGGCCTGGCTCGGCCGTGCCCTGAAGGAGTACCGCGTCCTCCTCCTCGACCAGCGCGGCACCGGCGCCTCCACCCCGGCCAACCGCCAGACGCTGCCGCTGCGCGGCGGCCCCGCCGCCCAGGCCGACTACCTCACCCGCTTCCGCGCCGACTCCATCGTCCGGGACTGCGAGGCGATCCGCCCGCAGGTCACCGGCGGCGCACCGTGGACCGTCCTCGGCCAGAGCTTCGGCGGCTTCTGCACCGTCGCCTACCTGTCCACCGCGCCCGAGGGCATCGACACCGCCCTGATCACCGGCGGGCTTCCCTCCCTGCACGCGCACGCCGACGACGTGTACCGCGCCGCGTATCCGCGCGTCGAGCGCAAGGTGGACGCCCACTACGCCCGTTACCCGCAGGACGTCGAACGCGCCCGCCGGATCGCCGCCCACCTCCTCGACCACGAGGTGACCCTGCCGAACGGCTACCGGCTCACCGTGGAGGCGTTCCAGTCCCTCGGCATCCTCCTCGGCGGCGGCGAGGGCAGCCACCGCCTGCACTATCTGCTGGAGGACGCCTTCGTCCGCACCCCCGCCGGCCACGAACTGTCCGACGCCTTCCAGGAGGAGGTCCAGACACTCCTGTCGTACGCCGGACACCCCTTGTACGCGCTCGTCCACGAGGCGATCTACGCGCAGGACCACCGGCCCACCGCCTGGTCCGCCGAGCGGGTCCGCGGCGAGTTCCCGCAGTTCGACGCGGCGAAGACACTCACCGGTGACGGCCCGCTGCTGTTCACCGGCGAGACGATCCACCCCTGGATGTTCGACTGCGACCCGGCGCTGCGCCCGCTGAAGGAAACCGCGGAACTCCTCGCCGCCCGCACCGACTGGACACCCCTGTACGACGCGGGGCGGCTCGCAGCGAACGAGGTGCCGGTCGCCGCGGCCGTCTACCACGACGACATGTACGTGGACACCGCGCACGCTCTGGAGACCGCCCGAGCGATCCGAGGCCTGCGCACCTGGGTCACCGACGAGTACGAGCACGACGGTGTGCGGGCCGGCGGCCCCCGCGTCCTGGACCGGCTGCTCGCCCTCGCCCGCGACGAGGCCTGACCGCACGCAGCAAGATCCGTGAGCCGGGTGCGCGGTGCCGGCACCCGGCTTACGCTGCCGGCATGACCGAGCCGACGCCCCCTCAGCTGAAGCCCATGCCCGACGACTGGAGCCGCGCCCTCGCCGTGGTGGCCCACCCGGACGACCTCGAGTACGGCTGCTCCGCCGCGATCGCCGCCTGGACGGACGCCGGCCGTGAGGTCGCCTATGTGCTCGCGACCCGCGGCGAGGCCGGCATCGACACGCTCGCCCCCGACGAGTGCGGCCCCCTGCGCGAGCGCGAGCAGCGGGCGAGCGCCGCCGTCGTCGGCGTGACGGAGGTGGAGTTCCTCGGCCACCGGGACGGTGTCATCGAGTACGGCGTCGGCCTGCGCCGGGACATCGCCGCCGCGATCCGCCGCCACCGGCCCGAACTGGTGGTCACCCTCAACCACCGGGACACCTGGGGCGGCGTCGCTTGGAACACCCCCGACCATGTCGCCGTCGGCCGCGCCGTGCTGGACGCCGCCGGGGACGCGGGCAACCGGTGGATCTTCCCCGAACTGGCCGAGCGGGGCCTTCAGCCGTGGAACGGGGTGCGCTGGGTCGCCGTCGCCGGGTCCAGCAGCCCCACCCACGCGGTGGACGCCGGGCCGGGGCTGGAACGCGCGGTACGGTCCCTGCTCGAACACCGCACCTACATCGAGGTGCTGACGGACGAGGACCCGGAGACGTACGCCCGGACCTTCCTCACGCAGACCGCCGAGCGGGCGGCGCCACGCTTCGGCGGGCGGCCCGCCGTCACCTTCGAGGTGTTCGCGCGCTGACGAGGCCCCCGCAGGCGGAGGCCCCACGCGCGCCGGGCGCCTCCCGCCCGCCTCAGGTGTCCGCCCGGTGCACCGGGCAGCGCGCCGCCTCGGCCTGTCCGGCGTCGGCCTCCTCAGGGGGCGGAGCGCCCGCCGGGGCGGGGGAGGTGCGGCGTTCCAGCCCGAGCCGCAGCCCGTCCGGCATGAGGGTGAGCCGTTCGGTCACCCTCAGCCGGTAGGCGGGGTCCGGTACCAGGTCGTACCGGCGCAGCAGCAGGCCGAGCACGAGCGTCGCCTCGTGCAGGGCGAACTGGCGGCCGATGCACGCCCGCGCGCCCGTGCCGAACGGCTTGAACACATGCGGCGGCCGGGCCCGTACCGCCCGGGCCTCGAACCTGTCGGGGTCGAACTGCTCGGCGTTCTCGCCCCACGCCGTGGGGTCGCGGTGCAGCATGGGCGTCAGCACGAGGGCCCACGCGCCCCGCCGCATCGGGTACCGCCCCGCGAGCACGGTGTCCTCGCGGGCCTCCCGGGCGAACGCGGGAGCGGTCGGCCACAGGCGCAGCGTCTCATCCAGCACCCGCCGTACGTACCGCAGTTTCGCCACCTGCTCGTAGCCGGGGGAGGCGGTGTCGCCCCACACGCGGTCCACCTCGGCGCGGGCGCGGGCGGCGGCCTCCGGATGCCGGGACAGATGGTGCAGCGCGAACGACAGTGCGCCGGAGGTGGTCTCGTGCCCGGCGACCAGGAAGGTGATCACCTGGCGGCGCACGTTCTCCATCGACAGCCGCTCACCGGTCTTCGGATGCTCCGTCTCCAGCATCCGGTCGAGCAGGTCGCCGTCCCCGGCGCCGTCACGTCTGCGGACGCGGACGATCTCGTCGACCGTACGGTTCAGGAACGCGATGTCGGCGGCGTTGCGCCGGGCCGCCCGGCGCAGCAGCAGCCCGGCGGCGGGCGCGGGCACCGAGTTCAGCCGCTGCGCGTAGCCGAGCGTGCCCACCATCGCCGTGACGAACGGGTGCGGCCGGGCGCGTTCGAACGAGCCGAAGTCATGGCCGAACCCGGTGCGGGCGATGGTCTCCAGCGTCAGTTTCGTCATGTCGCCGGGCACGTCGACGGTGTGCCCGGCCGCCGCCGCGCGGTCCCAGTGCCCGGTCAGCCGTGCGGCCACCTCCAGCATCATCGGGTGGTACGCCGCCATCGCCTCGCGGCTGAAACCGGGCGCGAGGACATCGTGCGCGAGCTGCCAGTTCGGCTCGTGGTTGTACGCCGTGAACAGGCCGTCCCCGGCGACCGGGCGCAGATTGGCTATGCCGAGGCCGACATGCTTGGCGAACCGGGCCTCGTCGGCCAGGTCGGCGACCAGGTCCGCGCCCCACACGAACACGAACTCCCTGCCGAACGCCCGCCTGCGGTGGATCGGCCCGAGCCGGCGGGCGTGCCGCATCGAGTCCTGGATCGGGGTGTGCCGGTTCGCGCCGAGGACATCGCCGAGCAGCGGAAGCCGGTGCGCGGGGCGCGGGATGCGGTGCAGCTCGGGCCAGCCGTGCTCGGCGCTGCGGAAACCCTTCGGCAGGCCGTCCCCGGTCGTCGTCTCCGCCATGACGTGATCTCCCTTGATCCACCGGCAGGTTGACCTGTTGTACGTGGGTTCAACAACGCTTTTCAGTCTGGTCCGGTGTTCGAACCGGCGTCAAGTAGAGTGCGGGCATGGCCGCGCACCAGGGCGAGCGCACACGCCGCCGGCTCAGCACCGCCGAGCGCCGGGAGCAGTTGCTGTCGGTGGGGGCGCGGCTGTTCTCGGAACATCCGTACGACGATGTGTGGATCGAGCAGGTCGCCGAGATCGCGGGAGTCTCCCGCGGGCTGCTGTACCACTACTTCCCGACGAAGCGGGACTTCTTCGCGGCGGTCGTGGAGCGGGAGAGCGAGCGGATGCTGCGCATGACCGCCGCGGAACCGGGCGTGCCGGTGCGGGAGCAGCTCAGCGCCGGGCTGGACGCCTATCTGGAGCACGTACAGGCGCACGCGCACGGCTATCGCGCCTTCCATCGTGCCGACGCCGCCGGTGACCAGGCCGTCCGCCGGGTCTACCGGCGTGCGCTGGCCGCGCAGGAGCGGCAGATCCTCGCCGCGCTGGCCGCCGACCCGGAGTTCGGGCCGGTCGTCGAGCGACGCCCCGATGTGCGGCTGGCCGTGCGGGGCTGGCTGGCGTTCACCACGGCGGTCTGTCTGGAGTGGCTGCGCGGGGCGGACCTGGACCGGGCGCAGGTGCGCGATCTGTGCGCACGGGCCCTGCTGGGCGTCCTGGCTTCCTGAAGCGACATGTGCCCTCGGCGGGGGTGCCGGTTGGCGTACGCCCCCGACTCCGATAGGTTAGGTAAGGCTTACCTAAGGGAGGTTTGGGATGGGTGACAGGCACACCTGGACGGCAGCGCCCTCCGCGGCGGACCGGGCCCGCTCCGTGCTGGCCGCGGCATGGTCCTGCGCGGTCACCGCGGACGGCGTCCGCGAGGAGTTCGTGGGCGCGCACACCGTGACCGACGACGGCCGGATCCTGCTCGACGTGCCCGACGACAGCGCCCTGCACGCGGTCTCCCTGTGCGCGCCGCGCGGCGAGGCGTCCGCCGTGCTGGAGTTCGCCGACGTCGCGCCCGTCCCCTTCCGCCACCGCGTCCGGGCCCGGCTGTGGCTCGCCGGGTCCTTCGCACCCGAGGCGAACCGGCTCGCCTTCCGGGCGACGCGTGTCGCCCTGCGCCGCCCCTGCGGCATGGCCGTCGTCGACCTCGACGACTTCGCCGCCGCCGCACCCGACCCGCTCGCCGGCGCCGAGGCCCGGCTGCTCACCCACCTCGCCGACGCCCACCCGGACGCCGTGGAACGCCTCACCCGGCTCGTCGACCCCGACAGTCTGCACGGCGCCGTCCGCGTCGCCCCCCTCGCCGTCGACCGGCACGGACTGACCCTGCGCATCGAACGCGCCCGCGCCCACGGTGACGTACGCCTGCCGTTCCACACACCCGCCGACGACATCAGCCAACTCACCGCCCGGATGCACGACCTGCTCGCGCAGGCGGCCATGGCGGCCTGCCCGCGCGCCCTACAGCGGCAGCGCACAGACCGCGACGGGTGACGCGAACGGCTCACCCGCCCGCCGCAGCTCCCCGCCCGCCGCGTCCACCCGGAACACCGTGACCGTGCCGGACCGCTGATGGGCGGCGAACAGCAGCCGCCCGTCCGGCGAGAACGCGATCTGCCGCGGGAACTCCCCGCCGGACGGCACGGTCCCCAGCAGCCTCAGCCGCGCGCCGCCCGCCTCCACCGCGTACCGCGCGATGCTGTCGTGCCCCCGGTTGGCCAGGAACGCGTACGCCCCGTCGGCCGTGACCAGCAACTGCGCCGGATAGTTGGTCTCCCGCCCTGAGCCCGTGCCCTGCGGCGCGCCGACGGTGAGCCGCCCGGTCGCGGGATCGTACGCGCACACCGTGACCGTGTCGTCCACCTCGTTCGCCAGATACGCGTACCGCCCGCCCGGATGGAACGTCAGATGGCGCGGGCCCGAACCCGGCCGGGTGCGCGCCCGCGCGACCTCGGCGAGCCGCCCGGTGCGCGGATCGAGCCGGTACGTGTACACGGTGTCCGTACCGAGATCGACGGCGAGGACATGCCGGCCGTCCGGGCTCGTCACCACCTGATGCGCGTGCGGACCCTCCTGGCCGGGTCCCGGCGCGGGCTCCCGGTGCACGACCAGATCGGCCCGCACCCCCAGCGCGCCGTCCGCCCCGATCGGGTGCACGGCCACACTGCCCGAGCCGTAGTTCGCGCTGAGCAGCCACCGGCCGCTCGGATGCACGGACAGATGACACGGCCCCACCCCGCCCGTGGCACGACTGCCGAGCACTTCGCCGTCCGCGAGCCGCACAGCGGTCACCGCGCCGTCGTCCCGCTCCCGCACCGCGTACAGCGTGCGCCCGTCCGGGTGCACCGCGAGATACGACGGATCGGCCACACCCCGCAGCGTCCCGCGCCCGGTGATCCGGCCCGTCACCGGGTCGTACGCGGCCACCCCGATGCCCGCGCCACCGCCCTCGGCGGAGGTGTAGGTGCCCAGGTAGAGCGGGCGCACCGACCCCCGCGAGGACGCCGTGGGCCCGGGGGACGACTCGTCGGGTGCCGTGGGCGAGCCGGCCGGGGGCGAGCCCTGCTCCCGCCCGGCCGCGGACCGCCCGCCGCTGCCGCCGCCGCAACCGGCCGCGGTCAGCGCCGCCGCGGCCAGCGCGCCCGCGAACCCGCGCCTGCTCCAGCCGCCCCGGGCCGCCCCGGCCTCACCCATCGTCGTCCGCACCTCGGCTCGTCGTCCCGGTCACCGGACGCCGGGCCGTGTCACCAGTCGCCGTCCGTCACAGGCTTTCCCGGCGCGTCACCCAACGGCTTCACCTGGTGCGGCGCCGGCGGCTGCCACGGCTCGTGGTCGTCACCGATCCAGTCACCGACCGGCTTCACCGTCTCCAGCGGGTCCGCGGGGGCCAGATCCTCGGCCTCGTCGTCGTAGTAGTCGTACCAGGGCAGGCCCGCCCGCGTGTACGCGGCACGGTCCACCGGGGACGGCGGCGGCTCCTCGCCCGTGATACGGCGCCACTCCGGCGGCGTCACCAGATGAACGAAGACCCGCCCGGCCGGCTCCTTCGCCCAGTCCCGCAGCGGCCGGTCGTCCTTGTACACCTCCTGCCGCATCGAACCGCCCACACCCAGCCCCATCGCCGTCGCGCGCGGCGCCGCGGCCGGAGCGGCGGCGGGCATCGCGCCCGGGGCCGCCGGCATCGCACCGGGCGGCGGCGGGGCCCCGAACGCCATCGGCGCCGCGCCCACCTGGGGAGCGCCGTACAGCTCCTGACGGCTCGCCGCGCGCCGCGCCTCCTCCTCGCGCCACTTCGCGAGCGCCTTCTCGTTCAGCGGGAAGGACTGCAACTGGACGCCGCCCCACACCTCCTCACCGGTGACCTGGCCCTCCACCGTGGCGCCCAGCCCCAGCGGCACCGCCACGAACTGCCGGACCGTGCCCCTGCCGGAGTTGATGCCGTCCAGCCACGGCTGGCGGGGCAGCACCACGTAGTTCTGCGGACGCCGCGCCAGCCGGCCCGTCCACGGCCTGCCCGACACCGCGCACACCTTGCCGACACCGACCTGGAGCGCGGCCGGTTCGGTCGTACCCGCGAAACTCAGCCACATCGCCTCACGCAGATACACCGGCAGCATCACGCCGCCACGGGCACGCCACTCCTCCGGGACGGTGTCCGCGTAGTCGGCGATCCGGCGCACCGGGAACTCGCCCAGGCCGGGCGGCAGCGGATGCGTGCCCGTCTCCGGCAGCCGCAGCGTGCGCACGAACCGCACCGCCACCCCGCCCGGCAGCCGCAGAGTGTTCCCGTCGAGCCGCACATCCGTCATGCGTGTGTCCCCCCTCCGGCCAGGCAGCCGGGTCGCTCTTCGTCCCGGCCGGGCGGCCGGTTCGCACCTCGTCCCGGCCGGGCGGCCAGGCGTCGCGCGCACCGTGTCGGCGGCACGCCCCGCGCACCGGCCCCGTGGCCGGGCATTCGTCACGAAGAACGCCCGACGCCCCCCTTCCGGTTCCGCAACCGGCGCCTCAGCACCCGCACCCGGTCCTTGAACCACGGCAGCGACAGGGGCCGCTCCCGCTGCGCACGCGTGTGCCGGTCCAGCTCCTCCAGCAGCCGGCGCGACCGGTGCTCGGTGTCCAGCTCGTCCAGCATCCGGTTGACCTCGGTCAGCACCGCGCCGTGCAGCTGCCACTGCCGGGCGTCGCGCTGCACCTCCTCCAGCAGCAACTGGGCGAACTTGTCACGCGTCGCCGCGGCCTGCCGCAGCTCCGACGCCAGCCGCTCCTCCGCCGACTCGGCGCTCTGGCTGACGTCCGTCGTCACCAGCACCGCGAAACTGACCACGGCGTCGGCCACCTCCGACAGCAGCTGCTCCAGGACGACGCCCGTCTCCTTCGGGAACAGCGGCTCCGGATCGCGCTCCTTGGCCAGGTCGGTGAGACTGCGGGCGAGCACCCGCAGGACGACCGTGCAGATCTCCAGGGTGTCCAGACCGGTGCGCAGCACCACCCGGTGCAGCAGGCCCTCCCGCACCCGCGGGTTGAGCCGCAGACTGTCCTCGGCCTGCCGCAGCGCCGCGTCCACCTCCACGATGTCGTGGTCCAGCCGCCGCGCCTCGTGCAGCCGTACGACGGCCACCTCGAACGGGGTGCGGCCCGCGGCCTGCTCACCGATCCGCAGCATCAGCTGCCGTACCCGGCGGGCCAGCCCGTCGATCGACTCGCCCGCCTCCTCCACCCACACCGGCGGCGGCAGCAGAAGATTGCAGGCCATGCCGACGAACGCGCCGATCAGCGTCTCCAGGATGCGCGCCCAGGCGGTGTCGCCGACCGTGGTCACGCCGAGGACCAGCATGGCGCTGATCGCGACCTCGGGCACGTACTCGTCGACCCGGACGAGATGGCCGACCGCCAGCGACGCCACGATCAGCAGGGCCAGACTCCACCAGGTCAGACCGACCAGCTGACTGAACGCGATGGCCACCAGTACGCCCGCGACCACCGAGTTGACCCGGCGGATGCCGTTGGTGAGCGTGGCGTACAACGTCACCTGCACGACCAACAGGGCCGTCAGCGGCGCCGTCAGCGGGGCGGCCTCGGGACTGAGATGCAGAGCGATGACGTAGGCGATGGTCGCCGCGGTCGCCGAGCGCAGCGCCTGCACGACCACCGGCTCACGGCTGCGCCGCGCCAGCCGCACCAGCGGCTCGGTCCGCTCACGTACATCTGCCATTCCTCGGCCTGTTCCCCTTCCGCACGCGCCTCGAACGCACCGGTGGCTCATCTCGAACGCACCTGTGGCTCATATCGAACGCCCGCGGGGCCCCCGGGGCAAACCCCGCCCCGATACGGAGGACGGCCGGATGGCCCCCACCCCGTGCGCGTCGGGCGGCCGGCCGTCCATGCGGCGGTACCGCGGACGGGCGACCGGCATCCTGCATGCGGTGGCACCGCGGACGGGCGACCGGCAGCCTGCATGCGGCGGTACCGCGGACGGGCGACCGGCACTCTGCATGCGGCGGTACCGCGGACGGGCGACCGGCACTCTGCATGCGGTGGCACCGCGGACGGACAGCCGGCATCCGCCACGCGGCGGCGAGTGCGGACCGGCAGCCGGTCGGAGAGATCAGACGTACAGCTTGTCCAGGAACGCCGACAGATTGCCCGTCATACGGGCGAGCTGCTCCTCCACGGTCAGGCTCTCCTCGAAGCGCTGCCCGGCCTGCGGCACCTTCCGGCCCCGCACATACAGCGGGCACGCCAGATCGGTGCACATGTACAGGCCGACGGAGTTGCCGTCCCGGCCGGCCGCGCCCGCCTTGCGTGCCGTCATCAGCGACACCCCGCCGCGCGGGTGGGCCGTCAGGCAGAGCGAGCACAGGCTGCGCTGGAGGAAGCCGCGCTGCGCCGGCGGGAACCTGAGCGTCACCCCGACCAGCCCCTCGGCGCGTTCGACGACGAGACAGTTGCGGTCCGGCGCCCCCGGATCACGCCACCCGAGGAAGTCCAGATCGTCCCACGGCAGCGCGTCCAGATCCCGGGGCACCTTGAGCCGCTTGGCCTCTCCCTTCGAGCAGTTCACGAAGGAGGCGCGGATGTCTTGCTCGGTGAGTGATCTCATGGGAGGGCCTTCTCGATCTGGTACGGAACACAAACCTAGAGGCTCTAGGTTTGCCTGGTCCAGGGTAGGCGGGCGAGCCAGGGCGGGCCAGCGGATTACGGAGGGGTGCCGATGTGCGGGCGGGGCCGTCGGCGACGCGGGTACGCGCGTAGCCTTGAGTGCGCGGCCCGGGCCGCCCCGCATCCGACCCCCGCCCCGCCGGAGGCGCCGCCTCGGCGGCCCCCGTCTGCGGGCATCGCTTAGTTCGGTTCATGAATTAAGGGCTGGAGAAAGGTGCGCGCCGCCGCCCGTCGGAGATAGGGTGCAGGTCGGGCACGGTTCGGGAGGAGTCACATGGCGGGGCGGAACGGTCGCACGGTACGGGATCTGCGGCGGGCCAACCGTACGGCCGTACTCCAGCGGCTGTACTTCGACGGGCCGCTCAGCCGTTTCGAGCTCGGCCCGGCGACCGGCCTCAGCTCGGGCTCGGTCAGCAACGTCGTCGCCGACCTCGTCGCCGACGGCCTGCTGGAGGAGGCCGGCAGCGTCGACTCCGACGGCGGCCGGCCCCGCACCCTGCTGCGCGTCGCACCCGGCAGCGGCCACATGATCGGCGTCGACGTCGGCGAGACCCGCGTCCGCATCGAGCTGTTCGACCTCACCCTCACCGAACTGGCCCGCGCCGAACGCCCCCTGGAGCACCAGCGCTACGACGTCGACGTGATCGTCGGCCACATCCGCGACGGCGTCGCCGAGGTCCTCGCCGCCGCCGGCATCGCGCCCGAGCGGCTGCTCGGCGTCGGCATCGGCGTCCCCGGCATAGTCGAACGCGACGCCGACCGGGGTGCCGTGGTGCACGGGCAGACCATCGGCTGGGACGCCGTGCCGCTGGAGGCGCTGCTGCGCGACGGCTCACCCCTGCCCCCGACCGTGCCGTACTTCATCGACAACGGCGCCAAGACCCTCGGCCAGGCCGAGATGTGGTTCGGCGGCGGGCGCGGCGCCCGCAACGCCGTCGTCGTCCTCTTCGGCTCCGGCGTCGGCGCCTGCCTCGTCACCCCGGACGTCGACAGCGGACGCGCCGTGGAGTGGGGGCATCTGACGGTACGGGTCAGGGGGCGCCGCTGCCGCTGCGGCGCGCTCGGCTGCCTGGAGGCCTACGCCGGCGCCGAATCGCTGCTCGCCCGCTGGGAGGAGGCGGGCGGCACACCCCCGCGGGACACCGACGAGGAAGGCGCGCTGACCGCGATGCTCGCCGCCGCCTACCCCGACGACGACACCGAGGCCGACCCCGTCGCCCGCGCCGTCCTGGAGGAGACCGCCGAGTACCTGGGCGCCGGGCTGTCCGACCTGATCAACCTGTTCCAGCCGGAGCGCATCCTGATCGGCGGCTGGGCCGGCCTCCAGCTCGGCCCCCGGTTCCTGCCCGGCGTACGGCGCCATGCCGCTGCGTACGCGCTGCGGCATCCCGCCGACAAGGTCACCGTCGAACTGGGACGGCTCGGCCCCGACGCGGTCACCGTCGGCGCGGCCGTCCTGCCGCTCGCCGCGTTCTTCGCGCGCGGTGGCCGCCGCCCGGAGCCCGAACCCGAGGGACCCGCCCCGGCCTGGCGCACGGCGCTCGCCGAGCGCGCCCCGCGCTGAGCCGCGCGCACGTCGCGCCGAGGTTTCGCGGCCCTGCCGGGAGGTACCCGCCCTGCTCCCCGGAGACGGGAGGGGAACGCGGAAGGAGAAGGCCGTGAGCGAGCACCGTTCCGACGAGCACCGCGCGACCACCGCGCCGGTCCCGCGCGACATGCCGGACCAGCAGGTGACCGAGGGCGACGACCCGTGGGACCTGAAGCCCGGACGAGGCTCCGGTGAGCGACGGGACGAACCGCACCGCGACACCGGTGCCGACGCCGATGCCGAGGACAGCGGCAGGGACGGCGGCGACGAGGAGCCCCGCGCCGACGTCCCCGACACCGACGAGGCCGGCACCGGCCGCCGCGGCGCACCCCACGCCGGCTCACCCAACCCCGAGCACCCGGTGCCGGACGAGTCACCGGCGTGACGCGGGCGTGACACCGGCCGCGTGACGCGGCCCGTGGCTGAGGAGGCCGACGGTGGCGCCCGACGATGACTCGTCCGGCTCGATCGCCGGCCCCAGCCGGTTCACCGGGGCGAAGCGGCCGAGGCGGTCGGTGCCGAACCGGGCCTCCCGGCCTGGGCCGATCCGGGTCTTCGGGCCTGCCGTCGGGGCCGCCGGGGACACGCTTCGGACGCACGCGGCAGGCGGAGACCCGCACGCCGGGACAGAAGAGCGCCCCGACCGCGACGGGGGGATCACGGCCGGGGCTGCACAGGTGTGGGTACGCACGGCGGTCGCCTCTCGGCGAGACGCTCCACAGGGCTTCAGCCGAACGATCGTCCCTGTGGGCAGAAGGTGAGGCCCGGGGACGCTGTCCCGTCCGCACCCACGATCAGTTCAACGGACAACCATCTCCCCCTGTTCCCCGATGTGTCACCGTACCGGGTGATACGCGTCACTCGTCCCCGCTCGCACCGCCCAGCGGGCTCTCCGCCAGCGCGGCCAGCAGGGCGGCCGGATCGTCGTACACCGCTCGCGCGCCCGCCTCCTCCAGGTCGGCGCGCGGGATCCCGCCGCAGAGCAGCCCCACGCAGCGCACCCCGGCCCGGCTCCCGGCCCGCATGTCCCACACCGTGTCCCCGACGAACACGGCGCGCTCCGCCGGCACCCCGGCCAGCTCCAGAGCGTGCTCCACCGGCTCCGGCGCCGGCTTGCCCTCGTCCACGTCGTCCGCGCTCGCGGTCGCCTTGATCGCCTCGTCGGCGTCGATGGCCCGCCTCAGCGCCCCCAGCTCCGCCCCGCCCGCCGACGTCGCCAGCACCACGGCCCATCCGTCCCCGTGCAGCCGTCGCAGCAGGGCACCGGCGTCCGCGAACGCCGGCAACCGGTCGAAGTACTGCCCGTACAGCGCCTTGTGCGCGGCGCTCAGCTCGGCGTCGCGCTCCTTGTCACGGTCCTCGCCCAGCAGATGGGCGATCAGATCGGTCGAGCCGAGCCCGACCGCCCGGTGCACGGCATGCATCGGCACCCGGTGGCCCGCCTGCCGGAAGGCCTCCCACCACGTGGTCACATGCAGATGGTTGGTGTCGACCAGGGTGCCGTCGACGTCGAAGACGGCGGCGCGTTCCATGAGACTCCTCTCGTCCCCGCCGATTCCTTCCCGGGGCCCCGCCCGTTCCCGGGGGTCCGTCCCCGCGGGTTCGCCTGCGGTGGCCGTCCCCGCGGGCCGGGGGCGGTCTCCGAGGCCGTTGCCCGCGGGTTCGCCCACGGGGGCCCGTGACCGCCACGGGTACCCCGTCAGCCGCCCGTCACCCCGGCCGGGACCCGGCCCTCGTGCGTCCAGGCCAGCAGATCCTCCAACGACCAGGTGGTCACCACCCGCTCCGGCGGCACCCCGCACTCCTCGGCCCGCGCACAGCCGTAGATCTGCCAGTCGAGCTGGCCCGGCGCGTGCGCGTCGGTGTCGATGGAGAACAGCACCCCCGCCTCGACGGCGCGCCGCAGCAGCCGCCGCGGCGGGTCGAGCCGCTCCGGCCGGCTGTTGATCTCCACGGCCGTGCCCGCCTCCGCGCACGCCGCGAACACCTCGTCCGCGTCGAAGCGCGACTCCGGCCGCCCCCGACCGGTGACCAGCCGCCCGGTGCAGTGCCCCAGCACGTCGGCGTGCGGATCGCGTACGGCGTTCACCATCCGCCGGGTCATCGCCCGGGCGTCCATGCGCAGCTTGGAGTGGACGGACACCACCACCACGTCCAGCCGTTCCAGCAGCTCCGGCTCCTGGTCCAGCGAGCCGTCGTCGAGGATGTCGCACTCGATCCCGGTGAGCAGCCGGAACGGCGCCCATGTCGCGTTCAGCTCCGCCACCACGTCCAGCTGCTCCCGCAGCCGCTCCGGCGACAGACCGCGGGCCACCGTCAGCCGCGGCGAGTGATCGGTGAGCACCGCCCACTCGTGCCCGAGGGCCGCCGCGGCCCGGGCCATCTCCTCGATCGGGCTCCCGCCGTCCGACCAGTCGGAGTGCAGATGGCAGTCGCCGCGCAGCAGCGCCCGCAGCCGCTCACCGCCCTCCACCGGCGGGCCCTCGGCCGCCTCGTCCTCCAGCTTGCGCAGGTACTCCGGCACCCGCCCGTCCAGGGCCTCCCGCACCACCTGCGCCGTCTTCGGGCCCAGCCCGCGCAGCGCCTCCAGCGTCCCCGCCGCGGTCCGTTCGCGCAGCTCCGCCGCGGGCAGCTCGCGCACCACCCGGGCGGCCGTACGGAACGCGCGGACGCGGTACGTCGGCGCCAGCGAGCGTTCCAGCAGGAACGCGATCCGGTCCAGAGCGGCGACAGGGTCCATGACACCTCCCGCCCCCAGGGTTCCCCAGCCCCCGCGTCCGCGCACGGCGGACGACGCGGGGTGGCCCGGCACCGCCGCCGGACACGCCCGTGATCGGCGGCGGCGGACGGTCCGCCGCCGGCGCCGGGCCCGCCCCGGCCCCGCCGGAACCGTTCGACCGCCGTACCGGGTGAGTCGTTTGTCCGGATTCCGCTTTACCCTCGATGACATGACCGAAGTTGCGAGCCCGCACATCTCCCGGCCGCGGATCATCGTTCTCGGCGTCCAGCCCGGGACGCCGCCTTTCCGCATCGTGGAAATCGACGGTCAGGTCGTCGGGGAGGCCAAGGCTCTCACCGACGTCCTCGAAGCCGCCGCCGCGTACGGCATCACGATCCATGACGCCGACGACCCCGACGTGGTCCGCTGGGTGGGCGGCGACAAGTACACCTGGTCCCTGCACTGAGCCGCCGGGTGCGCGGCGGGCAGGGGCCGCGGCACCCGGCCGGGTGGTGCGATCGTGGGCGGCGGCCTCAGCCGACCGTCCACTTCTGGTTGGTGCCGCCCGAGCAGGTCCAGATCTGCAGGCGCGTGCCGTCGGCCGTGTTCCGGTCGGTCACGTCCAGGCACTTGTCGGCCTGCGGATTGACGATGTCCTGCGCCCCCGTCACGACCCACTTCTGATTCGGGCCGCCCGTGCAGTCCCACAGCTGGACCTTCGTACCGTCGGCGGTGCCGTTGCCGGTGACGTCCAGGCACTTGCCGAGCGCGCGGAGCGTGCCGTCGGAGCCGACGGTCCACTGCTGGGCGGCGGTGCCGTTGCAGCCGTAGAGCTGTACGGGGGTGCCGTTGGCGGTGTTCGCGCCGGCCACGTCCACACACTTGCCGCCCAGGCCGCGGATCGGCCGGCCGACGGCGAAGTCGCCGGTCGTCACCGACACCGAGTCGACGACGAGCTGCTGCGGGAAGACCGTCGAGCCGTCCGGGTCGCCGGGCCAGTAGCCGCCGACGGCCAGGTTCAGGATCAGGAAGAACGGCTTGTCGAACACCCACCGCTTCCCGCCGAGGTCGGCCGGGGTGCGCCGCTGGTAGACGTTGCCGTCCACCGACCAGGTGATCGACCCGGGCGCCCAGTCCACCGCGAACGTGTGGAAGGCGTCCGCGTACGCCTGCCCGCCCGGCAGCGAGTAGGCGGCGCCGATGCCGCCGGAGCCGTAATAGCCGGGCCCGTGGATCGTGCCGTGCACGACGGACGGCTCGAAACCGACGTTCTCCATCACGTCGATCTCCCCGGAGTCCGGCCAGCCGACATCACCGATGTCGGTGCCGAGCATCCAGAAGGCCGGCCACATGCCCTGCCCCCGCGGGATCTTCATCCGCGCCTCGACATGGCCGTACTGCGCGCTGAACCTTCCCGCGGTGTTCAGCCTCGCCGAGGTGTACTGGCAGGTGCCGTACCAGCACTGGTAGCCGGCCGGGTTCTCCCGGCGGGCGGTGATGACGAGGTGGCCCTGGCCGTCCAGGACGGCGTTGTTCGTCCCGGACGTGTAGTACTGCCGCTCGTGGTTGTTGACGTTGTCACCGGTCTCCAGCTGCCACTTCGAGCCGTCGACCGGGGCTCCGGCGGGGCCGTCGAAGGTGTCGGAGAAGACCGCGGCGGCGGCGACCGCGGGCGCCCGGCCGTCCGCCGGGGCGGGCGTGTCGGCCTGAGCCGTGCCGACGGCGGCGAAGGCGAGCACGGCGGAGAGCGCGGCGAGCAGGCATCTGCGGGGCAGGCGTGGGGAGGCCACGGCATTCCCTTCCGTACGGCACACGGGCGTGCCGACCTGGTGTGGGGGTGAGCGGATGAATGCGTGTGAACGTCGCCCCTTGATTCAAGAAGTGAGGTAAGGAGGCGTCAAGATGTTGGTCCGGACCAGCCGTTCACGTTCACACGGGCAAGGGCGCGGCCTGCGCGCGGTCGTGCCGGGGTGCGGCCCGTCGGCTCCTCCGGTTGTCAACTGGACTGTGTCCCGGGCCTGTTGATGCCGCTCGGACGGGGCGCCGCCCCGCTGTCCTGGCGTGGCGGCACGGTGGGGCCTCTCCTTCGGCGCGTCGGCCGGAGGAGAGGAGTCATAACGTGCCGGAGGCGGCCTCGGGCAGAGCCAGGGCCGCCTCCAGCGTGGCCTGCGGCGGCAGCAGCTTGCCGAGCCCGGTCAGGCGCAGGACGCGCAGCGTCAGCGGGTGTGTGCACACCAGGTGGATACGGCCGTCATGGTCCAGCACCCGGCGCCGGGCCCGGTACAGCAGCCGCAGACCCGAGCAGTCGAAGAACTCGATGTCCGTCAGGTCGATCACGACCCGCGGCGCGGGGCCCTCCGTCGCCGCGTCCAGGGACGGCTGGATCTCGACCGCGGCGGCGATGTCGATCTCGCCGGCGAACTCCAGCACCGTGTACCCGCCCGCCTCGCGTGTGCGCAGATGCGGACTGCGCGCCGCGGGTTCGTGCTGCACGACGACATCGCCTCCAGCCGCTGTGGGGGAGGGGAGCCCCGGATCGCTCCCCGCCCAGCAAGTTACCCTTGAGCGACTGCATTTGAGCATGTTCGATTGACATATGTCGTCGATTTGCGACCGACTTTTTTCGTGTCGTGAGCGAAGTCGAACGAGTCGGCTGGTGGCAGCCGCGCCGCGTCAGTCGACCACGAGCACCAGCTTGCCCGTCGTGCGCCCGGTGTCACCGAGCCGGTGCGCCTCCGCCGCCTCCGACAGCGGGAACGTACCGGCGATCTCGGGACGCAGCCGGCCCTCCTCCACCAGCGCGGCGATCTCCCGCATCCCGCTGTGCGAGGCGTCCACCAGCATGCGCACCGCCCGTACGCCGAGCCGCTCGGCCTCCCTCGGGAAGTCGTCCGACCCCACCGGCAGGATCGACACCACGATCCCGCCCGGCCGCAGCACCCGCAGCGACCGTACCGACGTCTCCTCACCGAGCGTGTCCAGCACCACGTCGACGTCCTTCACCGCCTCCGTGAAGTCCGTCTCCCGGTAGTCGATCGTCTCGTCGGCGCCGATCGAGCGCAGGAAGTCGTGCTTGCCGGAGCTGGCCGTGCCGATGACATGGGCGCCGCGGGCCTTGGCGATCTGCACGGCCACATGGCCCACGCCGCCCGCCGCCGCGTGGATCAGCACCCGCTGCCCCGGCCGCACGTCCGCCGTCTCCACCAGCGCCTGCCACGCGGTCAGCGAAACCAGCGGCAGCGCCCCGGCCTGGACGTGGTCGAGCGCGGCCGGCTTGTGGGCGAAGGCGCGTGCGGGACCGGTGACGTACTCGGCGTGCGAACCGTGCCCGAAGGGATACGGCAGCATCCCGAACACCTCGTCGCCCGGCGCGAAACGGGCGACGCCGATCCCCACCGCCTCGACCACGCCGGACACGTCCCAGCCCAGCACGAACGGCGGCTTCCCCAGGAACCCGCCCGTGGCGCGGTGCTTCCAGTCCGTCGGGTTGACACCCGCGGCGCGCACCCGCACCAGCACCTCGTTGGGGCGCGGCGCGGGCCGCTCCAGCTCGATCTCCTTCAGCACCTCGGGACCGCCGAGGACGTCCTGACCGATCGCACGCATCGTTTTCACATCGTTCATGGTCAATCAGCTTGCCCCGATCCACCCGGCCCGGAAATGGCATGATGGCCAACATCCGATAGAATCGTGCCATGAAGTCGGAGCGTGTGGTCGTCCTGGCCCTGGACGGGGTCTATCCCTTCGAACTCGGCATGCCCAGCCGTATCCTCGGCGCGGCCGACGGGCACTACGACGTCGTGACCTGCACGGTCGACGGCAGGCCCGTCCGCACCAGCGCGGACTTCACCGTCACCGCCGACAACGGCCCCGAGGTCCTGGACACCGCTGACACCGTGGTCGTCACCGCCATCGACCCCGCCCGGCTGCCCCTGGAACTCCCCGAGGCGACCCGCGCCGCGCTCGCCCGTATCCGCCCGGACGCCCGGATCGTGTCCATCTGCACCGGCGCGTTCGTGCTCGCCGCCGCGGGACTGCTCGACGGGCATCGCGCCACCACCCACTGGCAGCTCGCGGACCGCTTCCGCCGCCGCTACCCGCACATCCCGCTCGACCCGGACGTCCTCTTCGTCGCCGACGGCCGCGTCCTGACCTCGGCGGGCGCCGCCTCCGGCGTGGACGTGCTGCTCCACGTGATCCGCGAGGACCACGGCACCCGGCTCGCCAACGCCGTCGCCCGGCGCTGCGTCGTACCGCCGTTCCGCGACGGCGGCCAGGCCCAGTACATCGAACAGCCCGTGCCGGAGTCCGGCGCCAACGGCACCTCCGCCACCCGCGCCTGGGCCCTGGAACACCTCGACGAACCGCTCTCCCTCGCCGACCTGGCCGCACACGCCCGGATGAGCCTGCGCACCTTCGCCCGCCGCTTCCACGACGAGGTCGGCCTCAGCCCCGGCCGGTGGCTGATCCAACAGCGCGTCGCCCGCGCCCGGCATCTGCTGGAGACCAGCGACCTGACGGTCGACCAGATCGCCGGAGCCGTCGGCTTCGCCACGGGAGCCTCCCTGCGCCAGCATCTGCACGCCACGATCGGCGTCTCCCCCCAGACCTACCGCCGCACGTTCCGCGCAGCGGCCCGCTGACGCCCGCTGGCGTCCGCGCCCCTCATCGGGATGTACGTCCGCCCGGCGCACCGGCGGGCCCGGACCGGAGGCCGGCCCGTCGAGGCCCCTTTCGCCCGGGCGGAGGAGCACGGGGCCGAACAGGCCGAGGTGACCGCCTACGCGGACAGCACCCCGACGCCCTTCGCTTCTACGAGCGGCACGGCTTCGAGGCGCTGTCCCCAACGCTGCGGCACCCGTTGTGGGCGCCGTCCCGTGCCTCGCGCCGGGGTGAGGCGGGCGGGCCCCGGGCGGTGCGGGTTGCCGGGGGAGTGTCGTACCGGAGGGGATCGGTGCGGAGTGCCCGGGAGGCCTCGGCAGGGCGGCGCGAGCACACTGGGGGCATGACGACGTCACCTTCCGCCCGCACCCTGAAGCAGCGCAAGCAGGACACCCTGCACCGCCTGGAGAACGACGTCGACGCCTGGGTCGCAACGGCGGCCGAGCACGGCGGCGCGCCCTGTCTCGTCCCGCTGTCCTTCGTCTGGGACGGCACCACCCTGCTGATCTCCACCCCCGCCGACAGCCCCACCGGGCGCAACCTGAGCTCCACCAGGTCCGTCCGCCTCGGCATCGGCCGCACCCGCGACGTGGTCATGGTCGAGGGCACCGCCACGGCCGTCACCCCCGCCGACCTCGCCGAGGAGGACGCGGAGATCTTCGCCGCCAAGACCGGCTTCGACCCGCGCGAGCTGCCCACGCCCTACCTGTACTTCTACATCCGCCCGCACCGCATCCAGGCCTGGCGCGAGGCGAACGAACTCAAGGGCCGCGAGCTGATGCGGGACGGCAAGTGGCTGGTGGCCGACTGAATCCGGGGTGACCGCAAGGGCCGGGACGGAAAACGCCGCCCCGGCCCCCGCGACCGCGGAGGAGACATGCCCCTCGTGACCGCCGGCGTCGTCGTGCTCGACTGCGCCGAACCCGAGCGACTCGCCCGCTTCTGCAAGGAGTTCCTGGAGGCGGAGGAGACGGAGGAGTCCGCGAACCGGGTGGAGCTGCGCACCGGCGACGGCATCCGGCTCGCCCCGCGCCGCGACACCGACGCCACCCCGCCCGGCCGGCCCCGCCCGGAGAACTCCCTCCAGGCCCACCTCGACTTCGCGTGGAGGACCTGGACGCGGCCGAACGCCGCATCCGTGAGCCTCGGCGGCCGGCCGACCGAGGCCGAGGACGCGCCGGGCCCCTCCGAGGAACGCGCATTCGCCGACCCGACCGGGCACTCCTTCACCCTGCGGCGTATCCCACCGCCGGCCCCGAAGCGCGGGTGACAGCGCCCGCGCGGCGCGAGGCGGGCGCCCACCGCCCGCGCCACGGGACGCGCCGCCCGTACCCCGCGCAGGGTCAGTCCCGGCCGCCCTCGTCCTTCACCGGCCACGCACCCGTCTTGCGGGCGATGGCCTTGGCGCCCGTACGGTCCACCGCGCTGCGCACGACCGCGAAGATCGCGCCCTGGATCGCGGCGGCCAGCAAGATCTCGCCCCAGCCGCGATCCGGGTCCAGCGCGTCCGGCGCGTCCTCCTCGTCCCGGATGGCCTTCCACACCTTCCGGAAGGCCATGCCGCCCAGCGAACCGCCGAGCCAGCCGAGCACGAATCCGACCGGCTGGTAGGCGAGGGAGAGTTTCTTCTTCTTCGTCTTGGCCACGGGATCTCCTGTTCCTGCGCACTCGGTCGTCCGGAAGCTCTGCCCCGATCATGCACACCGCCCGGGCGGGACCGCCTCCCGAACGGACTCCCGCCCCGACGGCGCCCTGGCTCGCGCGACGCGGGCCGGCTCGTCCCGGGTGTCTCCGGCCGGGTTCCCCGATTCGGCCCGGCCGCACCGCTTGATCGGGCCTGGAGAAAACGGGGGAGGGGCCGCCCGAGCGCGCGGACGCGTCGCCGGGCGCGCACGCCACCCGCGAGAGCACCTGGCAGGGCGGCTGCGCCGTCATCCGCGCGGCACAAGAAAGCCCCGCCGCGACGGGGGAACGCGGCGGGGCCTGACATTCAGGTGCCCGGCGTACGGCGGTCCATGCGCGGCGGACACAGATTTTTCTAGGTCCTTTCCACACCCGCCCCGCCCTGCCCGGACGGATGTGAGCGTCGATCGCGGCGATCCGGCCGAGGGGCCCTCGGTCACGGCGTCACCATCCCGCCAACCCCGTCACCGGCCGACATCCCCTCGCACCGCCCCGCCTCCCCGCCACCGGGGCCGTACGGCCGCATGGCGTCGGACTTCGGCCAGAAGGCCACCGCCACCGATCTGGCCGAACTGCACATCGCCCTATAGATGCCCGGGGCATCTAATGGCGTGCGGAACGCACTCTTCCTCAGCGAGCACCTGCGAGCACCTGCGAGTACGTGCAAGCCCCTGCGAGTCCCCTGCGAGGTCCGCCATGACGGAGTCCCCTCCCACGCACCCGACCGCCACCGCCCCCAAGCCTCCGCCCACCGCTCC
>NZ_JALLGL010000510.1 GCF_023072675.1 Streptomyces sp. XM83C
CGATATGCAGCGTAGTCTCGTGGTCTCGGAGATGTGTATAAGAGGTAGGTACGGGGCGGTGGGGCGGCGGTGGAGGGCCCGGTGCGGCGAGAGCGCCGTGCACGTGCCGGCGGAGCGGGGCCGTACACGAGCAGGCAGAGCCGGGCCGTGCGCGGGCCGCACACGGCGGCGCCGCCGGAGCCGCACCGGCCCGTACCGCCCATGTCGCCTGTGCCGCCCGTGCTGCCGCGCACCGGCGGGGCGCATCCCACGGGGGTGGGTGCGGTCCGCCGGCGCGCGGCTCACCGTTCGGTGCCGGTGGCGCCCGCGAGGATGCGGGCCTCCACGGCCTCGTACCGGTCGCGCTGTTCCTCCGCCGTGCGTCGGGCGGAGAGGACCGTGCCGGCCCAGCCGAAGGCGAAGCCGAGGGGGATGGAGACCACGCCGGTCGTGGTGAACGGGAACCAGTGGAAGTCGGCGTCGGGGAACGCGGCGACGGGCGAGCCGGAGACCAGGCTGGTGCCCGGCATCAGCACCAGCACCGCGAGGGTGCCGCCGATGAGGGTCCACAGCATGCCGGTGCGGGTGTAGCGGCGCCAGAACAGCCCGTAGACCAGGGCGGGGGCGATGGCGGAGGCGCCGATGCAGAAGGCCATCGTGACCAGCGGCTGGAGGCTGCGGTGCTGGATCTGGGTGGCCAGGGCGATGGTGGGGACGCCGACGGCCAGCGCGGACAGGCGGGCCAGCAGCATCTCGCGGCGCGGGGACATCTCCCGTACGCGTGCGGCGAACACGTCGTGGGCGAGGGAGTTGGCGCAGGCGAGGATCATTCCCGCGACCGAGGCGAGCACGGTCAGGAAGATCGCCGTGGTGACGGTGGTGAACAGCAGGGTCTCCGCTCCGGAGACGTCGGCGCCGAACACCGCCCGCGAGCCCAGCAGATAGGCCGTGTTGCCCTGCGGGTCGGCCTGGGCGATGGCCGCGCGTCCGATCAGCGCGGTGGCGCCGAACCCGACGACCGCCATGATCAGCACGAACAGGGTGACGCAGGACACCGCCCAGGACATGGACCGGCGTACCTGGCGGGCGCTGGAGGCGGTGTACATGCGCATGGTGATGTGCGGCAGACAGGCACCGCCGAGGACGACGGTCAGCTCCGAGGTGATCATGTCGATGCGGGGGAAGGAGCCGTTGCCGAACTGAAGGCCCGAGTGGAGGTACGCGGAGCCGACGCCGCTCTTGGCGGCGGCAGCGGCGAACAGGGCGCCCGGATCCCAGGAGAAACGGTTCAGCATGAGGAGGGCGACGACCGTGCCGGAACCGAGCAGCATCACGATCTTCATGATCTGGATCAGCGCGGTGCCCTTCATGCCGCCGATCGCCGCGTAGCTGATCATCAGCGCGCCCAGGCCGACGACGCAGCCGGTCTGGAGCGAGTCGCCGGAGAAACCGAGGATGAACGCCAGCAGCTGTCCGGTGCCCGCGAGCTGCACCAGCATCAGCGGCAGCAGCGCCGCGAGCGTCACCGCGCAGGCCGCGATGCGCACCGCCCGGCCCGGCATACGGCGGGCGAGGACATCGCCCATCGTGAACCGGCCCGCGTTGCGCAGCGGTTCGGCCAGCAGGAACATCAGCAGCATCAGCGACAGTGCCGTGCTCAGCGCGAGGACGAGACCGTCGTAGCCGAACAGGGCGATGACGCCGCCGGTGCCGAGGACGGTGGCGGCGGAGATGTAGTCGCCGGCGATGGCGAGGCCGTTGCGCAGCGGGGACAGCGAGCTGTACCCGGTGTAGAACTCGTCGAGGTCGTCCCGGTCGGGGCCGGTCATCACGCACAGCAGCAGCGTGACGGTGGCGACCGCCGTGAACGCCAGCAGGGACAGGGTCTGTCCGCTTCCGTCGAAATCGGTCACCGTGCCGCCTCCCGCCTGGCGTCCACTTCCGCCTGCCTGCGGATACGGTCCGCGACGGGGTCCACATGGCGGCGGGCTGTGTGCTCGTACAGGGCGATCGCCAGCCAGGTGACGGGCAGTTGGAGAAGCGCGAGCAGCAGACCGGCGGGCAGCCCGGCGCCGGCCTCGCCGGTCATGAACGACGGTGCGTACGCCGACAGGACGAGGAACACCGTGAAGTAGCCGAGCGCGGTCAGCGTGGCCACACGCCTCAGCAGCCGGTAGGCGCCGCGCAGGAGCCGCAGGTCGCTGTGGTGGCCGAGGGCCTCCCGGCGCGCAGGCCGGGGCCCGGCGTGCTGCGGCTCGGGCCGGTGCCAGGGATCGGCGGGGGAGTAAGGGGCGTACGGGGCGTGGG
>NZ_JALLGL010000511.1 GCF_023072675.1 Streptomyces sp. XM83C
CATTCCGAACCCGGAAGCTAAGCCTTACAGCGCCGATGGTACTGCAGGGGGGACCCTGTGGGAGAGTAGGACGCCGCCGAACGATTTTTCCGGGGAGCCCCGCACCATTTGGTGCGGGGCTTTCCGCGTTTAGGGTTCAGGCATGCGCTATGAACTCGTCATCTTCGACAATGACGGCGTGCTCGTCGACAGTGAGCCGATCTCCAACCGGCATCTCGCCGCGTACCTCACCGAGGTGGGGCATCCGACGACCTATGAGGAGTCCATCCGGGACTACATGGGCTCCGCGATGCACCGCGTCCACGAGCTGGTGTGGGAGCGCAGCGGGCGGCGACTGCCGGAAGACTTCGACAATGTCTTTCACGCTCGCGTGTTCGCCGCGTTCGAGCGGGAGTTGAAGCCCGTCGCCGGCGTCGAGGACGTCCTGGCGAAGCTGACGGCAGCCGGGGTGCCGTACTGCCTGGCCTCGTCGGGAAGCCATGAGCGGATCCGGGTCGGGCACCGGGTGGCGGGGCTGGAGCGGTGGTTCGACGATGGGCGGATCTTCAGCTCGCAGGACGTCGGGCGGGGCAAGCCGGCGCCCGACCTGTTCCTGTACGCGGCGGAGAAGATGGGCGTCGCCCCGGAGCGGTGCGTGGTCGTCGAGGACAGTCCGCTGGGCGTACAGGCGGCCGTGGCGGCCGGGATGGACGTCCTCGGGTTCACCGCCATGACGCCCGCCGAGCGGCTCCAGGACGCCGGGCAACTCTTCTCCCGCATGGACGACTTGGCCGACCTGCTCGTCTGACATTTGTCATGCCGAGCTCCGGACGATCGTTTCTACCGGCGCCCCCGGCCCGGACGAGAAGCTGAGGGCATGACGACGAACAGGAAGTTCAAGAACCTCGCGCCGCTCCTCATCGACGTGGCGGTGCCCCTGGGGGCGTACTACCTGCTCAAGAACGGCTTCGGGACGAGCACGGTGACGGCGCTCGCGCTCAGCAGCATCGTCCCCGCGGTGCGGACCGCGTGGGCGGCGCTGCGGACGCGGCAGGTCAACGGGATGGCCGCGCTCATCCTCTTCGTGAACGTCGTGTCCCTGCTGCTGAGCTTCGTCGCCGGCGACCCGCGGCTGATGCTCGCCAAGGACAGCGGGGTCAGCAGTGCGATCGGTATCGGCATCATCGTCTCCGTCATGCTCGGCAAGCCGATGATGACCGCCGGGATGAAGCCGTGGGTCGTCAAGGGCGACGAGGCCCGCGAAGCCGCCTGGGCGCGCCTGGAGGCCTCCTCCGCGCGCTTCCGCAGCGCAGAGCGGAGGTTCTCCCTCGTGTGGGGCGTCGTCCTGCTGGTGGAGTGCGTGGCGCGGGTCGTGGGGGCGTACACGCTGCCCGTCGACACCATGGTGTGGCTCGGCAACGTGCTGATGATCGTGGCCATGGGCATCGGGTTCCTTGTCGGCGGCGCGCTCGGCGCCGGGCCGATGGCCCGCATGGTGATCGCCGAGGCCAAGGCGGCCCAGGGCCGGGACGCCGGAACGACGGCCGGAGCCCAGTCGCACACCGCGGCCCGCGTCGCCGTCGCACCGGCCGCGGCTGCCTGACGCACCGGTCGCCGCACCACACGCCGAAGCTGAACGAAATTCATCTCTGGCCGGATCTACCCACCGGTACGCCAGGGCCCTACCCTCGCCGCCATGACTGATGTGCTGCGGCGCGGCAGGGCCTCGCTGGCGTTCAGCTTCTTCGCCCAGGGCGTCGCCTTCGCTCTGCTCGTGACGCGCATCCCCGCCGTGCAGGACCGGTACGGCGTCTCCGACGCGCTGCTGCCGGTCTTCCTGGCGGCCGTGCCGGTGCTGGCCGGCGTCGGCAGTGTCACCACCGAACGCCTGGTCCGGCGGATACCGCCAAGCGCGTTGCTGCGCTGGTCCCAGCCGGTCGTTCTGCTGGCGCTGCTCGCAGTCGGGGCCGGGCGGGGGATGGCGGGGCTGGCGGTGGCGCTGGCCGCGTTCGGGCTCGCCGTGGGCGCGCTGGACGCCTCGATGAACATGCTCGGGGTGAGTCTGCAGCGGTCGTACGGGCGCAGCATCATGCTCAGCTTCCACGCGGTGTACAGCCTGGGCGGGATCCTCGGGGCCTCGCTGGCGTGGGCGGGGGCGCACTGGCATCTGGCGCTGTGGGTGTCGTATCTGCCGGTCGTGGCGGTGCTGCTGCCGGCGGCGTTGCTCGGGAGCCGGTGGTACGTCGACGGGGACGGCGAGGGGGCCGAGGGCGCCTCGGAGGCCAGGGCGGAGGCGTCGGC
>NZ_JALLGL010000512.1 GCF_023072675.1 Streptomyces sp. XM83C
GCCCGACCCCTGGCCGCCGCCCCCAGAGCTGTGAACCAGCGGCGCCGGGGGCGCCGCTGGTTCACAGCTCTGGGGGCGGCGGCCAGGGGTCGCGGTCGGACGAGTCGAAGCCTGGAGTCGCGCGGGATACGGGACGTCACGGGTGCAGTCTTCCGGTTGACGGTCCGAAAACCCAAACGGAATGTCACCACGGGCGACGGGGATGGCCAAGGGAGAGGTCCGGTGAGACACGGAAAGGCAGGATTCGGCCAGTGGTACGACCCTGGACGACCGTCCCGGGCAGGGCCTGCGCCGGGACGCAAGCGGAATGAGGGTGACCGGCTTGGGAAGGGTCCGTGTCCGACCCCGGTCCGACGGTGTTCCGCATGTCACATCAGGGGGACCATGAAGCGGCGCAGCGCCTCCTCGTAGGCGGCCGGGTCGGCGTTCCACATCGCACCGTGCGGGGCCTGCGGAACGGTCCGCAGGGTGACGAGGCCGGGGTGGCGGTCGGCGAAGCGCCGGGAGTGCGCCCAGGGTGCCACGGTGTCGTCGGGGCCGTGGAAGACCAGCGCCGGCACGGTGAGCCCGTCCGGCTCGGCGGGTCCCTCGCCGGGGTCGGTGTGCAGTCCGGTGCGGCCCTGCGCGGCGCGCACGGCGAGCGGCAGCAGCGCGCCCGGGGTGCGCCGGGCAGCGGCCAGGGCCCGCAGGGTGGCCTCCCAGCTGAGGACCGGCGAGTCGAGGATCAGCCCGGAGACGCGGTCGGCGACGCCCGAGCGCGCGGCGGCCCGCAACGCCATGGTGGCGCCGGTGGACCAGCCGAGCAGCACGATCCGGCGGGCGCCGTGGTCGACGGCGTACCGGATCGCGGCGTCGAGGTCGCGCCACTCGCTGCCCCCGAGATGGTTCAGCCCGTCGGGGGGCCTCGGCGCCCCGAGGTCTCCGCGGTAGGCGAGGGCGAGCACGGGCAGCCGCAGCCGGTGCAGGAACTCCATGACGTTCAGGGCGTGTTCCCGTGTGGTGCCCAGGCCGTGCACGGCGATGACCCAGGTGTCGCGGGCGCCGGGCACGAACCAGGCGGGCAGCGGGCCGAGTTCACCGGGGATGTCGACGTCCGTGTGGTCCAGGCCGAGGGCGGCGCGCGGGTCGCCGACGTACAGATTGGGGGTGAGCCATACCTTGTCGCCGGGTTCGAGGGCGCCGTGCGTGACGCGTTCCAGGCGGCGTACGACGGTGTCGGCGGTGGTGCCGGTGACGTCGAGGACCTGCCCGACGACCGCGTGGGAGCCGTCGCCGGCGAGGCCGTAGGTGCCGGGGCGCAGAGAGGCGAGGTCCCGGGTGAGGGTGATCCGGCCGGCGGCCGTGGCGTGCACGGTGAGCCGGGGTTCCGTGGGCAGGGGGCGCCCGGCGGGCGCCTTGAGCGCCGCGTCGCTGGCGAGCCGGCCGGCGACCACGGCGGCGGCGCCGGCGCCCATCACGGCGGTGACGGCAGCGGCCGTCGCTCTGACAGTGCGCACCCGTCCAGTGTCCCGGCGGAACGCGCCACCGGCCAGCGGGACGGGGCCGGGGGGTGACGGGGGCGCGTCAGCCGCGCTGCCCGTAGCCCCGCAGTTTGCGTGCCGTGTCCGCGAGCTGGTCCTCGGTGAGCAAGTGCGGGGTGCGGCCGGGAACGGACGCGGCGGTCAGCCACAGCCTGCACATCCACTCCAGCTGGGCGGTGCGGTCGTAGGCCTGGTCGAGGGTGGCCCCGTAGGTGATGGTCCCGTGGTTCTGGAGGATGCAGCCGGTGCGGTCGGCGAGGGCGCGCAGCATGTGCTCGGCCAGTTCCTCGGTGCCGTAGGTCGCGTAGGGGGCGACCCGTACGGGCCCGCCGAGGGCCGCGGCCATGTAGTGCACGAGCGGCAGTTCCGGGACGAGCAGGGAGACGGCGGTCGCGTGCACGGCGTGGGTGTGCACGACGGCGCGCGCGTCGGTGTGCCGGTAGACCGTGAGGTGCATGGGCAGTTCGCTGGTCGGTACGAGCGTGCCGCGCACCTGGCGACCGTCCAGATCGACGGCGGTGAGGTCGTCCGGGGTGAGCCGGTCGTACGGCACGCCGGAGGGTGTGACCAGCACGATGTCACCGACACGGACGGAGACATTGCCGGACGTGCCGACGACGAGCCCGTCGGCGACGGTGCGCCGCGCCGCGGCGACGAGCGCCTCCCAGGCCCGCGCCTCCGCCCCGCCGGGCCCCGTGCCGACGGTCCCCGCGCCGGACCCCGTGCCGACGGTCCCCG
>NZ_JALLGL010000513.1 GCF_023072675.1 Streptomyces sp. XM83C
GTGTTCCGAGCGCCCGGTGTGCGCCCGCATGCGCCCGGCGCACGCCCCGGCGCGGTCGGGCCTCCGGCGCCGGCCGCTCGGCGCACGCCCGGGGCTGGGGGCGGCGGGCTGTCCGGCAAGGACCGCTCCCGGCCGCCGGGGCCCAGGGTGGCCCCGCCCGGAGGCCGGACAGGACTCCTGCCCGCCGCCGGTGGGCCCGCCGTGGCACCCACCGCCCCAGTTCCGGGGAAGGGCGGCCGGGGCCCCGCGTTGTCGCCGCCGGCCGCGGTTCCGCGTCCGCGCGTCCTGCCGCGCCCCCGCGCCGCCCCCGGCCCCGGGTGTCAGGCCGCCCGCGTCGCCGGAAGCGGGTCCGCGTGGTGCAGGGAGCCGGTCGCGCCCAGGTCCGCCAGGATCGCCGTCGACGCCCGGTACCCCGAGTGCAGTGCGCCCTGCGGGGAGCTGGTGTCGCGGTGGTCGCCGCACACGTACAGCCCCGCCAGCAGACGCACCGGCCGGCGGCAGTCGTGCGGCGCGCGCATCACCGGCACCGCCTCCCGGGTGTGGTGCACGGCGAGGGTCTCCCAGCGTGCCGTGGAGGTGCCGTACAGGCGCGCCAGATGTATACGGACCGCCGTGTCCACACCGTCGGGCGGGCTGCCGAGGACCGTGGAGGAGATCAGCGCGCGGCCCGCCGGGGCCCGGCTCGGGTCGACGGCGCTGATCACGGCCGTGTGGGCGACCGGACCGCCCCGGTCGGCGTCCAGCAGCAGCGAGGCGCCCGTCTCCGGCGGGTCGTCCGTGGTGTGGTGGACGACCGTCACCGGGTGGAAGTCCGGCACCCGCAGCCCCGGCAGCAGCTCCGCGGCACTGCGGGCATCCGTGGCGACCAGGACCGCGCGGCAGCGGAACACCCCGTGCTCGGCGGTGGTCACCGCCGTGGTGGACACCGACGTCACCTGGACGCCCGTGTGCACGCTGCCCGGCGGCAGCGCCCTGGCCAGCAGCTCCGGCAGCACGTCCGCGCCGCCCTCCGGCAGACACAGCCGGCCGGCCGCGAAACCGCGCAACGCCAGGTCGGCGCACCGGCTGGACGTGGTCAGCTCCGGGTCGGACAGCAGGGCCGACAACAGCGGGCGCAGAAAGCCGTCCACCGTACGGGCGGGCAGCCCGCGCGCGGCCAGCGCCTGCCCGGCCGGCAGCTCCGGCCGGGACAGCAGCCGCTCCACCGGCAGCTGGGCCAGCCGGACCAGAGCGGCGTCCAGCCGGGCCTGGTCGACGGGTGTGCCCAGCGGGGCACCGGAGCGGGCCCTCGGCACCGCGCCGCGCTGTGCGGTGTTCCTCGGCATCGGCGGGCGGGGCGCACTCGCCAGAGCGCGCACCACATGAAGTGCGCCCCTTGTGCTTCCTCGTACGCTCCGTGCGCCGCCCGCGCCGGCCACCGCGCCCGCCCGGTGGCGGCGGCCGTCGCTGTGCAGCAGGACCCCCGGGGCGAAGGGACGCAGCACGAGCGCGTCCAGTCCCGGGGTGCGGCGTAGTTCGGGATAGGCGGTGGACAGCAACTGCCCGATGCGGTCCAGCCGGAAGCCGTCGACCTTCTCGGTCGCCATCCGGCCGCCGACGCACGGGGCGGCCTCCAGTACCGCGGTGGTGACTCCTGCGCTGGTCAGCCGAAGCGCCGCCGAGAGCCCGGCGAGGCCGGCTCCCACCACGACGACGTCTGCCTGGTACGCGGGCTCAAGCACGTGCCCCTCCTCAGGGTTGCGCGGCCGGTGGAGACGTGATGCCCCCAACAGCCGCCGGGGATACCCGAGTTCGGGACGACCTTAGGGCGACCGTCGGTCAGCGGCAGTCGCGCATGGACAGGGCACGGTCGCACGCCGGTCGCAAACGGTCACTCGTGACCGTCACGCCGCGCGGATCGCATCCTCGACGTCCGGGAACGCGAACACGAACCCCGACTCCAGTAGCCGTACCGGCAGCACCCGCGCACTGCCCAGCACATCCCCGGACAGCTCGCCCAGCACCGCCCGCAGCACCGGCGCCGGCACGCTCAGCACCGTCGGCCTGCGCAGCACCCGCCCCATCGCCGCCGTGATCTCACGGTTCGTCAACGGCCGAGGCACCGTCAGATTGAACGCGCCGGACAGATCGTCACGGTCGAGGAGATGCCGGATCGCCGCGACCTCGTCGTGCAGCGAGATGTACGACCAGAACTGCCGCCCGTCGCCCAGCCGCCCGCCCAGCCCGGCCGAGAACAGCGGGAACAACCGCCCCCATGC
>NZ_JALLGL010000514.1 GCF_023072675.1 Streptomyces sp. XM83C
GTCCCGTGGGCGGGGGATGAGACGCGGGCGGGCGGCCCGGAAGGACGGGCCCGCAGGCCGGCCGTCCCCCGGGGACGCCGAGAGGCTCAGCCCGGCCGGGCGCGCCCGCGCCCCACAAGCGCGCCGGGCGGTCGGGCGGCTTGCGGCCGGTCGGATGTCGCCCGTTTCGATTTCCTCGCGACCAGCGGGCCCACCCTTTTGGGTGAAGGGTGGCTCCCGTGCCTGCTCGCCGCTTCCGTCGTGCGGCACGCCGGCCGGTCGGATTTGCGATCGTTCGCGATCGAATTCGATCGAGGTGGCGTTCAGTGTGGGCATATCGGGCCGGATTGCGTCCTGATCTGTTGGACTGTCAGCCCGTCCCCATACCAGAGCAGGGCGCTTCATGTGGGACTTTGTCAACTGCCCCTCGCACATGTTCCGTTCACGACTACTGTGAGTGCCCGTTGCGCACCGAAGCGCGAGCAAACAGGCCCGACGGACCAGTACGAGGACACCGATGTCTCACTTCCGCGCACCGGCCGCGCGCGCAGACCGCCGAGAGGGCGGCGGGCGGCACGGGCGGCCGGTAGCCCGCACCCTCCCCGCCGTGCCCGAAGCCCACATACGGCCGCACCTGCTGCGCATGGCCGTGCTCCCGCCCGTCGCCGTCGCCCTCAGCGGCTGCGCGGCCGTCCTCTTCGCCGTCCGCTCCACCGGCGTACGCCCCACCCCCACCCTGTGGGCGGTCCTCGCCGGTGCGGTCGCCGTGGCCGGGGCCGCCGTCGTCATCGCGGCCGTCGCCGCGAACCGCGCCGCCAAGGCCGTCGCCGAACGCGTCGACGCGCTGCGCCGCAGCAGCGCCCGCGGCGAGGCCGATCTGCGCGCCCTCGTCGACGCGCTGCGCCGCGGCGACACCCCGCCGCCGCGCCGTACCCGCGGCCAGCCGCCCGCCGACGCCGACGACTTCGAACTGCTCGCCGCCGACCTCGCCCGCGCCCACGACGGCGCCGTCGCCGCAGTCGTGCAGGCCGCGCAGCTCTCCAGCCAGGCCGGCAGCCAGCAGAAGCTGGAGGTCTTCGTCAACCTGGCCCGGCGCCTGCAGTCCCTGGTGCACCGGGAGATCTCCATCCTCGACGAGCTGGAGAACGAGATCGAGGACCCCGACCTGCTCAAGGGCCTCTTCCACGTCGACCACCTCGCCACCCGCATCCGCCGCCACGCCGAGAACCTCGCCGTGCTCGGCGGCGCCGTCTCGCGCCGCCAGTGGAGCAACCCCGTCTCCATGACCGAGGTGCTGCGTTCCGCGATCGCCGAGGTCGAGCAGTACTCACGCGTCAAGCTCGTACCGCCGATCGACGGCGACATCCGCGGGCACGCCGTCGCCGACGTCATCCACCTGCTCGCCGAACTCGTCGAGAACGCAACCGTGTTCTCCGCCCCGCACACGCAGGTCCTCCTCCGCGCCAACCTCGTCACCTCCGGTCTCGCCGTCGAGGTCGAGGACCGCGGCCTCGGCATGCCCGTCGAGGAGCAGCAACGGATGAACGCGCTGCTCGCCGACCCCGACCAGGTCAACGTCGCCCGCCTCCTCGCCGACGGCCGCATCGGCCTGTACGTCGTCTCCCAGCTCGCCCGCCGGCACGGCATCCGCGTGCGCCTCCAGACCAACATCTACGGCGGCGTCCAAGCCGTCCTCGTCGTCCCCCAGGACCTCCTCGGCACGCCCGCCCTCGTCGCCGGAACCGCCACCGACACCGCCGACCCCACCGCCGCACAGATCGTCGAGAGCGGCGGCACCGCGGTCCACGACACCGGCGCCCTCGCCGTGCCCGCCCCCGGCCTCACCGCCGTACCGCCGCCGCCCGACGAGTACCGCACCCCGGGCCGGGCCGACGACACGCCGCCTCCCGCACCCGGCGCGCCCGCGCCGCCGCTGCCCGTGCGCGGGCGGCGCGCGGAACGGCCCACCCCCGCCTCCGCCGCACCCGGCATCCGCCCCGAGGACCGGGCCGTCGTCGACGCCAACGAAGGGCAGCCGCCCGTGCCCCGCACCGGCGCCGTCCGCGGCACCATGGGCAAACCCCGGCTGCCCCGGCGCCGCGCCCAGGAACACCTCGTCCCCCAGCTGCGCGGCGGCCCCGCACCCCGCCAGGAACCCGAGCAGCACATCGGCCACGACCCCGGCCTGATGGCCGCCTTCCAGCGCGGCATCGGCCTCGCCGACGCCCAGCAGGGCGGCCCCGGCCACACGCCCCCGCCC
>NZ_JALLGL010000515.1 GCF_023072675.1 Streptomyces sp. XM83C
CCCCCGAGCCGGTACGGCGTCCGCAGCCGGTGCCCGCCGGGACGGCACCCGGCGCCGACGCACAGGCGCCCTCGGCGGAGAGCGTCGCGGCGGTGCGCGAGGTGCTGGCGGCGGGCGGCGCGCCGGAGTCGCTGGCCGCGCAGACCGCCGGCGCGCTCGGCGACGGCGCGGCGCCCACGCTGCGGGAGGACCCCTGGCAGTTGCTGCGGGTCCCCGGAGTGCGGCCCGAGCAGGCCGACACGTTCGCACGGGCGCTGCTCGGCCCGGAGTGCGCTCCCGACGACGAGCGGCGCGGCCGGGCGATGACCGTGTGGCTGCTGGAGCAGGCGGCCCTGGCCGGGCACACGGCGCTGGAGATGCCCGCGCTGACGGCGGCGCTGGACCGCCGGGGTGTGCCCGGCGCGGAGGAGGCGGTGCGCGGCGCGATCGCCGAGGGCGACGCGCTGGTGTTCCAGGACGCCCTCGAGGAGCCGGGCCACCCGGCCACGCCCCCGGCGGCTGCCGCCGAGGGCGGCGAGGAGGGCGAGGAGGAGCGCCCGGTGCGGGTGCTCGTCGGTCTGGAGCGTTACGCCCTGGCGGAGGAGAGCCTCGCCGACGCCCTGGCCCGAGTCGTGAACTCACTGCCGAAGGACGACGCTCCGGCGCGTTGGGAGCAGGCCGCATCGGGCGCCTCGGGCAGTGCGGCGGACCTGATCCGCGCGGTGGCCGGGCATGCCCTGGTGCTGCACACGGGCGGTGAGGCCGCCCGCGCGGAACCGGCCGCTCTGCTCGCCGCGGCCCGTGCGCTGGGGCTGCGTGCCGTGGCGGCCTGTCACGCCCCCGACGGCCGCCGCCGCTTCGCGGGGCTGCTCGGCGCGGCCGAGTCGGCGGCCGGCCCCGTGCGGTCGGCGGAGGTCGAGGCGCCTGCCGCGGCACCGGCAGGTGTGCCGGAGGTGACAGCCGCCGATGCCGTGGTCACCGTGTCCGGTCTGCTGTCCGGTGCGGAAGGCCCGGGCAGGGACGCCGACGGGGCGCTGGCCCTGGATCTGCTGGTGGTGCTGGACGCGCCGCAGCTGGACGTGGAGACGGCGGCGCTGCTGGTGGAGTCGGTGCCCGACGGGGCGCGGCTGGTGCTCAGCGGCGATCCGGCGGTGCTGTGGTCGGCGGGCCCGGGGCGGGTGTTCGCCGATCTGCTCGCCGCGCGTGTCTGCCCGCAGGTGGCCTCCCGCACCCCGGACCCGGGCCCGCTGGGCGAGCTGGTCTCCGGGATCGGCGTCGGAGAGCTGCACCAGGTGGAGGCGCCCGGCAAGGAGTTGGTGATCGTGCCGGTGCGGGACGCGGGCGAGGCCGTGCACCGGACGGTGCAGCTCGTCATGGACTCGGTGCCGCGTGCGCTGGGCATCCCGGCAGAGCAGACCGTGGTCATCACGCCGGGCCACGGCGGCGCGGTCGGCACCCGGGTGCTCAACTCCGCGCTCAAGGAACGCCTGAACCCAGGACCGGGCCGCTTCGGCGGTTTCGACCTGGGCGACCGGATCGTCTGGTCCCCCGCTCCGGGCCGCACGGTGCCGGGCCGGGTGGTGAAGGCCGACGCCGAGGGGCTGCACCTGTCGTGCGCGGGCGCCCCCGTCGTCGTACCGCGGGAGCGGGTCGAGCAGCGGGTGCGGCACGGCTGGGCGCTGACAGCGCACCAGGCGGTGGGGGCGCGGTGGCCGGCGGCTGTCGTCGTCCTGCCGGGCGATGCAGTCAAGGCGCTCGACCGGCCCTGGGTGTACACGGCGTTCGGCCGGGCCGACCGCCATCTGTCCGTGGTGCACGGCGTTGAGCAGGCCCTGCCCCGCGCTGTGGCCGAGATCCCGGCGAAGCCGCGGACGACGCGCCTGCCGCTGCTGCTGCGGACGCAGATGCCGACGGCCGCCTGACGGTTCGAGGGCCTGCGGCGAGCCGCCGGTGGGCCGGGACCGGTTCGCCCGCCGGTGGGCCAGGTCCTGTTCGCCCGTCGGTCCGGGCCGGGCCCCGCCCAGGTCCGGGCGGGAACCTGCCCAGGTCCGGGCGGGAACCTGCCCAGGTCCGGGTCGCAGGTTGCCGGTGCCGGTCGAGGGCCGGGCACCGCGGCCCGGAACGGCCTGTGTCAGGCCGCGCCCCGGACCGGCCGGGCCGGGACCGGTGAGCCCGGTCGGGGGTCGCCCTGGGGTGACTCGGCGGCGGCCGGCCCGGGTGTCACGGACGGCGGTCGCCTCCGGC
>NZ_JALLGL010000516.1 GCF_023072675.1 Streptomyces sp. XM83C
CCCCGAGACCCCCCGAGAACCCACGGTCGGAGTAACGGTTCACCAGATGCAACGAGCCACCACAGCTACGGCCGAGCAGGCTGACGCAGCTGCGGGCAATCATGCCGCTGGGGCGGCGCATCCCCACGCAGCCGCAGGCAGTCGCGCCGCAGGCACAGCCTGCCCACCCTGGCAGCGACGAGGGCCGGGGACGCATCCCCACGCAGCCGCGGGCAGTCGCGCCGCAGGCCGCTGGAGGCCCCCTGCTCGAGCGATGTCGAGAGCTTGGGGGAAGGTGGGCGCCGGGGGTACCCCCTCCGGGGGAGGCACCCCGTACGCGCCGGGTGACGCGACCGACCCCCGCGCCCGCACCCACGCCGGGTGACCGTCACACGCCGGGGCGCAGACCCACCCCCAGCGGCACGCCGGCCACCCAGCACGCCGGCGGCAAAGGGCCCCACACCGCACCGGCCACCGCCACCCCGCGCTAAGCCAAGAGCCCCCGCACCGGGAACACCGCCCGCCGCGTCGCCAGCACCGCCTGATCCAACCGGTCGGCAGGGTCGTACCCCGCCTCCCACTCGGCCCACCCCACAGGCCACCGCCCATCGGTCATCCGCCCCGGCGCCAGCTGCCGCGTCCGCGCGAACACCTCCCGCCGCCACTCCTCCGGCACCACCGTCTCCGGCTCCACGGGCCGCCCCGCCGCGATCCCCACCAGATGCGTCCATGACCGAGGCACGACCTCCACCACGGCGTACCCGCCACCCCCCAGCGCGACCCACCGCCCGTCGGCGTACTCGTGCGCCAGCTCATGGCAGGCCACCTGCACGGCCCGCTGCGCGTCCAGCGACACCGCCAGATGCGCCAGCGGATCCTCGAAGTGCGTGTCCGCCCCGTGCTGCGTCACCAGCACCTGCGGCCGGAAGTCGGCCAGCAGCTCCGGCACCACCGCGTGAAAGGCCCGCAGCCACCCCGCATCCCCGGTCCCCGCCGGCAACGCCACGTTCACCGCGGACCCTTCCGCCGCGTCCCCGCCGGTCTCCTCCGGCCACCCGGTCTGCGGGAACAGCGTCCGAGGATGCTCGTGCAGCGACACCGTCAGCACCCGCGGATCGTCCCAGAACGCGGCCTGCACCCCGTCCCCGTGATGCACGTCCACATCCACGTACGCCACCCGCTCCGCACCCAGCTCCAGCAGCCGCGCGATCGCCAGCGCCGCGTCGTTGTAGATGCAGAACCCGGACGCCGCGCCCGGCATCGCATGGTGCAGCCCGCCCGCGAAGTTCACCGCGTGCAGCGCGTCCCCGCGCCACACGGCCTCCGCCGCCCCCACCGACTGGCCGGCGATCAGCGCGGACACCTCGTGCATCCCGGCGAACGCCGGATCGTCGACCGTACCCAGCCCGTACGACTGGTCCGCGGCCGACGGGTCCGCCGACGCGGCTTTCACCGCGGCGATGTAGTCCTCCCGGTGGACCAGCCGCAGCGTCGACTCCCCGGCCGGCTTGGCCGCCACCACGTGCATGTCCTTGTCCAGCCCGAAGGCGTCGACAAGCCGTTTCGTCAGGCCCAGCCGGACCGGGTCCATCGGATGGTCCGGACCGAAGTCATAGCCCGTTACTGCCTCGTCCCACATCAGCTGTGCGCGGCCGCTCATGCCCGCCACCGTATCGGTCCGGTTGAGCGGCGAACGACCGGGCGTACACCAGTGTCACCAGCACCAACGCCATCGGCACCAGCATCGCCCCGCGATAGCTCCACGCGTCGCCGAGCGCCCCCACCAACGGCGAACCGACCAGGAACCCCACATAATTGAAGACGTTCAGCCGGGCGACCGCCGCGTCCGACGCCCCCGGGAACAGCCGCCCCGCAGCCGCGAAAGTCTGCGGTACGAGCACGCACAACCCCAGCCCCACCAGCGTGAAGCCGAGCATCCCCGGCCACGCCCCGGGCGCCCCGGCCACCACCGCGAACCCGCCCGCCGCCACCACCGCACCGGCCCGTACGACGGCCGCGGCGCCGAACCTCCGTACCCCGAAGTCCCCGATGGACCGCCCCAGCAGGGTCGTCACCATGTACACGTTGTACGGCACCGTCGCGAGCTGCTCGCTGCTGCCGAGCACGTCCTGCAGATACTTCGCGCTCCAGTTGGAGACGGTCGAGTCCCCGATATAGGCGAAGGTCATCACCAGACACAGCGGCAGCAGCACCCGGAACACCACGGCCCCGCCCCCGGGC
>NZ_JALLGL010000517.1 GCF_023072675.1 Streptomyces sp. XM83C
GGCCGGCCGGGGCGGGCGGCGGGGCGGTGGACGAGGCCAGCGTGCCGGTCGCGGAGGCGAAACGGTCGTCCAGCGAGTCCGGCGCGGACGTCGGCCCGGTGTCCCCGGTGGTGTCGTCGTACAACTGCGCCCACCAGTCGTCCTCGGGCCCGGCGGGCTGTCCCCCCTGCTGGCTCATGTCCCTCATTGTCCACCGCACGGGGCGCTCGAGAACGGGGCATCGGGAAAACGGGGGCCGCTCCACGGCGTGTCGGGCGAACCGTCAAACAACCGTACGAAGAAAGGAGTTGGTGTCGCCGGACGGTTCCACCCCCCACAGGAGAACCGCCCGGCGACCGATGGTGACCCGGTCCCGGTTCCCCGCCGCGCGGATGCGCGTCGTGGGCCGGGTCACGTCCTGGGTGTACGGCGCCCCGGTCCGCCCGCACGCCGGGCAGTCGCGCCGGGGCGAGGTCCACCCGCGATGATCTTGCGGTCGCCGTGGGCCCCACCTTGGCAGAGTGACCGGGGGTACGGCGATGATGTCCGGCGGCGGGTTCACGCCATGGCCGTTTCCCGCCACCCGAGCGGTGCCCGGCCCGTCGGCCCCGCCGTGACCAGGGAGGACAGCGCAGGGATGCTCGCAGCGATAGGCCTGGACGAGACACACGAGGCGGCGTACCGCGCTCTGGTGTCGCTCGGCGCCGCCGATGTGCCGGATCTGGCGCGCCGGCTGTCGCACGGCGAGCAGGACACCGAGCGAGTGCTGCGGCGGCTGGAGCGGCAGGGGCTGGCCGCCCGTTCGCCGGCCCGGCCGGGCCGTTGGGTGGCGGCCCCGCCCGCGGTGGCGCTGGGCGCGCTGCTCACCCAGCAGCGGCACGAGCTGGAGCAGGCGGAGCTGGCGGCGGCGCTGCTGGCGGAGGAGTACCGGGCGGCGGCGGCCGAGCCGGCCGTGCACGATCTGGTCGAGGTGGTGACGGGCGCGGCGGCGGTGGCGCAGCGTTTCCTCCAGCTTCAGCTGGGGGCGGCCGAGGAGGTGTGCGCGCTGGTGACGGGCAACCCCGTGGTGGTCTCCGGCGCCGAGAACGAGGCGGAGGCGCGGGCGTCCGCTCGCGGGGTGCGCTACCGGGTGGTGGTGGAGCGCCCGGTGCTGGACCTGCCGCACGGCATGGCCGAGCTGACGGCCGCGCTGTCCCGGGACGAGGAGGTGCGGGTCGTGCAGGAGGTGCCGACGAAGCTGGTCGTCGCGGACCGCTCGCTGGCCCTCGTACCGCTGATGTCCCGCAGCTCGGAGCCGGCGGCGCTGGTGGTGCACGCGAGCGGGCTGCTGGAACTGCTCCAGGGGCTGTTCGAGTCGGTGTGGCGGGACGCGCTGCCGCTGCGGCTGGGCACCGCCGGGGTGACCGAGCGGGGCCCGGACGGCCCCGACGGCACCGATCTGGAGATCCTCTCGCTGCTGCTGGCCGGGCTGACGGACGCGAGCGTCGCCAAACAGCTCGGCCTGGGTCTGAGGACCGTACAGCGGCGGGTGAAACGGCTGATGGAGCTGACGGGTGTGACGACGCGGCTGCAACTGGGCTGGCACGCCTACGAGCGGGGCTGGGTGACACGGCACGGGTGAGCCGGGCCGGGGCACCCCGCGGGCGGCGGGCGTGCGGCGCCCCGACTGCGGGGCGGGGCCCGCTCCGGCACCCTGGGCAGATGGGAGTGTGGGAACTCCTGCTGGTCGGGGTGGTGCTGCTGCTCGGCCTGTGCGGAGTGCTGGTGCCCGGTGTGCCGGGGTCGTGGCTGGTGTGGGCCGCGGTCATGTGGTGGGCGCTGAAGGACCCGCAGCCGGTGGCCTGGTGGGTGCTGGTCGGCGCCACCGTGACGCTGCTGCTGGCGCAGGTGGTGCGCTGGGCGCTGCCGCCGCGCCGGCTCCAGGAGGCGGGTGCCACGCCGCGTATGTGGGTGTACGCGGGGCTCGGCGCGCTCGCGGGTTTCGTGCTGGTCCCGGTGATCGGGGCGATCCCCGGTTTCGTCGGCGGGATCTACCTCTCGGAGCGGCTGCGGCTGGGCCGGCACGGGGAGGCGCGGGCGGCGGTGCGGACGGCGATGCGGTCGGGCGGCTGGAGCGTCCTGGCGGAACTCTTCGCCTGTCTGCTGATCGCGGGCGCGTGGGTGGGCGCGGTGGTGGCGGGCTGAGCGCCGGGCGGGGAC
>NZ_JALLGL010000518.1 GCF_023072675.1 Streptomyces sp. XM83C
GTGGTGGGCGTGCTCCGGGACGGTGTTGGTGGGCGTGCTCCGGGACGGTGGTGACTGACAGGGGCCCGTGGTGCGCGTGACCGGGCCCGGAGACGCCGAGGCGCGCCCCGTGGGCCGGTGGCCCCGTGGCGCGCCTCGGACGGTGTCAGCGGAACGTGCGCAGACGCAGGCTGTTGGTGACGACGAACACCGACGAGAACGCCATCGCCGCGCCCGCGATCATCGGGTTGAGCAGCCCGGCCGCGGCCAGCGGCAGCGCGGCCACGTTGTAGCCGAACGCCCAGAACAGGTTGCCCTTGATGATCGCCAGGGTGCGCCGGGAGAGCCGGATGGCGTCGCCCGCGACCCGCAGATCGCCGCGGACCAGGGTGAGGTCGCCCGCCTCGATGGCGGCGTCGGTGCCGGTGCCCATCGCCAGGCCCAGATCGGCGGCGGCCAGTGCGGCGGCGTCGTTCACGCCGTCGCCGACCATCGCGACGGTACGGCCCTCGCGCTGGAGGCGCCGTACGACGTCCACCTTGTCCTGCGGCAGCACCTCGGCGATCACCTCGTCGATGCCGACCTGCCGGGCGACCGCCTCGGCGACGGTCCGGTTGTCGCCGGTGAGCAGCACCGGGGTGAGGCCGAGGCGGCGCAGCTCGGTGACGGCTTCGGCGCTGCCGTCCTTGACGGCGTCGGCGACGGTGAGGACACCGCGTGCCTCGCCGTCCCAGGCGACGGCGACCGCGGTGCGCCCCTCCGCCTCGGCGGCGGCCTTGGCGTCGGCGAGCGGGCCCGGCAGCGGGATGCCGGCGTCCTGGAGGAGCTTCTCGCGGCCGACGACGACGCTGTGTCCCTGGACGACGCCCCGCACGCCGAGCCCGGCGACGTTCTCGAAGCCCTCCGGCGCGGGCAGGACGCCCGCCCGGTTTGCCGCGCCGGCGGCGATCGCCTGGGCGACGGGGTGTTCGGAGGCGTGCTCGAGGGCGCCCGCGAGCCGCAGCAGCTCGTTGTCGTCGGTGCCGTCGGCGGCGTACACGTCGTGCAGGGTCATCCGGCCGGTGGTGACGGTGCCGGTCTTGTCGAGGACGACGGTGTCGACACGGCGGGTGGACTCCAGGACCTCCGGACCCTTGATGAGGATGCCGAGCTGGGCGCCGCGGCCGGTGCCGACCATGAGCGCGGTCGGGGTGGCCAGGCCCAGCGCGCAGGGGCAGGCGATGATCAGTACGGCGACGGCGGCGGTGAACGCGGCGACGGCGTCGCCGGTCGCGCCGAGCCAGGCGCCGAGGGTGGCCGTGGCGATCAGCAGGACGACGGGGACGAACACGGCGGAGATGCGGTCGGCGAGCCGCTGCACCCGCGCCTTGCCGTTCTGGGCGTCCTCAACGAGGCGGGCCATGCGGGCGAGCTGGGTGTCGGCGCCGACGCGGGTGGCCTCGACGACGAGCCGGCCGCCGGCGTTGACGGTGGCGCCGGTGACGGTGTCGCCGGGGGCGACGTCGACGGGCACGGACTCGCCGGTGAGCATGGACGCGTCGACGGCGGAGGTGCCCTCGACGACGGTGCCGTCGGTGGCGATCTTCTCGCCGGGGCGGACGACGAACCGGTCGCCCACGGCCAGCTCGGCCACGGGGACGCGCACCTCGTGGCCGCCGCGCAGGACGGCGACGTCCTTCGCGCCGAGTTCCAGCAGGGCCCGCAGCGCGGCGCCCGCCCGCCGCTTGGAGCGGGCCTCCAGATAGCGTCCGGCCAGCAGGAACGCGGTCACGCCCGCGGCGGCCTCCAGGTAGAGGGCGGAGGAGCCCGCCTCGCGGGAGACGGTGAACTCGAAGCCGTGCCGCATGCCGGGCATGCCCGCGTCGCCGAAGAACAGCGCCCACAGGGACCAGCCGAACGCGGCGAGCGTGCCGAGGGAGACCAGCGTGTCCATGGTGGCCGCGCCGTGCCGGGCGTTGGTCCAGGCGGCCCGGTGGAAGGGGAGGGCGCCCCAGACGACGACGGGGGCGGTGAGGGTGAGGCAGAGCCACTGCCAGTTGTCGAACTGCAGGTCGGGCACCATCGACAGCAGTACGACCGGAACCGCCAGCACGACGGACACCAGCAGCCGCTGCCGCAGCGCGAGCAGTTCGCCGCCGTCGGCGGGGGCGGCCTGTTCGTCCGCGCCGGCGGTGGCGGCCGGGGGAGCGGGCGGCGG
>NZ_JALLGL010000519.1 GCF_023072675.1 Streptomyces sp. XM83C
GCTACGGCCCCACCGGCAACGCCCAGAACCTCACCTGGGACCTCGAGGGAGAACTCACCCGCCTCACCGAAGGCACCAAGACCACCGACTACCTCTACGACGCCAACGGCGACCTCCTGATCCGCCGCGGCCCGGCCAAGACCGTCCTCTACCTCGCCGGACAGGAACTCCACTACGACACCGTCGCCAAAAAGTTCACGGCCCAGCGCTACTACCCCGCCGGTGACGCAACCGCAGTCCGCACCGAGGCCGGCCTGTCCTGGATGGTCGACGATCACCACGGCACCGCCTCAATGACCGTGGACGCCACCACCCAGGCCATCACCCGCCGCTACACCAAGCCCTTCGGTGAAGCACGAGGCACCACACCGCAGGCATGGCCGGACGACAAGGGCTTCCTCGGCAAACCCGCCGACACCAACACCGGCCTCACCCACATCGGCGCCCGAGAATATGACCCCCTGATCGGTCGCTTCATATCCGTCGATCCTATCCTCACGCCGGAGGACCACGAAGCGATCAACGGATACGCTTACGCCAATAATACGCCGATTGTCAAATCGGATCCGACCGGCCTGATACCGGCACCGCTATATCCGAACGGCAATTGCGGTACCGATTGCCGCGCGCACGAGCACTTCACCATGGAAAGCAACGGCAGAGGCGGGTTCAAATGGGTTTACCACTCCACGGTGACCTATTCCACTACAGTCACATTTTCCGGCGGTGGTAGCGGTGTCCTGCTCAGCGTAGTGAACGTAGAGGGCGGCGACGTCCGCCGCGCCTCCACTCTGTTGGTGGGGCCGGACCCTGTCCCCGAAAAGAAGCAAAGGCCTCGGAAGTATCTTTACGAAAGCCCGAATGGTGTGTGCATTTGGGCTATGGCCAGCACGTGTGAAGCCCCGCCCGAGCCACCGCCTGCGCCGATGCCCGACATCCCATGCGCCCAAGGGGAAGCGCAATGGATATGCGACGTCCGGAATTCCTACGCGAAGACGATGAGCACCATTGGCGCAAGTCTAGTCGGCACCTACGCCGCATCGCGTTGGGCCAAACAGGGCGTGACCACGGTGTACCGTGTCGAAGGAGCGGGAAATCAGAGGATAAAAATCCTCGAAGGCGGTTACGTGACTATCAAAAACTCACGTAAGGCCATATTCCTCAACTTCGGAGTATCTAAGCGAGCCGACGAATTTTTGGCGAAGCGGATATCCCAAGGATTCTCCGACACCAAGGTGAAGTCATTCGAAGTTGACGGAAGCTTCCTCTCGTGGTTGCGCGAAAGTGCGGTACCCGAGTCAATGGCCAAAGACTTCCCGAACGCACCTCTCGTAGTCGACGTGACAAAGGCAGTGGATCAGTATATGCTGCGCCCCGAGCATATGGAGAGATTCTTCGACAGCATCCAGCAAGGATCCGGAAAAGAAAGATAGCTAGCATGCCGGGCGGGGAGTCACCCGCCCGGCATTCGCCGTCTGCCAGAAGGGGGCGCCATGACACAGGTGTCGCATCTTTACTCGGGCGACAGGAAAGACGTCGCCAAATTCATCGAGATAGTGAATCTCCTCAAATCCCAACGCTCCATAATTACTGACAATGCGAACGAATTTAAGCGAAGCCTTCCCGCCTGGCTTTCGGAACAATTCTCACCTCCGATGTCCCCAGCGGATAAGGAAGCGTGGCTGTCGCGTTGGCGCAAGGCTAGTCCCGGTGAGAAAGTAGCGCTGGAACGGGAACGGGGATGGGAAGCGGGTCAGTGGCTCTACTGGTTTTCTCGGAGCAACGATTTTTGGGAGATTTCTGAAGTATGCGCCGTGGCCGATCACCTGGTAGAAGTGAGGCTTTCCTGCGCAGATACCCCAGCGCCCATCGAGGCCATGCGATGGCTGGCGGCTGCGGCAGGGCTCCGGTCTTCTGGCGAAGCATGAACTGCATGCACGGTGCGTTGATCCAGAAAGGTCGGTAGACGATCTCTGTTCGCGGCCGAACCAGTTTTCCTTCGGCCGTCGAACGGGTCATCGCTAGAGGTTGTCCCGTAACTGCTGGTCAGAGGTGAGATGATTTTGCTGTGGCTGGTGTGATCACGGCGTCGGAGCCCTCCTGGATAGGTCCGTTCACCGGGCTGAGCCCGCGGCAGTTCAACAAGC
>NZ_JALLGL010000051.1 GCF_023072675.1 Streptomyces sp. XM83C
GGGTCGATCGGGGTGGTGTCGGGGTACGTTCGGGGGTGGGTAAGGGAACGGTAAAACGGTCTCGCTCGTTGACCGGGCATGACAGCTATGACCCCCGGCTCGAACATCCCGCTCCCCGTCGTCCGTGTGGCGGTGGACGTCTCCGCTCCCGTGCGGCTGGACGTCTCGGGCCTGCTGCTCACCGCCGACGGCAAGGTGCGCTCCGACGACGACTTCATCTTCTACAACCAGCCCTCCGGCCCGGGCGTGACCTACCGCTCCGGCAACGGCACGGCCCCCGATGTGATCACCGTGGACACGTCCGCCGTCCCGCCGGGCATCGAGAAGATCGTCGTGACCGCGAGCCCCGACGCGGCCGGCCAGACCTTCCAGGGCATCGAACCGACGGCCACGATCCGCAACGCCGACGACGGCTCCGTCCTCGCCACCTTCACGCCGCCGCGGCTCGGTGCCGAGACGGCGCTGGTGGTCGTGGAGATCTACCTGCGCAACGGCCAGTGGAAGGCCCGCGCCGTCGGCCAGGGGTACGCCAACGGTCTGGCGGGCATCGCCACCGACTTCGGGGTGAGCGTCGAGGAGCCCGCGTCCGCGCCGCCGGCCCCCGGCACCGGCAAGGTCAACCTCGACAAGGGCCGTGTGAGCCTGCAGAAGAACCAGACGGTGTCCCTCGTCAAGGGCGGGCGTCCGCTGCTTACGCAGGTGAAGATGGGCCTCGGCTGGGAGCCCGCCTTCCGCGGCAAGGACATCGACCTGGACGCGTCCGTCATCGCCTACGGCCCGCAGCGCAACCACATCGACAGCTGCTACTTCGGCAAGCTGACCATCCTGTCCGGTGCGATCCGGCACTCCGGGGACAACCTCACCGGTGAGGGCGCCGGGGACGACGAGGTGATCACCGTCGATCTGGGCCGGCTGCCGCAGGAGGTCACGGGCCTGGTGTTCACCGTGAACTCGTTCTCGGGACAGAAGTTCACCGAGGTCGCCAAGGCCTACTGCCGGCTGATGGACGCCGCCTCCGGTGAGGAGCTGGTCCGCTTCGACCTGACCGGCGCCGAGCCGCAGACCGGCGTGATGATGGCGAAGCTCATCCGGCAGTTCTCCGGCGAGTGGGAGATGACCGCGATGGGGGACTTCGTGAAGGCGCGCACGGTGCGCAACATGGTGAAGCCGGCCTCGCAGGCCCTGTGACCGTCCCCGTCCGGGCGCCCCGCCGACGGGGCGCCCGGACCAGGGCTCGGGGTCGAGGCCGGGGGCGGGCCAGGACCAGCGGCCTCGGCCGGGACCGGTACGAACGCCGGGCCGGGCTCACGAACGGCCGGGCTCGGGGCCGGGCACGACCCCAGCCGGGCGCGACCGAGCCGGGTCCGGCCGAGGCAGGGCTCACGGCCGGGGACGCAGGCCCTCCGTCAGCAGCGACAGATAGCGGGTCAGCTGCCCGCCCTCGGGGTCGGCGAGTTCCGCGGCGCCGGCCACGCCGTGCGCCAGCCGCAGTACGTCCGACGGCTCGACGTCGGCGCGCAGGGTGCCTTCCTTCTGCGCCGCCTCCACCAGCCGTGCCGCCGCGGCCCGCATCGGAGTGCCGCAGGCGTTGAGCGCGGCGGTGCCGCCGTCGGCGACGGCCGAGCCCAGCAGGGCCTTCATGCCGCGCACCTGGACCGTGCCGACGCACACCTCGTGCAGCCATGCCTCCAGCGCCGCGCCGGGCGGCAGCCGGTCGGCGAGTTCACCGGCTCTCGCCGCCATCGCCTCGATGCGGTCCAGATACGCCGCCTCCAGCAGCGCCTGGCGGGTGGGGAAATGCCGGTAGAGCGTGCCGGAGCCCACCCCCGCACGTTTGGCGATGTCGTCGAGCGACGCGCCCTCCCCATGCTCGGCGAAGGCCTCCGCCGCCGCCTTCAGCAACCGCTCGTAGTTGCGGCGAGCGTCCGCGCGCATGGGTTTGAGCTGCGTCATCCAGGAACTCCTTGCGGGAACGGAGACCTTCTCCGTGCTGGGGCGAAGTCCGGACGGAGCCGGTTCCCGGCCGGGCGGTGCCGTCCGGGCCGGGTCGCCCTCCGTCCGTGCTGCCCGCATGGTCCACCACTTTCCGCGCCGGCACCAGACACCGTAGGACGACACGACCGCAGGACACCCGGACAGGGACCCTCCCCCGTCCGGGTGCCCCCGGTGTGCGCCGCGCCCGGCGGTACGGCCGGTGCGGTCGTGCCGCCGGGCACGAAGGCCGGCGGGGCCCGGTCCCCCGTACCGCGCCCCGCCCGCCGTGCCCCGCGCCGCCCGCTATGCCGCCGTGCGCTCCCACGGCCAGGCGGCGTCGCGGCCCGCCTCCAGCAGCGGCACCATGCGGAACGCCGCGTCGGTGAGGCCCGCGAAGGTGTGCCGGTTGTGCCGGCCGGACGGGCCGTGACCGGCCCGGTAGCCGGCGAGGTTCCAGGTGTAGACCGGGATGTGCGCCGGGATCTGCTCGGTCGGGTCGCCGTGCGCGCTCGGCGCGTACTGCTCGTCGGTGACGATCAGCACCCGGTCGTGCCGCCGGTAGTGGCGCCGTACCGCCGCGACGGTGTCGGTGCCGCCCAGGTCGCCGAAGCGGCCCAGCACCTTCAGCACGGACTCGCCCTTGCGGAACGGCACCACGTCGCTCGTCGTGCCGAACTCGACCAGGTCCGCATGGTCGGCCCGCAGTGCGATCGCCGCGCCGAACACCGCCGCCGCGTCCGCGCGGGTCAGCTCGGACCGCTCGGACAGCCGGGACCAGAACATCGAGCCGGAACGGTCCACCAGCACCAGCGTGCGGCCGGGCAGCGCGGGCACATTGGCCAGCGAGTGGCGCAGCGCCTGCTCCAGCGGGTACGCCCAGCGCAGCGACGGGGCGTGCTGCCAGGCGGCGAGGTAGCGGAAGGGGAACTGCCGCGACCGGGCGACCTCGGCGGGGTCGCTGATCCGTGCCGCGACCCGCGCCGCGACCTCGTCGGAGACGCCTGCCTCGTCGAAGTTGCGCAGGTTGCGCACGAGCGCCATGGCGCCCATGGAGGGGATCACGGCCTCCCAGGCGGCCCTGTCCATCGGGCCCTGAAGCCAGCCCGCCAGCGCCTCCCATGTCATACCGGCCTCGGCCAGCCGCTCGGCGCCGCGCGCCGACCGGACCACGGCGCGCCGCTTCTTCACGGGCAGCGCCATGAGTTCGCGGTGCGCGGCGAGGACGGGCACCGACGCGGGCGGAACGGCCGTGTCCGGGTGGTGGCGGCGGTCCAGCGCGTACCGGAACAGGTCGCCCTGCCAGGGCTTGTCCGGGTCGGGCGCGGCGTGCACGAGGTTGAGGATGTCGCCGAAGCGGTAGCCCTTGGAGGCGGTGTCGTACTTCAGCAGCGACTTGCCGGTGTAGAGGCGGCGCACGGCGTCGGCGATGCCGCGCTTGACGGGCTTGGGCACGGCCCGGCCGTAGGTGGCCGTCCAGTAGGCGAGCAGCTCGCCGGGCTCGTCGGGGCGGCGCAGCACGGACGCGACGACCTGCCGGTTGGAGGGGCCGTCGGTGGCGCCGGCGTCGAGGCGTGCCTTGACGTACTCGGCGGCGCCCATGACGGCGGCGCTGCGGATGTTGCCCTCGCCGCGCATCCAGGCGAGCAGTCCCGCGGTCCAGGCCGGGTCGGTGACGGCCAGCTCGCGCATGAGGTGTACGAAGCGGTTGTCGCGGGCGGTGCCGGACTCGTAGTAGGTGTCCTGGGCGGCGAAGTGGGTGACGGCGAGCAGGAACAGCTCGGAGCGCGCGTCGCGCTCGCGGCCTCGGCCGCCCTGGTGGTTGGTGAGCGTACGGCCGGTCGTGGTGACGGGCGAGGCGGGATGCGCCTTGGCGGTACGCGTGTTGAATCGCGCCATGCTGAATTCCCCCGAATTCACTGGTGTTCCGGAGGGAGGCACGGCGGATGGAGGGTGCCCGAGGACTCGGGTCGGCTGCGGAGACGTACAGCTGCTCTGACCTTCTGAGCTTCCCCACCTCTCGAGGTGTGGTCGGGACTCGAACCCGCAACCCGCTGCCTGGGAAGTATCCGCTGCCTGCGCACCGGGCACCCACCATGAGCCGCGCCTCCCGAGATCAGGGCCGGCGGCGGTACGGATTCGATCAGGACGAAGTAACCGCTGCCTTCGCACCGGGAGGTGCGTGCTGCTTTCGGTGTCCAGAGATCGAGGTCGGCTGAACCACGTATGGTGCTCTGTCCCCTGAGCTACACCGGCCCGGTATGCCGGTGGCGGGACTCGAACCCGCGACCTCCCCATTATGAGTGGAAGTAGGTCCTGCCTGTCGCACCTGGACGTACGTCAGCTTAGGGAAGATCGCGGGGCCGGGCGAGCGAATTAACCGGTGCGGTCGGATCGGGTGGGCGGTGTTCAGCCGCGCTGCTTGTGCCGCTTCCAGGGTCCGGTGACGGCCAGCATGATGCCGGGGGTCTGGATGTTGGCGTACAGAGTCCTGCCGTCGGGCGAGAAGGTGACGCCGGTGAACTCGCTGTACTCGGGCTTCTCCGCGGTGCCGATGTTCAGTTCGTTGCGGGCGATGGGGTAGGTGCGTCCGCTGTCGGTGGCGCCGAACAGATGCTGCACACCCTCGCCGTCCTCGGCGATGACGAGGCCGCCGTACGGGGAGACGGTGATGTTGTCGGGGCCGTCGAACGCGCCGTCCTTCGACGGGTCGGGGTTGACGCCGAGCAGCACCTTCAGGGTGAGGGTGCGGCGCTTCGGGTCGTAGAACCAGACCTGGCCGTCGTGCTGGGCGGGGCTCTCCTGACGGGCGAACGAGGAGACGATGTAGACGCCGCCGTCGCCCCACCACATGCCTTCCAGTTTGCGGGCGCGGGTGACCTGGCCGGCGGTGAACTGCTTGCGGACGGAGACGGTCCGCGCGTCGCGGTCGGGGACGTCGGTCCAGTCGACGCCGTAGACGGTGCCGGTCCTCGTCGCGCGGGACAGGTCGTCGACGAATCGGCCGCCGGAGTCGAAGCACTTGAACGCCTGGAGCGTGCCCGCGTCGTCGGCGAGGGTGCGCAGCTTGCCGCGTCCGTGGCGGAAACCGGCGGGCGGGGTCCAGCGGTAGAGCAGGCCGTTGGGGCCGGAGGCGTCCTCGGTGAGGTAGGCGTGGCCGCGCTTGGGGTCGATGACGACGGCCTCGTGGGCGTACCGGCCGAACGCCTTGATCGGCCTGGGGTTCCGGTTGGCGCGGTGGTCGGCGGGGTCGACCTCGAAGACGTAGCCGTGGTCCTTGGTCATGCCGTTCTGGCCGGCTTTGTCCTCGGTCTCCTCACACGTCAGCCAGGTGTTCCAAGGGGTGGAGCCGCCCGCGCAGTTGGTGGAGGTGCCGGCGATGCCGACCCATTCGGCGACCTGGCCGTGGCGGACCTCGACGACCGTGCAGCCGCCGGAGGCCGCGGGGTCGTAGACGAGGCCCTCGGTGAGCGGGACGGGGTGCGTCCAGTTCTTGCGGGGGCCGCTCAGCTCGTGGTTGTTGACGAGGAGGGTGGTGCCGCGCGGGCCGGGGAAGGCGGCGGTGCCGTCGTGGTTGGAGGGGGTGAACTCACCGGACTCCAGGCGGGTCCGGCCGCTGTAGGTGACGACGCGGTAGGAGAAGCCGGCGGGCAGGGCGAGGATGCCGGCCGGGTCGGGGTGGAGGGGGCCGTAGCCGACGGTGTCGTGCTCGGGGCCGTGGCCGTGGGTGTCGCCCGCGGCGGCGGTGTCGTGGGCGGCGAGGGCGTTCGGCGCGGTGGCGAGCGCTCCGACGCTGCCGGCCAGGGCGACCCCGGCACCGGTGAGGGCGGACTTGCGTGTGAAGTCCCTGCGGGTGAGCGACATGGTGTCTCCTGTGACGCGTGACGGTGTGGTGCGTCAAGGCCGGCCGGCCTCGGTGCGGCCACACCGTCGCGCCCGCCGCTGAACGGCGGTTGAACACAGGGGAACGGCGGCGGGATCCGGTGGGTGAATCCCGCCCGCCGTTCGGTCCGGGGGGGTCGGAGGACCCTCGTGAAGGCGCGTCGGCCACGCTCCGGGGAGGCGCGCGGGAGGCCCGGGCAGCCCTGACCACCGTGTGCCGGGGCACCCGAGCGGGACCCCACCCCCCGTGCGCCGCGGCACCCGAGCGGGACCCCACCCCCCGTGCGCGCCGGGGCACCCGAGCGGGACGCCACCCGCCGTGTGCCCGGGGTGCCCGAGCGGGCGTCAGCCGCCGTGCGCCGACCGTGCCTTGAAGGCGGCCTTACGGGCCTCCTTGGCGACCTTCTTGTCCGGGTGGAGGCGGCCCATGGCCTCCAGGACGTCGGCGGTTGCCGGGTGGTCGACACGCCAGGCGGTGGCGAAGAAGCCGTCGTGCTGGGCGGCGAGTCCCTCGACCAGGGCCCGCAGTTCCTCGGAGTTGCCCTCGGCGGCGAGCTGCGCGGCGACCGTGTCGACGGTCAGCCAGAAGATCATCGCCTCGGAGGGTGCGGGGACGTCCGGGGCGCCGTGCTCGGTGAGCCAGACCCGGGCGAGGCCGCCCAGCTCCGGGTCGTCCAGGACCTCGCGCAGCGCGGGCTCGGCGGCCCGGCCGACGAGGGACAGCGCCTCCTGGCAGCGCAGCCGGCGCAGCGGTGCGGCGGGGTCGCTGCCGCGGGCGGCGGCGAGCAGCTCCCGTGCCGCGTGGAGGGGTTCGCGGTGGGCGAGCCACCGCTCGGTCTCGGCGCGCACGGCGCGCGGCCCGTAGGCGGCGGTGCCGTCGAGGAGCGCGTCGGCGCCCTTGTCGGCGAGGTCGCCGACGGCGGGGGCGTCGAAGCCGGCCTCCAGCAGGCGGGCGCGCAGCCCGTACAGGCCGAGCGGGGTGAGGCGGACCATGCCGTAGCGGGAGACGTCGGTGTCGTCGACGGGTTCGGCGGCGGCCGGGCCGGTGTCGTCGGCGTCGGCCATCAGGGCCTCGTCGACGGGCCGGTACTCGACGATCCCGGCGGGCTCCAGCATCCGGAACTGGTCGTCGAGGCGCATCATCGCGTCGGAGACCTGCTCCAGCACGGCGTTGCTGGGCTCCTCCATGTCGCCGGGGACGATCACGGAGGCGGCGAGGGCGGGGAGCGGCACGGGGCCCTCGCCGGGGCCGTCCTCGCTGACGGTGAGGAGGTAGAGGTTGCCGAGCACGCCGTCGAGGAACTCGGCCTCGGCCTCGGGGTCCCAGTCCAGCCGGGAGAGGTCGATCTCGCCGCCGTCCTCCAGGTCGACGGCGTCGATCAGATCGTCCAGGTCGGGCACGGAGGCGTCCGCGAGCACCGCCTCCAGGGCGTCCCGCCAGATGTCCAGCACCTCGCTCGGGGAGCCCGCGGTGAGCCTGCCGAGGTTGCCGCCGGCGGTGACGGTGCCGGTCTCCTCGTCGGTGATCTCCACCAGGCCGGTGTCGACGGCGATCCGCCATGCCTCGCTCGCGTGGGCGGCGGCGTCGTCGCCGGTGAGGCCGAGGGCCTCGGCCGCGGCGGGGAGCTGCTCGTCGGTGAGCCCGCCGCCCGCGTCGACGCGGGTGTCCGGCCCGGCCCAGCGGGCGAGCCGGGCCGCCCGGGAGAGCAGCGGTGTGGACAGGGCGGCCCGTGCCAGCTCCGCGTCGTCGGTCAGCCGCACGGGCGGCAGGGGGGAGCTGTTCGACATGGGGCTCGTTCTCCTCGGACGGTCGTACCACTCAGCCGCTCAGCCTAGACGGATTTCCACCCACGCCGCCCGGTTCATCTCCCTGTCGGCCACCGCGCATGGCTGAAACCTTGACAACTGGCCGGGCCAGGCAGGAGATTGACGCGCGTAGAAGTCGGGGGACAACTGTTCACTGGGTTCTACGCGCGTCCAGCGCACCCGGTGACCGCCCCGACGGACGGGAACCGGCCGCCCGGACGCGACACCGCCGCACCGCAAAGCACCACGTACCACCGTCGACCGGGACGGGTCCACCCGCGATCCGTCCCGGTCGCGCCCTCGTCCCGGCGCTCTGTCACGTCCCCGGAGGGATCCCTTGCCGAGCAAGTCGTCCGCGCGCCTCGCCGCGCTCACCGTCGCCGCCGTGTGTTCCGCGGCGTCCACCGTCGTCCTCACCTCGCCCGCGCACGCCGACTCGGTGCGCATCCACGACATCCAGGGCACGACCCGGACGTCGCCGTACGCCGGCAAGCAGGTCACCGATGTGGCCGGAATCGTCACCGGCATCCGCACCTACGGCTCCTCCAAGGGGTTCTGGATCCAGGACACCGCCCCGGACGACGACCCGGCCACCAGTGAGGGCGTGTTCGTCTTCACCAGCTCCACCCCGAAGGGCGTGGCCGTCGGCGACGCCGTCACGGTGTCCGGCACGGTCTCGGAGTACGTCCCCGGCGGCACCTCCTCCGGCAACCAGTCGATCACCGAGATCACCAAGCCGGTCGTGACGGTCGTCTCCAGCGGCAACGCCGTGCCCGCCCCCGTCGTCCTCGACGCGCGCTCCGTGCCGGACGAGTACACCCCGGCCGGCGACAGCGCCGCGGGCGGCTCCGTGGGCGGGCTCACGCTGCGCCCGTCGAAGTACGCCCTGGACCGCTACGAGTCCCTGGAGGGCATGAACGTCCAGGTCGCCGACGTACGGGTGGTCGGCGCGACCGACCCGTACACCGAGCTGTGGGTGACGGTGAAGCCGGACCAGAACCGCTCCCGCCGCGGCGCCACCGTCTACGGCTCGTACGACTCCCAGAACTCCGGCCGTCTGCAGATCCAGTCCCTGGGCTCGACCGCGGACTTCCCCGTCGCGAACGTCGGCGACCGGCTCACCGGCACGACGACCGGCCCGCTGGACTACAACCAGTACGGCGGCTACACCCTGGTCGCCGAGACGATCGGCACCCTGCGCAGCGGGGGCGTGCAGCGCGAGACGACCGAGAAGCAGAAGAACGGCGAACTGGCGATCGCCACGTACAACGTGGAGAACCTCGACCCGTCCGACGACACGTTCGCCGCGCACGCCTCCGCGATCGTGAACAACCTGCGCTCGCCCGACATCGTGTCGCTGGAGGAGATCCAGGACAACAACGGCGCCACGGACGACGGCACGACCGCCGCCGATGTGACGGTGAACAAGCTGATCGACGCGATCGTCGCCGCGGGCGGCCCCCGCTACGACTGGCGTGCCGTCGACCCGCAGGACAAGACCGACGGCGGTGAGCCCGGCGGCAACATCCGGCAGGTGTTCCTGTTCAACCCCGAGCGGGTCTCCTTCACCGACCGTCCGGGCGGCGACGCCACGACCGCCGTCGGCGTGACGAAGTCCCGTGGCAAGGCGCATCTGACGGTGTCGCCGGGCCGAATCGACCCGACGGACGAGGCGTGGGCGTCCAGCCGCAAGCCGCTGGTCGGCGAGTTCGTCTTCCGCGGCCGTACGGTGTTCGTGATCGCCAACCACTTCAACTCCAAGGGCGGCGACCAGGGCCTGGCCGGGCAGTACCAGCCGCCCGTCCGCAGCTCCGAGGTGCAGCGCCACCGGCAGGCCACGCTGGTCAACGCCTTCGTCAAGGACATCCTCGCCCTCGACAAGAACGCGGACGTCGTCGCGCTCGGCGACATCAACGACTTCGAGTTCTCCGGCACGGCACGGATCCTGGAGAAGGACGGCGCGCTGTGGTCGGCGATCAAGTCGCTGCCGAAGAACGAGCGGTACACGTACGTCTACCAGGGCAATGCGCAGGTCCTCGACCAGATCCTGGTCAGCCCGGCGATCCGGCGCGGCTGTGACCTGGAGTACGACAGCGTGCACCTGAACGCCGAGTTCCACGACCAGATCAGCGACCACGACCCGCAGGTGCTGCGGTTCCACCCGTAGTCCCCCGCGCGCAGTCACCTCGCACGTCGTGTCGGCGCACGGGCGGCGGCCCGGGCCGGAGTGCTCCGGGCCGGGCCGCCGCCGTGTGCAAGGCGGTCCGGGGTGCCGTCACCGGGGGTGGCGCAGGATCCGCCACGCCCCGTACGCGGCGAGGCCGGCGGCGCAGCCCGCCACCAGCCCCGGATGCCGCCGCCCGGCGTGCACCGCGGCCCGCACCGGACGCGGCGCCCGCTGCTCGATGCGACCGCCCGCCTGACGGGCTGTGTCGTGTACGGCGTCCTGCGCCCCGGAGGCCCGGTCCGTCAGCTCCCTCCCCGTGTGGGAGGCGCGGCGCCGGGCGGTGTGCGCAGCCTCGCCGGCGCGTTCCTGGACGGTGTGCCCGGCGCGCTGCACCGTGTGCCCGGCCTTCGTGGCCCGGTCGTGCACGGTGTGCCCGGCCTGGGCGGCGGTGCTGCGCAGCTGCACGGTCATCGCGCCGGCCTTGTCGCGCAGATCGGCGGTGCGGGTGCGGGCACGGGCCCGTACGTCCGCCTTGGCCGCCAGTTCCTCGACGGTCGCGCCGAGCCGGGTGCGGGTCTCGGCGATCTGCCGGCGCAGCTCGTCGGGCCCTTTGGCCCCGCGCGGGGCGTTCTTTCCGGGCCGGTCGCCCGTGGCGTCCGTCATCGGTGCACCCTTCCCTTGATCTCCTCGACATCGGCCTTGACGCTGTCCAGTGCCCGCGACGGGGCCGGCGGTGTGGCGCGCCGCAACTGGGCGCGTCCGGCAAGGCCCAGCACGGCGGCGATGACGAACAGCACCGCCGTGACGATCAGCGCGGCGGCCCACAGCGGCAGGACGAGCCAGAGCGCGGCGACGCCCGTTCCGGCGAGGGCGAGCAGCCCGGCGTAGCCGAACGCGCCCGCTGCGCCGAGGAGTCCGCCGCCGAATCCGGCGCGTTTGCCCTTCTCCGCCAGTTCCGCTTTGGCGAGGGCCATTTCCTGCCGTACGAGCGTCGAGAGCTGTTCGGTGGCCTGGCTGACGAGCCGGCCTACGGACTGCTGACGCGGGTCCGTCCCGGTCCGGGCGGGAGCGGCATACGGTGGTGCGGCCGGCCCGCTGTCGGCGGGCCTGGCGTCGATGGTCCCGGTCACGGTGTTCCGCCTCCTCTCGGTCGGAACGCCGGGTACCCCGCCGGGCGGTGGCTACCCGTGGGCCGGTCCGTCGCCGCCGCGTTCGCCGAGCCGGGCGAGCTGCGTCTGGAACCAGTCGAGCCGTGCCTGGAGCAGCGCCGCCTCGGCGACCAGCTCGGGAACGGTCGGACCGGGCCCGCCGGCGCCGGCCTCGGCACCCGGCGGCGGTGTGCCTCCGCTCGCCCGGACCCGCAGTCCCTCCCCCGCCAGCCGTGCGAACGCGGCCAGCGACACTGCCGTACGGCGCTGCGCGCAGCCGGCGCACACGGGGGCGAGGGCCCGCCAGCCGGGGCGGCCCCAGCCCGCGTCGGCGAGGGCGGTGGCGGTCGCGCCGCAGGCACAGGGGCCGGCGGTGGCCGTGCGCACCCGCTGCCGGGCGTAGCGGAAGCCGCGCTCGAAGCGGATGTACGCGCCCAGCACCGTGACCTCCAGCAGCAGGGCCGAGCGGTGGTCGGCGGTGCACAGCAGCGCCTCGGCGGCCGTACGGTCGTGCACGCAGTGGAAGCCGCAGTCGCAGCGGCGGTGCGGCGGCCGGTGCCGCAGCCCGTAGGCGCAGGACGCGTCGGCGAGGACGCCGTACGGCAGCGCGCCGCCGAGCGACACGCCGGTGAAGGCGGCACGCGTGCCGTCCTGGGACAGCACCGCGTGGGCGATCTTGTAGCCGGTCGGCGGCTCCGTCGGGCGTTCCTCCGGAAGCCGCAGCCTCATCGGGCGGCCGGCACCTCTTCGGGCACGTCGGCCGCGGCCGGGGTGTCGGTGCCGGTGCGGTCGAGGGCGGTCGGGATGTCGTCGGTGTCCTGGTCGGTGGTGCGGGGCCGCTCCTCGGCGACGCCGGTGGCGACTGCCTTGCCGAGCTTCATGACGCCTCCCATGGCCGGTGGTCCATGACCCGTCCCGACCATGGTGGCCCACGAACGGCGCCTTGGACACAGGGCGTCGGGAGACACCCCCCAGCATGGCGTAGCAAAACTTACCGATACCGGGAAGAAGATTTAAGTGGAGCTACGCGATGAGGGTCCGGAGACTGCTGCACATGACCGACGAACGCTCCACCACCCCGCCGTTCGGCCGCGCCCTGTGCGCCATGATCACGCCCTTCACCGAGGACGGCGCCCTCGACCTGGACGGCGCCCGGACCCTCGCCGACCGGCTGGTCCGGGAAGGCTGCGACGGCCTGGTCCTGTCCGGGACGACGGGAGAGTCACCGACCACGACGGACGAGGAGAAGACCGAGCTGATCCGCGCCGTACGTGAGGCGCTTGGAGAGCGCGCGGTGCTGGTCGCGGGCGTCGGCACGGCCGACACCCGGCACACCGCCGAGCTCGCGCTGCGGGCCGGGAGGGCGGGCGCGGACGGGGTGCTGGTCGTCACGCCGTACTGCAGCAGGCCGCCGCAGGACGCGGTGGAGGCGCACTTCCGTGAGGTGGCGGACGCCTCCGACGTACCGGTCATGCTGTACGACATCCCCGGCCGCACCGGCACCCGTATCGAGCCGGAAACGATGATCCGCCTCGCCGGGCACCCCGGCATCGTGGCGGTCAAGGACTGCTCCTACGACCTCCTCGGCATCCAGAAGGTCCTCCGCGAGACCGCCCTGGCCGTCTACGCCGGCTGCGACGAACAGATCCTCCCCCTGTACGCGCTGGGCGCGACCGGATACGTCAGCACGGTCGCCAACGCGGCCCCGGCCCACATGCGGTCCGTCCTCGACGCCCACGACGCCGGCGACACCGCGGAGGCGGCCCGCCTCCAGCTCGCGGCGCTCCCCCTGATCGAGGCGATGACGGCCTCCGGCCTCCCCGGCACGGTCACCACCAAGGCCCTCCTGGCCACCCTCGCCCTCCCCGCGGGCCCGGTCCGCCCACCCCTGCGCCCGGCCACCGGAACCACGGTGACGGCCCTGCGGAAGGCGTACGACGCTCTGGTCTGAGGCGGGAACACCGAAGCGCCCTCCCCCGGCGGGGGGAAGGCGCCCGGTGGCCGCGTGGGGTCAGTTGTGGGCGTGCAGGATGTCGTTCAGGCCGCCCCAGACCGCGTTGTTCGGGCGGGCCTCGACGGCGCCGGTGACCGAGTTGCGGCGGAAGAGGATGTTGGAGGCGCCGTTCAGCTCGCGGGCCTTGACGATCTGCCCGTCGGGCATGGTGACGCGGGTGCCGGCGGTGACGTACAGGCCGGCCTCGACCACGCACTCGTCGCCGAGGGCGATGCCCACACCGGCCTCGGCGCCGATCAGGCAGCGCTCGCCGATGGTGATGCGGACGTTGCCGCCGCCGGAGAGGGTGCCCATGGTGGAGGCGCCGCCGCCGATGTCGGAGCCGTCGCCGACGACGACACCCGCGGAGATGCGGCCCTCGACCATGGAGGTGCCGAGGGTGCCCGCGTTGAAGTTGACGAAGCCCTCGTGCATGACGGTGGTGCCCTCGGCGAGGTGCGCGCCGAGACGGACGCGGTCGGCGTCGGCGATGCGCACGCCCTTGGGGGCGACGTAGTCCGTCATCCGGGGGAACTTGTCGATCGAGGTGACCTGGAGGTGCAGGCCCTCGGCGCGGGCGTTCAGACGGACCTTCTCGACGTCGTCCACCGGGACGGGACCGAGGGAGGTCCAGGCGACGTTGGCGAGGTGGGCGAAGATGCCGTCGAGGTTCTGGCCGTGCGGCTCGACCAGGCGGTGGGAGAGCAGGTGCAGCCTCAGATAGACGTCGTGGGCGTCGATCGGCTTCTCGTCGAGGGAGGCGATGACCGTGCGGACCGCGACCACCTCGACACCGCGGCGGGCGTCCGGGCCGACCGCCCTGCCCGCGCCGGCGCCCAGCAGCTGGGCGGCCCGCTCCGGGGAGAGCCGCTCCGTGCCGGCCGGGCCGGGCTCCTCGACCAGCTCGGGGGCCGGGAACCAGGTGTCGAGGACGGTGCCGTCGGAGGCGATCGTGGCGAGGCCGGCGGCGACGGCGCCGGTGGTACGAGAAGCAGTCGAGTCGGTCATGAGGGCAACCTAACCGGCCGGGCCCCGCCGAGGCCAACCCGCGGCCCGGTGTCTCAGGAGGCGGGCGGGACCGCCCGCCGGCTCAGTGCGCGCCGCCCAGGTTGAGCACGACCACACCGATGATGATCAAGGCGATCCCGGCCGCTTTCGCGACCGTCATGCCCTCGCCGAGGAAGAGGATCCCGATGGTGGCGATGGCTGCCGTGCCGACACCGGACCAGATGGCGTAGGCGGTGGCCACGGAGACGGTCTTCAGGGTCTGCGCCAGCAGCCAGAAGGAGATCAGATAGCCGAGCAGGGTCAGCACCGAGGGCCACAGTTTGCTGAAGCCGTCGCTGTACTTCATCGCGGTCGTCCCGCCGACCTCCGCGGCGATGGCTCCGAGCAGCAGCAGGTATCCCATGCGCACGACCGTACTCCCCGAAGATCGTCGGGAGTGCGGGAAGACCCCCGGCACGATGCCGGGGGCCTTCCGGGGCCGTCGTACGAGCAGGGCCCGGATCGTCGTACGAGCAGGGCCCGGATCGTCGTACCAGCGGGGGCTCAGACGTTGAAGCCGAGTGCCCGCAGCTGTTCGCGGCCGTCGTCGGTGATCTTGTCGGGGCCCCACGGCGGCATCCACACCCAGTTGATGCGCAGCTCGTTGACGAGGCCGTCCGTGGCGGACTTGGCCTGGTCCTCGATGACATCGGTGAGCGGGCAGGCCGCCGACGTCAGCGTCATGTCGACGGTGGCCACGTTGGACTCGTCGATGTGGATGCCGTAGATCAGGCCGAGGTTGACGACGTCGATGCCGAGTTCGGGGTCGACGACGTCCATCAGGGCCTCGCGGAGTTCCTCCTCCGAGACCGGCTTCATCTCAGCGGTGTCGGTCATGCCGTCTTCCTTTCGGCGTCGGCTCCGCCCAGGGCCTGGGCCGTCGCGTCCTTCCACGCCATCCAGCTGAGGAGGGCGCACTTGACCCGGGCCGGGTACTTGGAGACACCGGCGAACGCGACCGCGTCCTCCAGCACCTCCTCCATCGCGTCGTCGGGTTCGATCTTCCCCTTGGACTGCATCAGCTCCAGGAAGGTCTCCTGGATCCGCTGCGCCTCGGTGAGGTCCTTGCCGACCAGCAGTTCGTTGAGCACGGACGCGCTGGCCTGGCTGATGGAGCAGCCCTGGCCCTCGTACGACACGTCCTGGACGGTGGTGCCGTCGTACTTCACGCGCAGGGTGATCTCGTCACCGCACGTCGGGTTGACATGGTGCACCTCGGCGTCGCCGTCCCGCAGACCACGCCCGTGAGGGTTCTTGTAGTGGTCCAGGATGACGTCCTGGTACATCGAGTCCAGCTTCACCGTTCAGCACGCCCCTCAGCCGAAGAAGTTCCGTACGTGCTCCAGGCCCGTGACGAGTGCGTCGATCTCGGCCGGCGTGGAGTACAGATAGAACGACGCTCGCGTGGTCGCAGGAATTCCGTAGCGCAGGCAGACGGGACGCGCGCAGTGGTGGCCGACGCGGACCGCGATGCCCTGCTCGTCGAGGACCTGGCCCACGTCGTGCGGGTGGATGTCGCCCAGCGTGAACGAGATCGCCGCACCGCGGTCCTCGGCCGTGGACGGGCCGATGATCTTCAGGTCGGGGACCTCGGTCAGCCGCCGGACGGCGTACTCGGTCAGCGCGTGCTCATGGGCCTGGATCTTGTCCATGCCGATCGCGTTGAGGTAGTCGATCGCCGCGCCGAGGCCGATCGCCTGGGAGATCGGCGGGGTGCCCGCCTCGAACTTGTGCGGGGCGGGGGCGTACGTCGACGAGTGCATCGACACGGTCTCGATCATCTCGCCGCCGCCGAGGAACGGGGGCAGGTCCTCCAGGAGTTCCTGGCGGCCCCACAGCACGCCGATGCCGGTCGGGCCGAGCATCTTGTGGCCGGTGAAGGCGACGAAGTCGGCCTGGAGGGCCTGCACGTCCAGCGGCATGTGCGGCGCGGCCTGCGAGGCGTCGATGCAGACCAGCGCACCGACCTCCTGGGCGCGGCGGACTATGGCCTCGACCGGGTTGACCGTGCCGAGGATGTTCGACACCAGCACGAAGGAGACGATCTTCGTCTTCTCGGTGATGATCTCGTCGATGTTCGACAGGTCGAGACGGCCGTCGTCGGTGAGGCCGAACCACTTCAGCTTCGCGCCCGTGCGCTGCGCGAGCAGCTGCCACGGCACGATGTTGGAGTGGTGCTCCATCTCCGTGATGACGATCTCGGTGTCGGCGTCCACCCGGTAGGGCTCGTCGGCCCAGCCGAGCATGTTCGCGACGAGGTTGAGCGACTCGGAGGCGTTCTTGGTGAAGATGACCTCGTCGCGGCTGGGCGCGTTGATGAACGCGGCGACCTTGTCGCGCGCGCCCTCGTACAGCGCCGTGGCCTCCTCGGCGAGCACGTGCACACCGCGGTGGACGTTGGCGTTGTGCTGTTCGTAGTACTCGGAGAGCACGTCGAGGACCTGGCGCGGCGTCTGCGAGGTGGCCGCGTTGTCCAGGTAGACCAGCTTCCGCTCGTCGTGGACCAGCCGGTCCAGGATGGGGAAGTCCTTGCGGATCGCCTCGGTGTCGAGGAGGCCCGGCAGCTGTGTCACGCGGATGCGCCACCCTTCACGTACGACTCGTAGCCCTCGTTCTCCAGCTTGTCCGCGAGCTCCGGGCCGCCGGACTCGACGATGCGACCGCCGGCGAAGACGTGGACGTGGTCGGGCTTGATGTAGCGCAGGATGCGCGTGTAGTGCGTGATCAGCAGGGTGCCGACCTCGCCGGTCTCGCGGACGCGGTTGACGCCCTCGGAGACGATGCGGAGGGCGTCGACGTCGAGACCGGAGTCGGTCTCGTCGAGGATCGCGACCTTCGGCTTGAGCAGTTCGAGCTGGAGGATCTCGTGGCGCTTCTTCTCACCGCCGGAGAAGCCCTCGTTGACGTTGCGCTCGGCGAAGGAGGGGTCCATGTTGAGGCGCTCCATGGCCTCCTTGACCTCCTTCACCCAGGTGCGCAGCTTGGGGGCCTCCCCGCGGACGGCGGTGGCGGAGGTGCGCAGGAAGTTGGAGACCGAGACGCCGGGGACCTCGACCGGGTACTGCATGGCGAGGAACAGGCCGGCGCGGGCGCGCTCGTCGACGGACATCTCCAGGACGTCCTCGCCGTCGAGGGTGACGGTGCCGCCGGTGATCGTGTACTTGGGGTGGCCGGCGAGGGAGTAGGCGAGGGTCGACTTGCCCGAGCCGTTGGGGCCCATGATGGCGTGCGTCTCGCCCTGCTTCACGGTGAGGTCGACGCCCTTGAGGATCTCCTTCGTGGCGTTGTCGGCCTCGACGGTGACGTGCAGGTCTCGGATTTCAAGCGTTGCCATGGGTGCCTCAGGACTCCTGGGTGAGGGAGACGAGCACGTCGTCCCCTTCGATCTTTACGGGGTATACGGGGACGGGACGCGTCGCCGGAAGGCTGTCGGGCTTTCCGGAGCGGAGGTCGAAGCGCGAGCCGTGCAGCCAGCATTCGATGTGGCAGTCGTCGACCTCGCCCTCGGACAGGGAGACGTTCGCGTGGGAGCAGATGTCGTGGATCGCGAACACCTCCCCCTCGGTCTGCACGATGGACACGGGCGTGCCGTCGAGTTCCACCCGCTTCGGGGTGTCCTCCTCCAGCTCGCTCAGCCCGCAGGCGCGTACGAAGGTCATGCGACCGACGCCTCCAGCTCCTGTTCGATCTTGGCGAGCAGCCGCTCCTCGATGTCCGTGACACCGATCTGCTGGACGAGTTCGGCGAAGAAGCCGCGGACGACGAGGCGGCGGGCCTCGTGCTCCGGGATGCCACGGGCCATCAGGTAGAAGAGCTGCTCGTCGTCGAAGCGGCCGGTGGCGGAGGCGTGGCCGGCGCCGACGATCTCGCCGGTCTCGATCTCCAGGTTCGGCACCGAGTCGACGCGGGCGCCGTCGGTGAGGACCAGGTTGCGGTTCATCTCGTAGGTGTCGGTGCCCTCGGCCGCGGCCTCGATGAGCACGTCGCCGATCCACACCGCGTGCGCGTCGTCGCCCTGGAGGGCGCCCTTGTAGACGACGTTGGACTTGCAGTGCGGCACGTTGTGGGTGACCAGCAGGCGGTGCTCCTGGTGCTGGCCGGCGTCGGTGAAGTACAGACCGAACAGTTCGGCCTCGCCGCCGGGGCCCGCGTAGGTGACGCGCGGGTGGAGGCGGACGACGTCGCCGCCGAAGGTGACGACGACCGACTTGAAGGAGGCGTCGCGTCCGATCAACGCGTTGTGCTGGGCGACGTGGACGGCCTTGTCGTCCCAGTCCTGGACGGAGACGACGGTCAGCTTGGCGCCGTCGCCCAGGACGTAGTCGACGTTGGCGGCGAGGACGGCGTCGCCGGTGTGGTCGATGACGACGACGGCCTCGGCGAACGCGCCCAGTTCGATGACCTGGTGGCCGAAGGCGACGCCGCCCTCGCCGTGCACGGCGATGCGGATCGGCTCGGTGAGGACGGACTCCTTCGGCACGGTGACGACCGAGGCCTTCTCGAAGGCGGAGTACGCCTGCGCGGCGACGCGGTCCACGGGGGTGCCGGCCCTGCCGAGCCGGGCGTCGTCGCGGCCGACGGTCTCGACGGTGACGCCCTCGGGCGCCCGCACGTCGACCTTGACGCCCTCACCGGTGGCGGTGGCGGTGCCGTCGTGCAGCCCGCGCAGGCGCTCCAGCGGGGTGAACCGCCACTCCTCCTCGCGGCCGTGCGGGACGGGGAAGTCCGTGACGTCGAAGGAGGGCGGGGCGCTCATGCGGGAGACGACGGTCGACTCCGCGGCGACCGCGATCGATCCGGCGGTCGTGGAACCGACCGGGAGATTCTGAGCCTCAGCCATGGCTGTCGTAGTGCTCGCTTTCCGTTACGTAAGGGGCTGATGGTCGGGGGCGGTGGCGGTCAGCCGACCGCGCCTTCCATCTGCAGCTCGATCAGCCGGTTGAGCTCCAGGGCGTACTCCATGGGCAGCTCCTTGGCGATCGGCTCGACGAAGCCGCGCACGATCATCGCCATGGCCTCGTCCTCGCTCAGGCCGCGGCTCATCAGGTAGAACAGCTGGTCCTCGGAGACCTTGGAGACCGTGGCCTCGTGGCCCATGGACACGTCGTCCTCACGGACGTCCACGTAGGGGTAGGTGTCCGAGCGGGAGATCGTGTCGACGAGCAGCGCGTCGCAGAGCACGTTCGACTTGGAGCCGGCGGCGCCCTCGCCGATCTCGATCAGGCCGCGGTAGGAGGTGCGTCCGCCGCCGCGGGCCACCGACTTGGAGACGATGTTGGAGGACGTGTTGGGCGCCATGTGGACCATCTTGGCGCCGGCGTCCTGGTGCTGGCCCTCGCCGGCGAAGGCGATGGACAGGGTCTCGCCCTTGGCGTGCTCGCCCATCAGATAGACGGCCGGGTACTTCATCGTCACCTTGGAGCCGATGTTGCCGTCGATCCACTCCATGGTGGCGCCCTCGTAGGCGACGGCACGCTTGGTGACCAGGTTGTAGACGTTGTTCGACCAGTTCTGGATGGTCGTGTAGCGGCAGCGGGCGTTCTTCTTGACGATGATCTCGACGACCGCGGAGTGCAGCGAGTCCGACTTGTAGATCGGCGCGGTGCAGCCCTCGACGTAGTGCACGTAGGCACCCTCGTCGACGATGATCAGGGTCCGCTCGAACTGGCCCATGTTCTCCGTGTTGATGCGGAAGTAGGCCTGGAGCGGGATCTCGACGTGGACGCCCGGCGGGACGTAGATGAAGGAGCCGCCGGACCACACGGCCGTGTTCAGCGCGGCGAACTTGTTGTCGCCGGCGGGGATGACCGTGCCGAAGTACTCCTTGAAGAGCTCCGGGTGCTCCTTCAGGGCGGTGTCGGTGTCGAGGAAGATGACGCCCTGCTCCTCCAGGTCCTCGCGGATCTGGTGGTAGACGACCTCGGACTCGTACTGGGCGGCGACACCGGCGACGAGGCGCTGCTTCTCCGCCTCGGGGATGCCCAGCTTGTCGTAGGTGTTCTTGATGTCCTCGGGCAGGTCCTCCCAGGACTCCGCCTGCTTCTCCGTGGACCGCACGAAGTACTTGATGTTGTCGAAGTCGATGCCCGACAGGTCGGAGCCCCAGTTCGGCATGGGCTTCTTCTCGAAGAGCTTCAGGCCCTTCAGGCGCAGCTTGGTCATCCACTCGGGCTCGGACTTCTTCGCCGAGATGTCGCGGACGACGTCCTCGTCCAGACCACGCCTCGCCGACGCACCGGCCACGTCGCGGTCGGCCCAGCCGTATTCGTACTTGCCCAGGCCCTCCAGCTCAGGGTGGGCAGTCTCCGTGGGGAGCGTCATGCGGGGTTCCTCCCGGCCGTGCTTGCAGATGCGTTGTCGGTGGTCTGAGAAATCTTGGGGATGAACGTCGTGCAGACGCCGTCGCCGTGCGCGATGGTCGCCAGCCGCTGTACGTGCGTGCCGAGCAGCTCGGCGAAGAACTCGGTCTCGGCCTCGCACAGCTGCGGGAACTGTTCGGCGACATGGGCGACGGGGCAGTGGTGCTGGCACAGCTGCTCGCCCACCGGGGCGCTCCGCGCAGTGGCAGCGTACCCGTCCGCGCTCAGCGCCTTGGCCAGGGCTTCGGTCCGCTGGTCGGGCTCGGCGCGCTCCACCGCTCGGCGGTACGCCTCGGCCTGGGCGGCGATGCGCGCGCGGGCGAACGCGGAGACGGCCTCCGGGCCGCCCTCCCGCTCGGCGATCCAGCGCAGCGCGTCCGCGGCCAGCTTGTCGTACGACTGGTCGAAGGCGTCGCGGCCACAGTCGGTGAGCGCGAAGACCTTGGCGGGACGGCCCCGGCTGCGGGTGCCGTACACACGGCGCTCGCGGGCTTCCACGACGTCGTCGGCGACGAGGGCGTCGAGATGGCGGCGTACGGCGGCCTGGGTGAGGCCGAGGCGACCGGCCAGCTCGGCGACGGTCGACGGCCCGTGGTCCAGGATGGACCGCGCGACCCGGTTGCGCGTCGAGCGCTCCCCGGTCGCGAACTCGTGGGGGGTCCCCGTGGGGGTCTCCCGAGCCTCGCCGACGTTTTTCACAACGCCATTGTTGCGTAATTCCCGAAGCCCTGACAAGCGGCCTCCGGAGCGACGGACGGTGCCCTGCGTCACTTAGGCAAACCTAATCCGACCTGCGGAAACGATCTTTGATCGATCAAACGGCGCAGGTCGCCGGGGCTGCCGCCGCACCCGCCCGGCCCCGCCGCACCATCGCGCGAGGGCGCGGACGGGGGCGCTGACCGGTTCCGGTACCCGCCCGTCCGGGGCACCTCCGCGCCTCCCTAGACTCTGGACCCATGCGAAACGAGCCCGTGGTCCAGGTCCAGGCCCTGGTGAAGCGGTACGGCGACAAGACCGCGGTCGACGGCCTCGACCTGGTGGCCCGGGCGGGCGTCACCGCCGTCCTCGGCCCCAACGGCGCCGGCAAGACGACCACGGTCGAGACCTGCGAGGGGTACCGGAAGCCGGACTCCGGCACGGTGCGCGTCCTGGGCCTCGACCCGGTCCGCGAGTCCGCCGCGCTGCGCCCCCGCATCGGCGTGATGCTCCAGTCCGGCGGCGTCTACTCCGGCGCGCGGGCCGACGAGATGCTGCGCCACATGGCCAGGCTGCACGCCCACCCCCTCGACGTGGACGCCCTGATCGAACGGCTCGGGCTCGGCTCCTGCGGCCGGACCTCCTACCGCCGGCTCTCCGGCGGCCAGCAGCAGCGGCTCGCCCTCGCCATGGCCGTCGTGGGCCGCCCCGAACTGGTCTTCCTCGACGAGCCGACCGCAGGCCTCGACCCGCAGGCACGCCGCGCCACCTGGGACCTCGTCCGCGACCTGCGCGACGACGGCGTCTCCGTGATCCTCACCACCCACCACATGGACGAGGCCGAGCAGCTCGCCGACGACGTCGCGATCATCGACGCGGGCCGGGTCATGGCACAGGGCTCCCCCGAGGAGCTGTGCCGCGGCGGCGCCGAGAACACCCTCCGCTTCACCGGCCGCCCCGGCCTCGACCTGGGCTCCCTGCTCAAGGCGCTGCCCGCCGACTCCTCCGCCGCCGAGCTGACGCCGGGCTCGTACCGGGTGACCGGCAAGGTGGACCCGCAGCTGCTCGCCACCGTCACCTCCTGGTGCGCCCAGCACGGTGTCATGCCGGACCGGATCTCCGTCGAACGGCACACCCTCGAAGACGTGTTCCTCGAACTGACCGGCAAGGAGCTGCGCTCGTGACCGCCACCGGCACCTACGCCCCGAAGCCGGGGGCGGCCCCCCTCCCCCGCATGATCGGCGCCCAGGCCGCGCTGGAGACACGGATGCTGCTGCGCAACGGCGAGCAGCTCCTTCTCACGGTGATCATCCCGACGCTGCTGCTGGTGCTGTTCAGCTCGGTCGACATCGTCGACACCGGCGAGGGCGAGGCCGTCGACTTCCTCGCGCCCGGCGTCCTCGCGCTCGCCGTGATGTCCACCGCGTTCACCGGGCAGGCCATCGCCACGGGCTTCGAACGCCGTTACGGCGTCCTCAAACGCCTCGCCTCCTCCCCGCTGCCCCGCTGGGCGCTGATGACGGCGAAGACCCTCTCGGTGCTGGTCACCGAGGTCCTCCAGGTGGTGCTGCTCACGGTGATCGCGTTCGCCCTGGGCTGGTCCCCGCACGGCAGCCCGCTCTTTGTGCTGCTGCTCCTCGTCCTCGGCACGGCCGCCTTCTCCGGCCTGGGCCTGCTCATGGCGGGCACGCTCAAGGCGGAGGCGACGCTGGCCGCGGCCAACCTGGTGTTCCTGCTGCTGCTCGTCGGCGGTGGGGTCGTCGTGCCGCTGGAGAAGTTCCCGTCCGGTGTGCAGGACGTCCTCGCGCTGCTGCCGATCTCCGCCCTGTCCGACGGCCTGCGGGACGTCCTCCGGCACGGGGCGGGCATGCCGTGGGGGGACGCGGCCGTCCTCGCCGTGTGGGCCGTGGTGGGACTTGCGGCGGCCGGGAAGTTCTTCCGCTGGGAGTAGGACCGTGCCCGACCCTCGTGAAAGCGTGCACAAGCGGGCGCCTACGATGGGGGGCGTGCCAAAGCTGACCCGCGCCGACGCCGTCGAGGCCGCGCGCAACCCGCTCGCCTCCATCGCCGCACGCTGGACGCCGTCCCCCCGGACGGTCCGCCGGGCGGCTCTGTCCGCCCTCGTGATGTCGGTGGTCATCGTCGTCACCGGCGGCGCCGTGCGGCTCACCGGTTCCGGTCTGGGCTGCCCGACCTGGCCCAAGTGCACCGACGACTCGCTCACCGCGACCGGCGCGATGGGCGTCCACGGCGCCATCGAGTTCGGCAATCGCATGCTGACGTACGTGCTGTGCGCCGCCGTCGGCTGGGCGATCGTCGCCGCGCGCTCGCAGAAGCCGTGGCGGCGCGGTCTGACGCGGCTGGGCTGGGCGCAGTTCTGGGTGGTCATGGGCAACGCGGTGCTCGGCGGCATCGTGGTGCTGGTCGGCCTCAACCCGTACACGGTCGCGGCGCACTTCCTGCTCTCCACGGCGCTGATCACGGTCGCCACGGTGACGTGGCAGCGCACCCGTGAGGGTGACGAGGCGCCCCGTCCGCTGGTCGGCAGGGCGGTCGCGCAACTGGTGTGGTTCCTGGTCGCGGCGGCCGGGCTGCTGGTCGCGGTCGGCACGGTCGTCACCGGCGCGGGCCCGCACGCGGGCGACTCCAGCGAGGTCGCGCGGATGCCGGTCGACTGGGAGGCGGTCACCAAGCTGCACGCCGTGCTGGCGTGGATCGTGGTGACGTTGACGTTCGCGCTGTGGTTCGTCCTGAAGGCGGTCGACGCGCCAAGGGGGCCGCTGGCGCGGACGCGGGAGCTGTTCCTGGTGCTTCTGGCCCAGGGCGTCATCGGGTACGTCCAGTACTTCACCGACCTGCCGGAGGTCCTGGTCGCCCTGCACATGCTCGGCTCGTGCCTGGTGTGGGTCGGCGTCGTCCGGGTGCTGCTGTCGCTGCGGGAGCGGCCTGTGGAGGCCCGCGCGGACCTGCCGGGGCCGGCGGCCGAGGCGTCCCTGACGAAGGCCTGAGCGAGAGGGCACGCGACCGGCGGCACCCGGTCCGGCCTCCGGCCCGGTGGCGGTCACTCCGGCCGCGCCGGTCACTCCGGCCCGGTGGCGGTCACTTCAGCCCGTACACCCGCCGCGCGTTCTCCGCCGCCACCATCCCCGCCACTCGCTGCGCGTCCGCCAGGGACCACGCCCCCTCGGCCACCCAGGAGCCCAGCACGCGCCCCAGGGCGTCGCGGAACAGCCGGGCGCCGACCACGTGCAGCTCGGGCAGGCCACGGGCGCCGCTGGAGAAGAGGATCTTGCCGAAGGGCGCCAGCTCCAGGATCTCCGCGAGGACGGTGGCGGCCCGCGCCCCGGTGCGCACCAGCGCGGCCCCGGAGTCGACGTAGACGTGCGGGAAGACCCCCGCCAGGTGGGCGGCGTGCCGGTGGTACGGGTAGCCGTGCAGCAGGACCAGATCGGTGCCCAGACCGGCCGTGGCCCGGACGAAGCCCGTGAGCAGCACCGGATCGGTGCGGTCGATGCGCAGGCCCGGCTCCCCGAGCCCCGCGTGCAGCTGGAGCGGCAGCCCCGAGGCGACGGCGCTCCACAGCAGATGCCGCAGCAGCACCGGGTCGGCCAGCTCGTCCCCGACACGCCGTGCGGCCAGCCAGCGGCCTGCCGCGCCCCGCACCTCCCCCGGCCCCGGCGGTTCGGGCGCGAGCGCCAGACCGTGCCGTACGCCCGCCACGGAGGTGAACGCGACGGCGTGGGCGGCGGCGGTGTGGACCGCCTCGGCGAGGTTGGCGAGGAAGGACTCGACGGTTCCTGAGGTGTCGGCGACCTGCTCCGCGAGGAGTTCCAGCCGCACGGTCTCGTGGGCGTCGGCGCGGGCGTCGGCGGCCATCTCGGCGGGGCCGGTGAGGTCGTCGCCGGGCAGCCCGGTGTCCACGAGGTAGGTGGTGATGCCGCTGCCGCGCAGCAGCCGGCGGCCCGCCTCCAGGGGGCCGAGTTCACGGCGCCGGGCGAGATAGTGGGCGGGCGTGCAGTGCGGCTCCAGGCCGAGGAGCGGTGGGCACCAGCGGCGTACCGCGAACCCGGTCTGCGTGTCGAAGAGGGTGGTGCCCGGGGCGGGGGGTCCCTCGGTGCGGGCCAGCTGGGCCTCGAAGGTGCCGAGGCCCAGCTCCGTTCTCAGTACGCCGTGGCAGTACTGGTCCACGAGGGACGGCGTTTCGATCATCCGGGTTCCCCCTGACGGACGCGTGCCTGTACACGTCCTAACGGGTGAACCGGGGGTGAGGTGATGGGTGCCGGCGGAGCCGCTTCGCGTCGGTGCGCCCTCGGGCGGCGGGGCCGCCCGGCGCCCGTACGGCGGTGCCGTCCCGCCGGGGCGGGCGTCAGCCGATCTGCATGCCGGCCATGCGCTTCCACTCGTACGCGCCGGTGCTCACCTTGGCGGCGAACTCCCCGTCGAAGCTCTCGTGGACGGTGATCCCGGCCTTCTCCACCGCCTTCTCGGCGATCTCCTTGCTCGGGGCCACCAGGTCGCCCCAGCCGCCGTCCTCGCCGACGAGGACGATCCGCGCGCCGCGCTCGCCGATGTGGGCCACCTGGCCCTCGGCGCCGCCGTGCGCCTTGGAGAAGGCGCCGATCCGCCGGGCGAGCTTCGCCGCCGTGCGCTCGGCCTTCGCGTCAACCTGCTGCGTGTCTGCCATGGCCAGGATGCTACCGACGAGTAGATCGAACGGCGACGGGCGGGGTGCGTGGCCTTGACCACGCACCCCGCCCGGGGATGCCGTACGGGAAGGGGTGTCAGCGCAGGAACGGGTCCACGGCGACCGCCACGAACAGCAGCGAGACATAGGTGATGGACCAGTGGAAGAGCCGCATCTCCTTCAGCTTCGCGCCCGTGACCTCGGCTTTCGCCCGGTGTTGCAGGGCGTGCGCCTCCCACAGCCACCAGCCGCCCGCGGCCAGCGCGACCGCGGTGTAGAACCAGCCGGTGTAGCCCAGCGGGGTGAGCGTCAGCGACACGGCGACCATCACCCAGCTGTAGATCACGATCTGCCGGGCGACCACCTTGTTGGAGGCGATGACCGGCAGCATGGGCACGCCCACGCGCGCGTAGTCCTCCTTCACCTTCATCGACAGCGGCCAGTAGTGCGGCGGCGTCCAGAAGAAGATGACCAGGAAGAGCACGACCGGCGCCCAGGACAGGGAGTCCTTCACCGCGGTCCAGCCGATCAGCACGGGCATACAGCCGGCGATGCCGCCCCAGACGATGTTCTGCGCGGTCCGCCGCTTCAGGAGCATCGTGTAGACGACGACGTAGAAGAGCAGCGCGCCGAGGGCGAGCCAGGCACTCAGCCAGTTGACGGTGAGGCCGAAGAGCAGGGTGGACACCACCGCCAGGGTGATGCCGAAGACGAGCGCCTCGCGCGGGCTGACCATGCCGGTGACGATCGGGCGCTGCGACGTGCGGTCCATCAGCGCGTCGATGTCCCGGTCGATGTACATGTTGAGGGCGTTGGCGCCGCCCGCGGACAGATAGCCGCCGACGCAGGTCAGCAGCACCAGCGACAGATCGGGCACGCCCCGCTGAGCCAGGAACATCACCGGAACGGTGGTGATGAGCAGCAGTTCGATGATCCGCGGCTTGGTCAGCGCCACGAATGCCATCGCACGGGCCCCGAACGGCCGACGACTCGGGCTCTGGCTCGCACCAAGTACTCCCGCAGGACGGGATTCAACGGCCGTCACGCACACCCCTACAGAGACATCCCAGCGAGCCGATCCGTGTGAAGCGCCGGTAAAGGCTCGCGCGTACCACGCCACTGTAGACGTTGCCCAGACCCCGCCCTTCGCGGGGGTGGGGTCGTGTTCCCCAGGGGGCCCCTTACGGGTGTCCCCCGGCCCCCCGGCGCCCCACGTCCCGGTGATCACGCGGGCGCGGGCCGGGACCCTCCCCGGC
>NZ_JALLGL010000520.1 GCF_023072675.1 Streptomyces sp. XM83C
GGCGGGGGTGGTGGTCGTCGTCATGGGGCGGTCTCCCGTCAGCACATGCCCGCCGGGCGGGAGGCCCGGCAGGTGTTGCCCTGGTAGGTGTTGGTGCCGGCGGTCTCGGTGTCGACGAGGTCGGCCGGGGCGTTGTCCGACAGGTGGTTGTCGGTGATGCGGTTGTCGGTGCTGGTGGCGCCGACGAAGCTCTTGAACAGGACGATGCCTCCGGACATGACGGAGGTGCCGGCGTTGGCGCGGACGTGGTTGCCGGTGACGAGGACTTTCTCGGTGCCGGTCAGGACGATGCCGGAGCCCTGTAGTGCGGGCAGCCGGCCGGTCGCGGGGCAGGACTTGTTGTTGGCGACGACCTGGTTGTCCCGGACGGTGAGCGCGCCGGTCTTCGGGGTGTTCTCGTCGCCGACGACGAACAGGCCGACGCAGTTGCCGGTGAGGGTGTTGCCGTCGACGGTGAGATTGCGCAGCCGGCGGACGGTGAGGCCGATGCGGTTGCCGTCGGCGCGGTTGCGTTCGACGAGGGTGCCGCCGGCGTCCACGGCGCCGTCCTCGGACTTGACGGTGTTGGCGAGGAACACGCCCGCGTCGCCGTTGGAGCGGAGGGTGTTGTGGCGGATCACCGTGTGCTTGGAGCGTTCGACGGCGATGCCCCACACGCTGTTCCGCACGGCGGTGACGTTGCGGACCGTCAGGCCGTCGGTGGCCATGGCGAACACGCCCGCGCGGGCGAAGCCGGTGACGGTGAGGTGGGCGACGGTGACGCCTGTGAGGTCCTTGTCCTTCGCGCCGATGACGCAGACGCCGCTGCCGGACTCCGCGCAGGTCAGCGGGGCGGCGCGGGTGGCGCCGGCGGCCGGCTGGGCGGCGGCCGACGCGGTGGCCGTGGCGGCGGGCTGGATGACGGTGGACGGGCCGGAGCCGCGCAGGGTCACGCCGGGCATTTCGATCGTCACGCTCTCCCGGTAGAGGCCGGGAAGCACGAGGACGGTGTCGCCGGCCGCCGCGGCGTCGACCGCCTGCTGGATCGACTGGCCGGGCCGGACGATGTGCAGGTGGGACCGGGCGCTCGCGGGGGCGGCGGCGCCGAGACCGCCGCCGAGGAGCGCCGCACCGCACAAAAGATAGGCGATTAGTCGCTTCGTCATATTCGGCAACGTATGCCTGGTTTGTGGTGCGCTCGCTGCACCACGCCGCCGTACGACGAGCCCCGTGCGCCGTCCGGCGGCACGGGGCCCGTCACTCACACGTTCGCGGCTACCTGATGCAGACGAGACCGTCCGTGGCGATGGGCGGCCGGCCGCTCGTGCCGACGACGATCTTCACCGTGTGCTTGGCGCTGCTCGCCGTACGGCTTGCCGCCCAGGCAGCTGGAGGAGGAGCGCGCACATGACGACCACGCGGTGTCACCGATAACGGACATACGGTGACCCATCACGCGAACACGAAAAGGGCAGACCGGACAGTTCCCTCCGAATCAGCACCCACCCCGACGGGATCAAACCCCTCCCCCTCCCCTGTGACGCGCCTGTGACAGTCGACGGACAGGGTCATGAAGTCCGGCAGCCAATCTATTCATACGAGGGCAAAGCACACCGAAACGGACAGCCGGATCGGCCTCGCTTTCCCCCTCTCTCTGCTCACGAGGGTGTGGGCAGCACTCCCCGCAGACCGCCGCAGGACGACCCGCCGGAGTCACCCCATGAACAGCACCCTCACCGCCACCGTCACCCCCGACATCACCCTGGCCCCCCGCGAACGCGAGACCCTGCGCCACATCGCCGCCGGCCGGACCTACCTCCAGACCGCCCGCCACATGGGTCTCTCCAAGCACACGGTCGACGCCTACCTCCGCCGCATCCGCGCCAAGCTGAACATCACCACCACCGCCGAGCTGACCCGCGTCGCCATCGCCCTGGGCCTGTGACCAGGCACGACACCCACCCGACCGTCACCTGATCACCACCACCCGCGCCCACTCCGGCGGCGCCGCCACCGGGTCCTCACCGACCCTGCCGCCCCGTGGCCGCCGGAACAGCCCACCACCGTCCGGCACGGCGGACGCACCGGCCACGGCGTCTGCCCGTCCGTCAACGCCACGATCACATCCGGACGGGTCCGTACGGCCCGCTCGAACCC
>NZ_JALLGL010000521.1 GCF_023072675.1 Streptomyces sp. XM83C
ACCGCCTCAGCCGACAGGGCAGACGATCTTCACCATGGACACCCGCCGCCGACCAGCGCGAGCACGGCAACTCGCCCGCACACCAGCCCACCTCACCTGCACGTTTCACGATGCACAGTGCTCAATGACGGGTACTGGCGACGGCAGGGGCGCTGTTCTGCGGGTTGCGCAGCGTGTCGCCAGCCTTGAGTGCGCTCGCCTTCTTCCATGTCCGGTCGGATTCGGACCAGTAGGGGTGGTGGCTGGTCGAGGTAAGCGCGGATCCGTCGGTGAGGGTGACCTCGGTGAAGTCCCGGTCGTCGGGAGTGTGGATGGTCCGAGTGACCTGCCGGGGCAGTTTCACCAGTGACTGGGTCGGTGGCGGTGACGAGGTCGCCGGTCCTGATTTGTTCGATCGAGCGGCTCGTGCCGTCGGCCATGAGGACCTTGGTGCCTGCGGGGAAGCTGTGCGCTGCTCCGGCCAGACAGCTCACGGAGCGGCGGGCGGCACGTAGGCCCCTGATGGCGTCGAGGCCGTCGTCGAGCTTGGTGACGAGCTTGAGCTTGCCCCACGGGATGATGCCGATGGCGGCCATGACGCAGTCGAAGCCTGTGGGGTTCTCGACGCAGCCCTTGATGTCGTTCAGGCCCATGACCTCGGGGCCGGGCAGGCTCGAAACACCACTTGATCACCGACGGGCACGGCACCCCGCTCGCGGTCCTGCTGACCGGCGGCAACCGCAACGACGTCATCCAACTCCTGCCACTGCTCGACGCGATCCCGCCGGTCCGCGGCCGCATCGGCCGTCCTCGCCGTGAGCCGGACTCGCTGTTCGCCGACCGCGGCTACGACCACGACGTCTACCGCGACCAGGTCCGCGCTCGTGGCATCGTTCCGGCCATCTCCGGACGCGGAACCCGGCACGGCACCGGGCTGGGAACCTACCGGTAGGTGGTCGAACGGGCCTTTGCCTGGCTGCACGGCTTCCGATGCCTTCGCATCCGTTGGGAACGTGGGCCCGACATCCACGAGGCGTTCCTGAAACTCGCCTGCTTCCTCATTACTCACCGGCAGATCCAGTCCCTGTGCTGGCTGATATCAGAGGGTGTGAAGTCCGTTTCTGATATTGGCCGCGTCCGGGTTGTTCGAGGAGTCCTTGACGGGCGAGTCGTCCCTGGCGGGAGCGAGTGACGTCGGTCGAGGGCTCGGCGGTGGGCAGGCCGAGGTGTTCGTGCAGATCACGGACGCGGAACACGGTCCCGGGGTGCTCGTTGAAGGCGGTCACGATGCGCTGGTAGACGGTCGCGCTCTCCGCGGGAGCCGGTTCGTGGCCGGGCGTGGCGAGGCCGTCGACGACCTTGCGGGTGGCGGCCAGTTCGGTCAGGCGGGCCTGGTCTCGGCGAGGGCAGTGGTGAGGTGCTCGATCTGTCCGCGCAGGTTGCCGGCGCGGGCGGCGGTCTCGTCGTGCTCGGCTTGCAGCAGGCGCAGGAGTTCGCTGACGTTCACGCGGCCAGCTCCACGTCGTCCCGCCAAGCGGAAGTATGGGGGGTGAGGCGGCGGAGCATGCCGGCGGTGGAGGCCCAGTAGATGCGGGAGGCGGCATTGTCGGGCCGGTGGTCGTGGTCACGGGCGAGACGCCGATGAAGCATGCGGGTGGCGTTGACCTGCTCGACCCGCCATCGGACGGGCTGTGGGGCGATGCCTTTGCCCTCGTCGGCGAGGTTGCGCCGGACCACCTCGGCGGATGCCGTTCACTGCGCCATGGATGATCACGGCGTCCTTGGAACCCTGGTCGACCAGGGCCTTGTCCAGGCGCGGCCCGCATCGTTCGGCCGCCTGGTCCAGCAGGGCGATGCCGGCCTCGTTGTCGTGTGTCAACGGCCATGTAGTGCTCCCCGTAGGCGGCCAGTAGTTCTCCCTGCTGGCGGCCGGTTAGAGGTCCCCGCTGGCGGCCAGATGTCTCCCCGCCAGAGGTTGGTGTGGATCAGCTTGAAGTTTCCCCGTGATCTTGGACACTCGTTCGTTATGCCGCGAGGGCGTGTTGATGTCGCTGTCTGGTCTCGGCCGGTGTGAGGTAGCCGAAGATCTTGTGCTTGCGCAGGCGACGGCGGTTGTAG
>NZ_JALLGL010000522.1 GCF_023072675.1 Streptomyces sp. XM83C
TTGTTAAGAGCCAACCCCACAGCCCTCCCCCGGACCGGCGTTTCCGCATCGCGGGCGCCGACCTGTCCGCCTCGATCACCGTCTTCCTGATCGCCCTGCCGCTCTCCCTCGGCATCGCCCTCGCCACCGGCGCCCCCCTCCAGTCCGGCCTGGTCGCCGCCGCCGTCGGCGGACTCGTCACCGGACGACTCGGGGGCAGCCCCCTCCAGGTCAGCGGGCCCGCCGCGGGCCTCACCGTCGTCACCGCCGACCTCATCCAGCGCTACGGCTGGCGGACCACCTGCGCGATCACCGTGCTGGCCGGCCTGGTCCAGCTCGGCCTCGGCTGCCTGCGGGTGGCGCGCACGGCCCTCGCGGTGAGCCCCGCCATCGTGCACGGCATGCTCGCCGGTATCGGCGTCACCATCGCCGTCGCCCAGCTGCACATCGTCCTCGGCGGCAGCCCGCAGAGTTCCGTCCCCGACAATGTGCGCGCCCTGCCCGCCCAGTTGGCGGACCTGCACCCGGGGGCGGTGACCGTCAGCGTCCTGACCCTGACGCTGCTGCTGCTCTGGCCGCGCCTGCCCGGACGCACCGGACGCCTGCTGCGCATCGTGCCCGCGCCTCTCGTCGCCGTCGCCGGCGCCACCGCGACCGCCGCCCTCGCCGGACTGACCCTGCCACAGGTGGAGCTGCCCTCCTGGCGCAGCCACGCCCTGGCAGGGCTGCCCGAGGGTCCGGTGCTCGGCCTGCTCGCCGCCGTGCTCACCGTCACGCTGGTGTGCAGCGTGCAGTCGCTGCTCGGCGCGGTCGCCGTGGACCGGCTGGCCGCCTCCCGGCCTGCTCCCGCGGTGCCGGTCCGCCGCTCCGACCTCGACCGCGAACTGCTCGGCCAGGGCTCCGCCAACATCGTCTCCGGGGCGCTCGGCGGGCTGCCGGTCGCGGGGGTCGCGGTACGCAGCACGGCCAATGTGAACGCGGGTGCCGTGAGCCGGAACTCCACGATGCTGCACGGCGTTCTCGTAGTAGTCGCCGCGCTGCTGATGGTCCCGATCCTGGAGCGCATCCCGCTCGCCTCGCTCGCCGCCCTGGTGATGGCCGTCGGCATCCAGATGGTGTCCCTGCACCACATCCGCACGGTGACCCGCCACCGCGAAGTGCTGGTGTACGCCACCACGCTCCTCGGCGTGATCTTCCTGGGCGTCCTGCAAGGAGTCGCACTGGGGATCGCCGTCGCCGTCGGCACCGCCCTGCACCGGCTCACCCGCACCCGTATCAGCCATGACGAGCAGGAAGGAGTCCATCACGTCAGAGTCCGAGGTCAGTTGACGTTCCTCGCGGTGCCCCGGCTCAGCCGGGCCCTGCACCTCGTACCCCAGGGCGCCCACGCCGTCGTGGAACTGGACGGGTCGTTCATGGACCACGCGGCGTACGAGTCACTGCAGGACTGGCAGAAGACGCACACCGCGCAGGGCGGGACCGTCGAGTTCACCGGCCGCCGCGCCGGCCTCACCGGCACGCCGGAGGGCGGGAGCGGCGACCCGGCCTCCGGGCCGGCCGGGTCGGGCGACGCGACCGGAGCGGCCGGGCCGGCCCGGGCGGGCGGGCCGGCCCGGGCGGCCGGGTCGGCCCGGGCGGGCGGGCCGGCAGAGGTGGCGGCGCCGGTCGGGCTCGCCGCGGCCACGCACTGCCGGTGCCGTCCCTGGACGCCCTGGCGGAACCACCAGTGCGAACCGATGCTGGCGGCGCTGGAGCCGACGCCGCCTGCGGGGCGCCCGGACGCCGTCGCGCACGCCGACGCCGCCGGGCGGGCCGACGCCGGTGTGGCCGCCCGCCGCGGCAGTGGCGGCACTGCTGGAGCCGGGCCCGCTGGTGGGGGTGCCGGTGGCGTCGGTGCCGGGGCAGGTCCCGGTACCGCCGACGGTGCCGGTTGCGGTGGCGGTACCGATGGCATGGCCCACGGTCACCCCGCCGGTGGCGTCGCTGTGAGGGGCGGCGACGCGGGTGGCGGCACGGCGGGCAGGCACGCTGCGGGTGCCGGCACGGCGGCCGGTGGGCCGGTGGGCGCCGGTCACGGG
>NZ_JALLGL010000523.1 GCF_023072675.1 Streptomyces sp. XM83C
TGTGGGTGGTGGAGCCGCGGGCCGGGGCGCGGGCCGCCGTGTCGGGCAGGGTGAACGCGAACACCGCGGTGAGCGCGGCGATCGCCGCGAGCGCCAGATAGGCGTGCTGGTAGGCGGTGACGGGCGGGTGGGCGGCGGCGGTCGCGGGGGTGCCGAGGACGAGGACGGTGGTGACGGCGGCGGGTGCGAGGGCGCCGCCCGTCTGCCGTACGACGGTGTTCAGGGTGGAGGCCTGGGCGACGTCCGCGCGGGGCAGGGTGGCCAGGGAGGCGACGGTGGTGGGGAGGAAGAACCCGCCGATGGCGATGCCGTACAGGAACATGCAGGCGCGGAACGTCCACAGGCCGGTGTCCGCGTCGCAGGTGGCGAAGAGCAGCAGGACGGCGCTGACGGCGACGAGGCTGCACCCGACGATGAGGCGCGGTCCGACACGGGCGTACAGGACGCCGACGACCTGGACGGTCAGCAGCACGCCGAAGGCCTCGGGGAAGGTGCTGGTGCCCGATTCGAGGGCGCTGCGGCCCTGGGCCTGCTGGAGGAAGAGCGGCCCCAGGTACAGGGCGCCCATGATGGGGATCAGGCCGATCAGGTTGAGCAGGTTGGTGTCGCGGAAGAGGCGGTCGGTGAAGAGACGCAGCTTCAGCAGCGGTGCGCTGGTGCGCAGTTCGACGGCGACGGCGGCGGCGAGGAGGACCGCGCCGAGTGCCAGGGCGACGGTGACGGCCGGGTCGGTCCAGCCGCGGTTGGGTCCTTCGCAGACGCCGTACATCAGCCCGCCGAGGGCGGCGGCGCTCAGCAGCAGGCCCGGCAGGTCGAAGCGGCCGGGGCGGGCGCCGCGGTGGCCCGCGAGGAACAACGCGCCGAACAGCACGGCGGGCAGGCCCACGGGCAGGTTGACGTAGAACACCCAGCGCCAGGACAGATGGTCCACGAGCAGGCCGCCGGCGACGGGCGCGGCGGCCGGGGCGATCTGCTGCGGAATGATCAGGTACCGCTGGAGCCTCACCTGCTCGGCGGTGTCGAACGTGGCGAACATCAGGGCGGCCGAGGACGGGAAGAGCACACCCGCCGACACGCCCTGGACGGCCCGGAAGGCGACGAGCTGGCCCAGGTCGGCCGCGGCGCCGCAGGCGAACGAGGAGGCGAGGAAGCCGGTGAGGGCGGTGAGCAGGACCCGTTTGCCTCCGAAGCGTTCCACGAGCCAGGCGGACGCGGGCACGGCCATGGCGAGGCACACCGGGTAGACCACGACGACGCCGTCCAGGGCCGCGGTGGTCAGATCGAACTGGCGGGCGATGGAGGGGAGCGCCACGGTCGTGATGGCTCCGTCGGCGATGGCGATGAACGTCACGCAGACGCAGACGACCGGGACGACCAGGCGCTGACTCGGGCGGAAGGCGCGAGCGGAGAATGGGCGGGACGGACGGGACGGCAGCAGGCCACGGGGCGACGACAACACATGCTGAGCATACTCACTATGTGGATGCTCATAGAATTGGTTTTCACGGGACGGAGCGGGGACGCACGAGAGCGGGGACGGCCATGGCGGTGCAGGGCAGCAGCGACATCCTGATCGACGAGCTGTACGAGACGACCTACCGGTTGCGGCTGTTCGTCGAGGCACGGCTGCGTGAGAAAGGCGCGTCGGTGGCCCGGCTGCGGGCGCTGCGCATGCTCGCCCGGTCCGAGAAGCCGCTGCGGATGCGGGATCTGAGCGAGATGACGGGGGTCGCGGCCCGTACGACGACCAGTCTGGTCGACAGCCTGGAGCGGGACGGCCTGGTGGAGCGGGTGCGCCATCCGGAGGACCGGCGGGCGTTCCTCGTACGGCTGACGCCGGCGGGCGTGGTGTGCCACCGGGAGGCCGAGGAGCTCGACCGTGAGGCACTCGCGGAGGCCACGGCCGGGCTGGACGCGGAGGACCGGGAGCGGTTGCGCGCGCTGCTCGCACGCATCCGGGAGGCAACGGGCTGAGCCGGGCAGGGGCGGGAGGTCGCCGGGCGGGGCCGCGAGCCGCCCGGAGCCCTGCTCCCCGGCCCCGGC
>NZ_JALLGL010000524.1 GCF_023072675.1 Streptomyces sp. XM83C
GACCACGCGGCCCCGCTCGCCGCCCAGGCCGACGCCGATGCCGCCGCCGAGGCCGATGCCGAGCCCGCCCCCGCGGCCCCCTCCGACGTCGAACACCAGCGCACCGCCGACGACGGAGAGGAACAGCTCACCGCCAAGGGGCTGCCGAAGCGCACTCCCAGGATCACCGCACCCACCACCCGGGCCCCGCGGCAGCGTGCCGGGTCCGTGGACGCCGACGCCCTGCGCCGCAGGCTCGGCGGCTTCCGCCGGGGGGCGGCAGCCGGCTACCGCGACGCGGAGGCCGAGATCGCCGAGCAGACCGCACAGAACAAGGCACCGCACGCAGGACAGACACACGCCGCAGAAGACACGGGGGGCACAGTCGAGGAGGCAAGTAGTTGACCGCGCCCAGTACCTTCGGACTGAGCAGTGAAGCCCGCAATCTGCACTGGCTGTTGACCAACCTGGTCGAGGAGGTGCCCGGTATCCAGTCAGTGGCGGTCGTCTCGTCCGACGGCCTGCTGCTGCTCTCCTCCGACCCGGGCCGCAACGAGGAGGCCAGGAACCGCCCGCAGCGCGCCGGAACCGGCCCCCGCGGCTCCGCCGCCGATCTCGCCACCGTCGTCTCCGGCATCGGCAGCCTCACCGTCGGCGCCGCGAAACTGATGGAGTTCGGCGGCGTCAAGCACACCATGGTCACCATGGACGAGGGCAGCCTGTTCGTGATGTCGATCAGCGACGGATCGCTGCTCGGCGTCCACGGCTCCGCCGACTGCGACATGAGTGTCGTCGCGTACCACATGGCCCTGTTCGTCGGGCGTGCCGGCCACGTCCTCACCCCGGAACTCCGCAGCGAACTGCGGCAGTCCCTGGAGGCCGGGGCGCAGGCCGAGTCCGCGGCGGCGGGGAGCGGCCGATGAGCAGCAGCAGCGGTTCTCCGGCCGGTGGTTCCCCGACACGCAAACCGGCCAGGCTCCCGGTGCGCGGCGCCGACCGCAGGCCGGCCCGCGTCCGCCCGTACTCCCTCACCGGTGGCCGCACCCGCTTCGGGCACGTCCTCCTCGTCGAGACGTTCGTCGCGGCGCTCGAGGCCCCCGAGGAGCGCAAGGAACTGGCCAACGGGGACACGCCCGCCACCCCCGGCATGCCGGAGATGCGGGCCATCGTCGAACTGTGCCGCCGTATGCGCACGGTGGCCGAGATCGCCGCGCTGCTGAAGATGCCGCTCGGCGTGGTCCGCGTGCTGCTGAGCGACCTCGCGGACCAGGGAAAGATCCGTGTATACGGCACCGGCACCGGCCATGGCACGGGCCGTCCGAACCGCGCGTTGCTGGAAAGGGTGCTGAGTGGACTCCGCCGTCTCTGACGCCGCAGGCGTCACCCCACTCGTCGAGCCCGACGACGACCCCAAGGCCTGGCAGACGGACCGCACCCGGGCCCCCATCGCCACGAAGATCGTCGTGGCCGGCGGGTTCGGCGTCGGCAAGACCACGCTGGTCACCTCCGTCTCGGAGATCACGCCCCTGCAGACGGAGGCGCTGATGACCGAGGCCAGCGAGGAGACCGACGACCTCACCGCCACGCCGGACAAGCTGACCACGACCGTGGCCATGGACTTCGGCCGTATCACGCTCGACGACGACCTCGTGCTCTATCTGTTCGGCACGCCGGGGCAGCAGCGGTTCTGGTTCATGTGGGACGACCTGGTGCGCGGTGCGATCGGCGCCGTCGTCATGGCCGACACCCGCAGGCTGAAGGACTGCTTCCCCGCGCTGGACTACTTCGAGAGCTGCGGGCTGCCGTACGTCGTCGCCGTCAACCACTTCGACGGCAGCGAGCTGTACGAGCCCGAGGACGTACGCGAAGCCCTCACGATCCCCGCGCACATACCCGTCCTGATCATGGACGCGCGGCGGCGGATCTCGGTCGTGGAGACCCTCCTCGCGCTGGTGGCCCATGCGCTGGAGGAGACCCCCGAGTAGCCCGCGCGAGCGCCGCCCGGGGGTCCGCCCTCCGGGCTCGGCGCTCCCGTGAGCCCCCCTGAGCCCCCCTGAGC
>NZ_JALLGL010000525.1 GCF_023072675.1 Streptomyces sp. XM83C
ATCGTGGGGGGCAGGGCCCGGGCGAGGGACCAGGGGGACCGGGGCCGGGAGGACTGGGCCGGGATCGTCACCTGTGGACTCTCGGCCTCGCCGGTGCCGCTGTTGCGGGTCGGCTCGGTCTGCGCTACCGCCGTGGCGGCGTTCGTGGTGACGAGTCCGAGCGCCGTGCACAGCGCGAGGAAGGCGGTGACGATGACGGTCCACAGCTGCTTGACCTGGTTCCTGGCCATGATCCCCTCACTTTCGGGTTGGGCGATTTGCGTACTTTCCTCATGATGTGTATGGGGATCGAGAAGGGGAGCACCGACGCTCGTGGCGCGTCGATGTTCTGATGAACACCACTCGGATGGGCGTACAGGGGTGCCGGGATCGCCGTCGGGGGCGGGGAGCGTGCCGGAGAGGGTGCTCGATGGAGGGGGATCTTCCGGTTCTGGGGCCTGTCTGTGGCCGTGCGCGGAGGGGCAGTTGGCGGCCGGATCCCAGGTCACCGTTGGATATCGGTCGGTGTGTATAGTCGGGCGCCAGAGGTCCCCTACGTCAAGGAAAGACGAGGTCGCGCGGTGAAGAAGCTTCTCCTGGTCGCACTGGCCGCCATCGGCGGGCTCCTCGTGTACCGCCAGATCCAGGCGGATCGCGCCGAGCAGGATCTGTGGACGGAGGCGACTGACTCCGTGCCCACGGGTTCGTGAGTACCGACACCAGAATCTGAAACAGGCCCCGACCGCCCGAGCGAGCGGTCGGGGTTTTGTGCAGCTTCGGCCGGGACGAGGGGTGGCGCGTCGTGGGGCGGTGCAGGACGGGGACGGTGGTGCGCGGGGCCGTGGCGGCCGTGGCGGCGGGGGCGCTCGTGGCCGTGACACCGCCCTGTGCGGGCGCGGCCGAGCCCGGCGGGTACGGCTTCGACCCGGCCGGGCGCCGGGTGACCGCCGCACCGGCCACCACCACCGCCCAGCTCCTCGAACCCGGCGGGACCTACCGCTCCTCGCTGCCGCCCGACGGCAAGTCGTACTACCGGCTCGCCCTGGACGCCGTGTCCACCACGTACGTCGCCGTCACCGCCGTCCCCCCGCCCGGCACCGAGGTCGCCGCGAGCGACGGCATCCGCGTCGCCCTCCAGGACGCCGACGGCCACTACTGCTCGACCGACACCGCGAGCATCGGCGGCGCCCGCAGCCCCCGGCCGGTCACCGCGTGGGGGACGCGCGAGGCGGGCAACGGCAGGCCGGCCTGCAAGGATGCGGGCACCTACTACGTCGCCGTCGAGCGGCTGCGTACCTCCACGTCCTCCGCCACGGCGTCCGGCGTGGCCTGGGAGCTGGAGCTGACCGCCGCCGCCGAGGCGCCGCTGAAACGGCCCGGCCCGACCTCCGCGCCCGAGGCGGAACCCTCCGAGTCCCTGCCGCCGCCGGCCGGCCCGGCCCGCAGGCGCCCCGGCGGCAGCGGCTTCGCCTCCGCGGCACCGGTCGGAGAGGGAGCGTGGAGCGCCACGCTCGCCCCGGGGCAGACCCTCTTCTACAAGGTCCCTGTCGACTGGGGGCAGCGGCTGTCCGCCACCGCCGAGCTGAGCAGTGCCCCCGCCACCACGTCCGGCCTGGTCAGCGGCGCCCTCGGCCTGCATCTGAGCAACCCGGCCCGGGTCCCCGTCGACGACGCCACCGTCTCGTACGGCGGCACGCCGAAGACCGCCGCGCTGGACGCCCTGCCGTCCGTCCGGTACGCCAACCGGTACGCCGTCCAGGACTCCGTCAGCGGTATGCGCGTCGCCGGTGCCTACTACCTGGCCGTCCATCTGTCCGAGCGGGTCGCGGAACGCTTCGGCGCGGGGCCCTTCGAGGTGACGCTGCGGGTGCGGGTCGCCGGCGCGGAACGGCAGCCGGGACCCGAGTACGCCGGGCCGTCCGTCCCGGCCGACGCGTTCCGTGTCACCGACGAGGACCGTACGGCCGCCGCGATCGGCAGCAGCGGTCTCGCCGCGCCGGCGGGCGGTTCGGAGGGCGGTTCGGAGGGCGGTTCGGAGG
>NZ_JALLGL010000526.1 GCF_023072675.1 Streptomyces sp. XM83C
GGCGTGGTGGGGCCGTCGATGACCGCGGGCCGCGCGATTGCGGTGAGGGGCACCCCTGGTCGGCGCCCCTTGCCCCTCGGTCGGCGCCCCTTACCCCTCCGCTGCCCACAGCTTTCGTACGTGGCCCAGGTGGCGGCGCATCACCGCTTCCGCGGCCGACTCGTCGCCTTCCAGCATCCGGTCCAGCAGTTCCACGTGCTCCTCGGCCGACGCGACCAGCAGGCCCTGTTCGTCCAGGGCTGTGAGGCCGTACAGGCGGGATCGTTTCCGGAGGTCTCCCACCGTCTCCACGAGCCGGTCATTGCCGTGCAGGGCGAGGAGGGAGAGGTGGAAGCGGCGGTCGGCGTCCAGGTAGCCGATGAGGTCGTGGTCGCGGGCCGACGTGACGATCTCCTCGGCGATCGGCCGCAGCGCCTCCAGCTGTTCCCGCGTCGCCGTCCGCGTGACCGCGGCGACGGTCGGCACCTCGATCAGGGCGCGCAGTTCGCTGTACTGGTCGAGGTCCTTCTCGCTGACCTCGGTCACGCGGAACCCCTTGTTGCGGACGGGTTCGACGAGCCCTTCCCGTACGAGGTCGAGCATCGCTTCCCGCACCGGCGTCGCGGAGATCCCGAAGTCGGAGGCGAGGGCGGGCGCCGAGTACACGCGTCCCGGCTGGAGTTCCCCGGAGATGAGCGCGGCGCGCAGGGCGTGGGCCACCTGGTCGCGCAGGCGTTCCTGCGCGGTGATGAGGTGGGCTTGCTTCAGGTGGCCACCCATGGTGTGTGCCTCCGGGGCTGAGGGGAATCTCGCGGGCTCCTCAGAGTAGGAAACCGGCGGGGAAAGGATCGTCCGGGTCCAGGAAGTACTGTGCGGTGCCGGTGATCCAGGCCCGCCCGGTGACGGTCGGCACGACCGCGGGCAGGCCTCCCACCCGGGTCTCCTCGACGAGCCTTCCCACGAACCGGGTGCCGATGAACGACTCGTTCACGAAGTCCGCCCCGAGGGGCAGTTCCCCTCGCGCGTGGAGCTGCGCCATCCGCGCCGAGGTGCCGGTGCCGCACGGCGACCGGTCGAACCAGCCGGGGTGGACGGCCATGGCGTGCCGGGAGTGCCGGGCGTCGGAGCCGGGCGCGGTGAGGTACACGTGTTTGAGGCCGGCGATGTCGGGGTTCTCCGGGTGGACGGGCCGGCCGGGTCCGGCGTTGACGGCGTCCATGACGGCGAGTCCGGCGGCGAGCAGTTCGTCCTTGCGCTGCCGGTCGTAGGGCAGCCCGAGCGCGTCGAGGTCGACGAAGGCGTAGAAGTTGCCGCCGTAGGCGAGGTCGTACCGTACGGTGCCGTGTCCGGGGACGTCGGCCTTCAGGTCGAGACCGGCGCAGTACGACGGCACGTTGGTCAGTGTCACGGACCGGGCGGCGCCGTCCTCGACGTGGACGTCGACGGTGACGAGCCCGGCCGGTGTGTCGAGCCGTACCGTCGTGACGGGTTCGGCGACGGGCACCATTCCGGTCTCGACGAGCACGGTGGCGACGCCGATCGTGCCGTGGCCGCACATCGGCAGGGCACCGGACACCTCGATGAACAGGACGCCGTGGTCGGCGTCGGGCCGGGTGGGCGGCTGGAGGATCGCTCCGCTCATGGCGGCGTGGCCGCGGGGTTCGTACATGAGCAGGGTGCGGACGTGGTCGAGCCGTTCGACGAGGTGCCGGCGGCGTTCGGCCATGGTGGCGCCGGGCAGTGTGCCGATGCCGCCGGTGACGACGCGGGTGGGCATGCCCTCGGTGTGGGAGTCGACGACGTGGTAGACCTGCCGGGTCCGCATCAGACGCCCTCCCCCACGGGACCGGCCTCGTTCAGCCCGGCGCCTCCGACCGATCCGGCGCCTTCGACCGATCCGGCGCCTCCGACCGGTCCGGCGCCTCCGACCGATCCGGCGCCTCCGACCGACCCGGCCCGCCTCGGCTCTCCTGACCCGGCCCGCGACGGCTCCCCCAGCCCCGCCCGCAGTGGCT
>NZ_JALLGL010000527.1 GCF_023072675.1 Streptomyces sp. XM83C
GTTCGGCTTCGGGGGTCGGCGTGGCTTCGGCCTCGGGCTCGGCTGCGGGTTCGGCCTCAGCGGTGGCGGGTTCGGCCTCAGCGTCGGCGGGCTCCGGCTCCCGCTCGGGCTCCGTGGCGGGCTCGGTCTCCGCCTCCGGGGCGGGCTCGGGTTCGGGGGCCTGCTCGGGCTTCGCCTCAGCCTCCGGCTTCGCCTCGGGCTCCGGGGCGGGCTCCGCCTTCGCCTCCGGGGCGGGCTCCGCCTCGGCGTTCGGTTCGGGCTTCGGCTCGGGCTTCGGCTCGGCCTCGGTCTTCGCCTCCGGCTTCGCGGGCTCCGCCTCCGGGGCTTCCTCCGCCTCGGGCTCCGGGGCGGTCTCGGCCACCGTCGCCGGTTCGGCCTCCGCCTCGGCCTTCGTTTCCGGCTCGGGGGCGGTCTCGGGCTCCTCCGCTGCGGGCTCTGCCTTCGCCTCGGGCGTGGGTTCGGCGGCCTCCGGCTCCGGCGTCGGCTCGGCGGCGTCGGCCGTGGGCTCGGCGGCCTCCGTCTTTGGTTCGGCGGCCTCCGGCTTCGGCTCGGCGGGCTTCGCCTCCGCCTCGGGTGCCGGGGTCGGCTCCGGCTCCTGCGTCTGCTTGGGCACCGTCACGTTGTCGAAGGCCGCCGCCACCAGCTCGTACGCCGCGTCGCGCGGGGACGGGACCTCGGCGGTCGCGGGCTCGGCCGGCGTCGGTTCCGGCGTCGGGGTCGGCTCGGTCCTGGCCTCCGGGGCCGCTGCCGGCTCCGGGGTCGAGGCCGGTTCCGGCTCCGTGGAGGGGGCCGGGATCGTGGGCTCGGCGTCCTGCACGGACGTCGGTGCCGCACTCTCCGCCTCGGCCGTGCGTGCTTTGCGTGACCGGCCGAACGCGTTCCGCAGGAGAGTGAGAATGCCCATGTGCGCAACCCTTCGCGTGAGTTGTAGCCCGTCAAACCCTGGCCAGGACGGACACGTAAGGTTAGCGTCCTGATTCTTCAGGAGGCGTGCAGCGTCACGCTCGTCACAAGGGCGCGATGGTCGCTGTCCCGGAGGTCCAGGAAGCGGGCCTCGGTGACGGAGAAGTCCCGGGACAGCAGGACGTGGTCGATCTGCGCGCCGACCAGCGGTGTTGTGCGGGCGGGCCAGCTCGGGGTGCGGGCGTGCCCGGCGAGGCGGGCGGCGTCCTGGAGCCCGGTGTCGAGGATGCGGCGGAAGGCCGCGTGGTCCTGGGAGGCGTTGAAGTCGCCGGCGAGGACGGTCGGGGTGGTGCGGTCGGCGGCGGCCCAGTCGCGCAGGGCGCCCAGTTCGCGGCGCCACACGTCGAGCTGTTGCGGCAGCGGCGGCATGGGGTGCGCGAGCTGGAGCCGTACCCGGTGCCCGCGGATGTCGGCGACGGCGCCCGGCATGCCCATGCGGCCCTGGACTCCGGCGGCGGGCGTCAGAGGGAAGCGGCTGAGCAGGACCGAGCCGGCGGAGCCGGTGGCGTCCACGGCCTGCCGGTACGGGTAGTCGGCGGCCAGGTCGCGGCGCAGGGCCGGCTCGCAGCGGGCGGTGTCGCATTCGGCGACGAACACGATGTCCGGACGTTCCCGTCGTACGGCGCCGACCAGGGCGTCGGTGGCGTGGCCGAACTCGACGTTCGCGGTGAGCACCCGGAAGGAGGCGACGGGGGCGCCGGCGGGGTCGTGGGTCTTGCCGTACGGGTCCATGAACCAGGCCAGCAGCCCGAGCACGACCACGCCCCACACCAGCCCTGTCCACCAGCGGGCGAACAGCGCCATCAGCAGGGCCGCAGCCGTGGGCGCGAGCAGCCAGGGCAGGAGGGCGAGGAGCTGCGGCACGGGTGTGATGCCGTCGCTGTCCGCCGTACGGCAGCCGATCACGACACTCACCGCGAGCAGCAGCAGCCCCGCACCCCACGCCCCGGCCCGGCCTCCCCCGCGCGCGGCGCCGGGTCCGTCGTCGACGCTGTCCGTCACGGCGCCCCCGCCCCCGTCAGGAAC
>NZ_JALLGL010000528.1 GCF_023072675.1 Streptomyces sp. XM83C
AGGAGATCATCCGCTGCCTCAAGCGGTTCGTCGCCCGCGAGATCTACCACGTCCTGACCATCACCAACGCCACCGCAGCGGCCCCGAATCACCTCACAACCGCTGCTTGACATCCATAAGAGCATCCGGCCGGCCCCGATCCGGCATGGACACCCGGACCCGTGCCACGGGAAACCGCCCCTCGAACGGCGATCCGCTCCCTCCCGATCCGCCCCACCGGTCCGGGCGAAGAACCCCGGGTCGGGGAACTCGTCGCAGTGGGTGCTGTCCCCGTGGAAGGCCAGGGGCGTGCTCACCACGGAGCCGTCCTGCCGCGTGACGGGGGAACAGCGGGGGCCGACGGGGCACCGGGCATGCCAACGGCCCCCGACCGTTTCTCCTGGTCAGGGGCCGTTCACCTGTGCGGTGGGTGTGGGATTTGAACCCACGGTGGCTTGCGCCACGACGGTTTTCAAGACCGTTCCCTTAGGCCGCTCGGGCAACCCACCTTGCTCGGCGCCCGGATGGGACGGAGCGCCTACAGAGTACCGGGCTGTGGGGTGGGGTGAAGGCGCACGGGTTGCCCGGGGGTGTGCGGAGGCCCGGTCGCCGGTACGGGGCGGCCGGGCCTCCCGGGGGCAGGCGATGACGGTTGCTCTCGCGGCGCGGCGCGGGCGCCGGTCTCTGCCCGGACGTCACGGCCGGGGGGGTACCGGGCACCGCGCCGTGCGTCAGCTGTCGCCCGTGCGGGAGCCGAGGGTGAGGTCGACGGTGTGGGTCTTGCCGTCGCGCACGTAGGTGATGGTGACCTCGTCACCGGGCTTGTGGGTCCAGATCTCGCCGATCAAGGTCGGACCGGAGTCGATGACGCGGTCGTCGAGCTTGGTGATGACGTCGCCGGGCTTGAGGCCCGCCTTGGCCGCCGGGCCACCCGGTTCGACGGAGGCGGCGCCGCCCGCGCCCTGCTGGGTGATCTTCGCGCCGTCGGTGGTGTCCTCCAGGGAGACGGACGCGCCGATCTTGGCGTAGACGGGCTTGCCGGTCCTGATCAGTTCCTGGGCGACGAACTTGGCCTGGTTGATCGGGATGGCGAAGCCCAGGCCGATCGAGCCGGCCTGCCCGGAGCCAAAACCGCCGCTGCCGGTGGACTGGATCGCGGAGTTGATGCCGATGACATTGCCCTGGGCGTCCAGCAGCGGGCCGCCGGAGTTACCGGGGTTGATCGACGCGTCGGTCTGGAGGGCGCTCATGTACGACGCCTGGCTGCCGGAGCCGTCGCTGGAGGCGACGGGGCGGTTCTTGGCGCTGATGATGCCCGTCGTGACGGTGTTGGACAGCCCGAAGGGTGCGCCGATGGCGATGGTGGTGTCACCGACGGCGACCTTGTCGGAGTCGCCGAGGGTGAGCGGCTTGAGATTGGACGGCGCGTTCTTCAGCTTGATGACCGCGACGTCGTAGCCCTGTGCGTGGCCGACGATCTCGGCGTCGTACTTGCGGCCGTCGGGGAACGTCGCCGTCAGCTTGCCACCGTTCACGGCGTCCGCCACGACGTGGTTGTTGGTGACGATGTGGCCCTGCTTGTCGAAGACGAACCCGGTACCGGTACCGCCCTCGCCGCTGGTGGACTCGGCCTCGATGGTGACGGTGCTCGGCAGGGCCTTCGCGGCGACACCGGCGACGGTGCCGGGGTCGCGCTTGACGTCGCCGCCGCTGGTGGAGGCGGAGACGGTGGTGGAGCCGCTGTCGTCGTTGCCCTTGGCGAGCTGGTAGCCGATGCCGCCGCCCAGGCCGCCGGCGACGAGCGCGGCCACCAGGACCGCCGCGACGAGTCCGCCGCGGCCGGGCTTCTTCGGCGCGGGCTGCACCGGGTACGGCGCGCCCCAGCCGTTGCCCGCACCCGCTCCGCCGCCGTACGCGGGCGTGCCGGGCGGCTGCGGGGGCGGCCAGGCCTCGTGCGGGGCCGACGGGGAGGCGACCGTGGGGGCCGTCTGCGTGTCGGGGCCGGGC
>NZ_JALLGL010000529.1 GCF_023072675.1 Streptomyces sp. XM83C
GCTACGGCCCCACCGGCAACGCCCAGAACCTCACCTGGGACCTCGAGGGAGAACTCACCCGCCTCACCGAAGGCACCAAGACCACCGACTACCTCTACGACGCCAACGGCGACCTCCTGATCCGCCGTGGCCCGGCCAAGACCGTCCTCTACCTCGCCGGACAGGAACTCCACTACGACACCGTTGCCAAAAAGTTCACGGCCCAGCGCTACTACCCCGCCGGTGACGCCACCGCAGTCCGCACCGAGGCCGGCCTGTCCTGGATGGTCGACGACCACCACGGCACCGCCTCAATGACCGTGGACGCCACCACCCAGGCCATCACCCGCCGTTACACCAAGCCCTTCGGCGAAACCCGAGGCACCGCACCGCAAGCATGGCCGGACGACAAGGGCTTCCTCGGCAAGCCCGCCGACATCGACACCGGCCTCACCCACATCGGCGCCCGCGAATACGACCCGGCCACCGGACGCTTCCTGTCCGTAGACCCCATCCTCGCACCCGAGGACCACGAGTCCCTCAACGGCTACGCCTACGCCAACAACACACCCGTCACCATGTCCGACCCGACTGGCCTGCGGCCCGTCACGGACTGTGACCGCGGCTGCAACACCGGCAACGGCGGCAGATACCACGACTGGATGACTCCCGGCCCCAACGGAACCTGGGTCTACCACTCGACTCAGACCTACAGCCAAAGTTTCCAGTACGAGAAAGCCGGCGGCAGTACCGGTTCCGGCACCATGACCGTCACCATCCACAACGACGGTGGCCAATTCTCGGCCCAGGTCGTCTTCAAACGGGGCCCCGACCCCAAACCTGAGCGCCGAGACGGATCTCAATGCACCGGCTGCTGGGCCATGGGGACCAACCCCTACTACGACCCCTTGAACGGCGAACTCCCAGACACACCAAAGCTCAAAACCTGGCAGAAGGTCGTCCTCGGAGTGGTCGCAGGCCTGGCACTTAGCGTGGCCGCCGCCCCCGTTATAGCCGATATGGCCCCCGGATGCCTGGCCACGGCCCCGGTATGCTTCGCAGAAATCGCTGAAGCCGTCACCGGCGGCGCCTCCGGCGGTAGCGCAGTCGTCGGAAGTTCAGCGGCTGCAGCCGCAACTTCGGTTGCAAGGTCTGAGGGCGCAGCCGCTGAAGCAGCGAGCCAACTTCCCGTTTACTACAACAGGAACTGGGCGTTCAGGCAGGAAAACGACTTCCACATTCCCATGCTGATCACACCGCATGGGAGGACGCTGAGTAACCACGCAGCCGAACGTGTAGCCGGGAGCGGTCCGGGGCGGCCCCCTACGACACTGAACGCCCTCGACTACATCCTGGAAACCGGAGACAAGGTAAAGTATGACGCAGCTCGCGACACTATCCAGGTCAGAGCAACCCAACTCCCCGGGAAGCCATTCGTGGTAGTTTCAGCAAGTAATCCAAACCACATTGTAACCGCAATGATCCCGAAGAAATTTGACATTCCGTGAAGCCTGAAGAGAAAATGCTCGAAATGGCCCGGACATTCATTTCTGGGGAAGATCGATCGATGACCTTTGTGGCATCCATGGAGGGTTTCGCCACAGAACACCTCCTGGACTCCGAAATGTTCGACTTCCTCGCCGAGGGGCTATCGCTCTATCGGCCCTGGGCCGGGCTTCCATATTGGTCGGAAGAAGATATGGTTCAACTCATGAAAGACTTCCTTAGGGAATTCGGAGCATGAGGAACCGAGAGCCACACGGTTGCTCCAACTGCGGGCACTGACCACCGAGTGAGGTCTAGGCAGGCGTTGCAAGGTAGTAGTGCCCACAGAAGCTAGGTGCGCTTCTCCTAGCTTGATCTTTAACCTGTGCGGCGAGGCCGTGGGGTCGTCGACTTCTTCGCCTTCGGTTTCGTGGTGTCTGTTTTGCGGGCTGTGTAGACGTCGTGCCGTGGAGTCGGCCGGGTGTTCTTGCTTC
>NZ_JALLGL010000052.1 GCF_023072675.1 Streptomyces sp. XM83C
GGGATAAGAGACAGCACCACGACCCCGCCGCCGAGCGCGGACTGCGGCAGCGCCGTCTTCTGCTCCGATTTCGAGGACCAGACCGGCACCACCCCGTCCGGCGACTGGCGGTTCACCGCGCCCGACTGCCAGGGCGCCGGAACGGCCGTCGTCGACGCTGCGGTGGCGCACAGCGGAGGCAAGTCGCTGCGCGTCGACGGCAAGGCGGGCTACTGCAACCACGCCTTCGTCGAGGCCGCGTCCGACCTGTCCACCGTCGGCCCGGTGATGTACGTACGCATGTGGGTACGGCACACCACCGCCCTCCCCGCCGCCCACGTCACCTTCGTCTCCATGCCCGACTCCTCGCAGGCCGGCCGCAGCCTGCGCGTCGGCGGACAGAACAGCGCCCTCCAGTGGAACCGGGAGACCGACGACGCGACCCTGCCCGCCCAGAGCCCCGCCGGAGTGGCCCAGAGCCGGCCGCTGCCGACGGGCAGCTGGCAGTGCCTGCGGTTCGCCATCGACACCAGCGCGCCGAACCTGGACACCTGGCTCGGCGACGAGCAGATCCCCGGCCTGCATGCCGACGGCGTCCCCACCCAGGACATCGACCAGCAGTGGCTGGCCCGCACCACCCCGCCCCGGCCGACCGCGCTCCGTCTGGGCTGGGAGAGCTACGGGACGGGTGACGACACCCTGTGGTTCGACGACGTGGCCGTCGGCTCCTCGCCCATCGGCTGCTGAGACCCGCCGCGAACAGGAGCGGTGGCCCGCCGCGCGGGCCACCGCTCCTGATGGTTCGTCAAGATGCTCCCGGATGCGTCCGGTTGGGGTTCACATGAGTTCCCGCGGGTCGGATCCGCTTCAGGTATGGACCAGTTGGCCTGCGTGGCAGTACCTTCCTGGCTGAGGTTGAGAGCGCTCTCACCGTCCGTCCGTCTGCCGTCAGCGGCCGACGTGTCCCCCACCGAACGGAAGGAAGCCCTCCCATGCGTCACACCCGTTCACGCGGCGCCGCCGCCCTGCTCCTCGCCCTGGGAGCGAGCGCCGCGGCCCTCGTCCCCACGGCCCAGGCCGCCCCGGCCGCAAGCTCCGCCACCCCGGAGATGTCGCCCGGGCTCGTCCAGGCCATGCAGCGCGACCTGCATCTGACGGCGGACCAGGCCGAGCGACGGCTGTCCCAGGAGCGCGCCGCGGCCGATGCCGACCGCCGGGCCAGAACCATCGCCGGCCAGGCCTACGCGGGCAGCTGGTTCGACGGCCGTACCGGAAGGCTGACCGTCGCCGTCACCGACACCTCCCTCGCCGGGAAGCTGCGCGCGGCCGGTGCCGACGTCACCCGGGCCCAGTACTCCGCCTCGCGGCTCGACGCGGTGAAGAAGCGTCTCGACGCGGCTGCGGCCCCCGACGGTGTCGCCGCCTGGCGTGTGGACCCGAAGGCGAACCGGGTGGTCGTCGACGTCGTCGCGTCCCGGCGAGGGGACAACGATGTCAGCCGGTTCGTGCGGAAGGCGCTCGAGGCCGGTCCCGTACAGGTCCGCGAGGTCGCCTCGGCCCCGACCACCTTCGCCGCCGGGACGGTCGGCGGCGATCCCTACTACACCGGCAACGTCCGCTGCTCCATAGGCTTCTCCGTCGAGGGCGGCTTCGTCACCGCGGGGCACTGCGGGCAGCCCGGCGCGGCGGTCAGCGGCTGGGACCATACCCCGATCGGCTGGTTCCAGGGCTCGTCCTTCCCCGACAACGACTACGCCTGGGTGAGCGTGGGCAGCGGCTGGTGGACCGTGCCGGTCGTCCTCGGCTGGGGCACCGTCCCGGACCAGCTCGTGCGCGGCTCCGGCGAGGCGCCGGTCGGCGCGTCGATCTGCCGCTCGGGCTCCACCACGCACTGGCACTGCGGGACCGTCCTCGCGAAGAACGAGACGGTGAACTACAGCCAGGGCGCCGTCCACCAGCTCACCAGGACGAGCGTGTGCGCCGAACCCGGCGACTCCGGCGGCTCCTTCATCTCCGGAGACCAGGCGCAGGGCGTCACCTCGGGCGGCTGGGGCAACTGCTCCTCCGGCGGCGAGACCTGGTTCCAGCCCGTGAACGAGATCCTCGACCGCTACGGCCTGCGCCTCCACACGGCCTGAGCACCGAGGCACCCGCCGGACCGGGCGGGTGCCTTGCCCACCCGCCCCTCGCGCGGCCGTACGTCGCCGTCAGGCGGCCCCGACCATGCGGTTGGCGAAGGTCGACATCGTGTACGTGCCGATGCCCAGGACGACCTCCAGGGCGTTGCGCTCGGTGTAGCCGTGGCCGAGGAAGGCCGTGAGGCGGTCGTCGTCCACCGCTCCGGCGGAGGCGAGGACCTCCAGGGTGAACGTCCGGATCGCGGCGAGGCGCGCGTCGTCCGGCGCACGGTCCTCACGCAGGGCCCTGATCAGATCGGGCGCGGCGCCGAGCCCGCGGAGCTTGCCCGTGTGCATCGCGACGCACACATGGCACCGGTTGCGGACGGCCACCGTCATGATGACGACCTCCCGCGCGACCGGGTCGAGCGTGGAGCGTTCGAAGCTCGCGCTCGCCGACAGGAAGCCGTTGAGCAGATCGGGCGAGGTGGCGAGCCGGGCCACGGCGTCGGGGATCGCCCCGCCGAGCGTGCCGGCGACCCGGCGCATCGCCGGGCGGGACTCCTGAGGGGCGCTCTCCGGCGTGTGCGCGGGAAACACGGTTCCTCCTAGCATCGTCAATATGGTTGACGATCAGATGGTAAACCAGGTTGACCGATCTCGGGAAGGTGCGGCGCAGGAGCCCGGGGGAGCGGGCGTGCACTCCGGCCGGCCGCGCGCCGGGTACGAACTGCCGCTGCTCCTCTTCGCCGGCTTCCGCACCCTCATCGACGCGCTGCACGCCGAACTCGCCCGGCAGGGACACCCCGACGTCCGCCCCGCGCACGGCTTCGCCCTCCAGGCGATCGGCCCGGACGGAAGCGCCGCCAGCGACATCGCCCGCCGCCTCGGCATCTCCAAGCAGGCGGCGGGCAAGACCGTCGACCGCCTCGTGTCCCTGGGGTACGCCGAACGCACCGACGACCCCGCCGACGCCCGCCGCAAACTGGTCCGCCTGACCGCACGCGGCGTCGACGTCCTGGCCCGCTCCGCCGCCGTGTTCGACCGGCTGCGCGCCGACTGGGCCGCCGTACTGGGCGAGGAACGGCTGGACGCCCTGGAGGACGGCCTCGCGGCCGTCGTCGCCCCCGGCGCGTTCCGCCTCGACGCGGCCGGCTGGATCGGCGCGACCATGTGAACCGCCACGGCCGCCGCGGTTGGAACCGGCGCCCGCGGGGCACCCGGCAACCGCCGGCCGAGAGGGCCGGCACTCCCCACCGTCGTACGGAGGCGCTCGTGGCCGTCCGCCATCGCCTGATCAGAACCCGGCCCGAGGTCGTCTGGGACGTCCTGGCCGACGGAGTGAAGTACCCCGAGTGGGTCGTGGGACCGTCCGCCGCGCAACCGGTGCGCGGCCGGTGGCCGCACAAGGACGCGGCGATCCGCTACGCGGTGCCGATCGGCCCGGTCCGGCTGTCCAACGAGACGGTCGTACGCCGCTGCGAGGAAGGCGTGAGTCTGGAACTGGAGGCCCACGCCGGGCCCCTCGGCACCGCGCGTATCGCGATCGAGGTGAAACCGTGGGGCGAGCACACCCTGGTCGTCGTGGACGAGCACCCCCTGCGCGGCGCCGGCGGCTTCCTGCACAACGCGGGCTTCGAAGTGCTCATCCAGCTCCGCCACCGCGCCATGCTCGCCCGCCTCGCCCGCCTGTGCGAGAGCCGCGACGACCCCGGCCCCGGCCCGGCCGCCCGCACCGCCGGAGCCTCCGCCGGCCGCGCGGGGAGCGGGCATGCCTGACGCCGTCGTCATCGGCGCCGGACCCAACGGCCTGGTGGCGGCGAACCTGCTCGCGGACGCCGGGTGGAGCGTGGAGGTCCTGGAGGAGCAGCCGGAACCCGGCGGGGCCGTGCGCCACGACAGCGGCGTGCACCCCGGCTACGTGCACGACCTGTGCAGCTCCTTCTACCCCCTGGCCGCGGCGTCGCCCGTCGTGACCGGGCTGCGGCTGGAGGAGCACGGGCTGCGCTGGAGCCACGCCCCCGGCGTGGTCGCCCACCCCCTCACCGACGGCACCTGCGCGGTCCTCGACCGCGACCTCGACACCACCGCCGCCTCCGTGGACGCCTTCGCACCCGGCGACGGGGCCGCCTGGCGGCAGCTCCACGACCTGTGGCAGCGCCTGCGCACCGACATCCTCGACGCCCTGTTCACGCCGTTCCCGCCGGTGCGCGCCGGGACCCGCCTGGCGCTGCGGCTGCGCGCGGCGGGCGGTCTGCGCACGGCACGCTCGCTCGTCCTGCCCGTGCGCCGGCTGGGCGAGGAGGAGTTCCGCGGCGCGGGCGGGCGGCTGCTGCTGGCCGGCAACGCCCTGCACGCCGACCTCGCCCCCGAGGCGGCCGGCAGCGGCGGCTACGGCTGGCTGATGGCGATGCTCGGCCAGACGTACGGCTTCCCCGTGCCCGTCGGCGGCGCCGGAGCCCTCACCGGCGCACTCGTCGGCCGGCTGCGCGCACGCGGCGGACGCCTGCGCTGCGGACAGCGCGTCGACAGGATCGTCGTACGCGGCGGACGTGCCGTCGGCGTGCGCACCGCCGACGGCGAGCCGGTGGCCGCACGCCGGGCCGTCCTGGCCGACGTGACGGTGCCCGCGCTGTACGGCGAACTCGTCCCGCCCGAGCATCTGCCGCCGCAGCTGCTCACCGACCTGAAACGCTTCCAGTGGGACTTCGCCACCTTCAAGGTGGACTGGGCGCTCACCGGCCCGGTGCCCTGGCAGGCGGAGCAGGCACGGCGCGCCGGCACCGTCCATCTCGCCGACGGCGTCGACGAACTCACCCGGTTCGCCGCACAGCTCGCCGCCGGGCGCGTGCCCGACCGGCCGTTCCTGCTGTTCGGGCAGATGACCACCGCCGACGCGAGCCGCTCCCCGGACGGCACCGAGTCCGCGTGGGCCTACACCCACGTCCCCCACGACGTCCGCGGCGACGCCGCCGGCGAAGGCATCACCGGCCGGTGGGACACCGACGACCGGGAACGCATGGCCGACCGGGTCGAACGCCAGGTGGAGCGCTTCGCCCCCGGCTTCCGCGCCCTGATCCGCGCCCGGCGTGTCCTGGCCCCGCCGACCCTCCAGGACCTCGACCGCAACCTCCGGGCGGGCGCCATCAACGGCGGCACCGCCGCCCTCCACCAGCAGCTCGTCTTCCGCCCCCTGCCCGGCAGCGGGCGCCCCGAGACCCCCGTCCCCGGCCTCTACCTGGCCTCCGCCGGCGCCCACCCCGGCGGGGGAGTGCACGGCGCCCCCGGCGCCAACGCCGCCCGCGCCGCCCTGCGCCGCAACCGCCCGCCGGGCCGGGCGGCCCTGCAACGCGTCCTCGCGGGCAGGAACCGCGCGGGCGACCGACGCTGACAGCGCAGCGGAACCGGACACGGCCGACCCGCACGACACCGGCCCACGACCCACCCGAAGGAGCACCATGCAGGAGCACCCCGACGGCCCCGACCGGCAGCACCGCCGCCCCGACGGAGTCGACGACACCACCGTCGAAGCCCTCGGCGCGCTCTCCAAGGCCCTGGAGACCACCGAACGGGCCCGAGGCCGTCTCTACGACTTCCACCAGATGACCGGCACCGCCGACTTCCAACTGGAGCGCGCCGCCGACCTGCTGGAGGAGGCGGGGCACCCCGAGTGGGCCGAGAAGATCCGCTCGGAGATCATCGGCCGCAACGTCATCCCCGGCCACTGGACGTTCCAGATCGTCGAACGCTACGACGACACGTACTACGGCCCGTTCCGGGAACTCGAGGCCACCTGCACCCGGGAACTGGCCCAGGGGCGGCGCCATCTGTACGAGGCGGAACTGAAGGAACAGCGCCGCACCCGCGGCCGGCCCGGCCACGCCGCCGGACCACCGGCGACCGACGAGGAGTGACCGGCCCCCCGACCGGCCCCGACCGGCCCCGGCCGGCCGCGCGGCCCGCCCGGACACCCCCGACACGAACGGCACCCCCCGGCATGCAGACCTTCCTGACCCACCCCGACTTCCACCGCTCGGCCCTCGACCTCGACCGACGCCGCCTCGGCAAACAGCGCGTCGAGGCACTCCAGGTGCTGCGCGGACTGACCGTGCCCGGCTACGGCTGGCGCCGGCACCCCGCCGTACGCATGTGGACCGGGTACGAGGAGGCCCTCGTACGGTACGGCCTCGAAGTGTGCCGCGTCTGGCGCGACCAGGGACACCAGGACAGCTGCGCCGCCTCCATGGTCGCCGGATTCGCCGCGCACCACCCGGGCCGGCCCGTGCGCGACCAGCCGGAACTCGCCGAGGCCGGAGAGCTGCCGCCGTGGCTGGGTGACCCCGCCTTCCACCGCAGCCACCGCTCGGCCCTCGTCCGCAAGGCCCCCGACCTGTACGCGGCCCGCTTCCCCGGCGTCCCCGACGACCTGCCCTACGTCTGGCCGCTCTCCGACCGCGACCCCGAGAACACGACCGCCTCCTGAGCCGCCCCCCACGCAGGCGCGCCCCGGACCGGCAGCGGCGGATCAGTGGCCGGCCCCCGACGCCCGCTCCGTCGCCCGCCCTGTGGGCCACGACAGCTCGATCCCCGGCTCGACCTCGCCGTCCTCCAGCTCGACCTCGACGTCGGCGCGAACTTCGTCGGGGACGCGCACCGTGAGCGTGCCGGGCCGAACTCCGGCTCCCCCCGCGCCGCAGCGCCGCCGCCACCGCCTCCGACCGGTCGGCGGCCTGAGCCCGTGCCGGCGTGCGCCGCTGGGCGAATTCGAGATCCCGTACCACAGCCTCCTCGGCCGTACGGGCGGCGGGCGGTGCCGTCACCGTCGCCGCCCGCCGCGGCGCCCGCCCGGCGTTCTCACGTCACCTGTCGCCCGGCGGCATCGTGTCGAACGGGTCGCCGAAGTCCTCCTTGCGGGCGACGCACAGGCCCCAGATGATGAAGCCGGACATCGTGATCATGATGACGGACCACACCGGGTAGTACGGCAGCGACAGGAAGTTGGCGATGATGACGAGCCCGGCGATGCCCACACCCAACACCCGCGCCCAGGTCGCCGCCTGGAACAGGCCGATGCTGACGATCACCGCCACCACACCGAGGGCGAGATGGACCCAGCCCCAGCCGGTGAGATCGAACTCGAACACGTAGTTGCGGGTGGTGAGGAAGACCTCGTCCTCGGCGATCGCCATGATGCCGCGGAAGACGGCGAGCAGGCCGACGAGGGAGAGCATGACGGCGGCGAACGTCATCAGGCCCGCGGCCCACGCGAATCTCGGTGAATGCGTCGTACCGTGCGCATGTGTGGCGGTCATCGTGTTGCCTCGCTTCCTGGTGCGGCCGGTGAGGGCTCAATGGGCGGCGGACGCGTTCGTCGAGCCGGACGCGGCAGGAGCGCTGCCGCTCAGGACGAGGTTCTTCGCACGGCTGAACTCCTCGTCGGTGATGTCGCCGCGGGCCCGCATGTCCGACAGCTTCGCCATCTCGTCGGCGCTCGTCCGGACGCCGCCGTCGCCCGCGGTCTGCCGGATGTAGTCCTCGAACTGCGCCTGCTGCGCCCGGGCGTGGGCGATCTCGCGATGGCCCATGCTCCTGCCGCGAGCGATCACGTAGACGAAGACGCCGAGGAACGGCAGCACGACGACGAAGACCAGCCAGCCGGTCTTGCCCCAGCCGCTCAGTCCGTCGTCACGGAAGATGTCGCCGATGATCCGGAAGAGCAGCACGAACCACATGATCCACAGGAAGAACCAGAGCATGGTCCAGAACATGCTGAGGAGCGGGTAGTCGTAGGCGAGTTCCATGGGGTGCTCATCTCTCTTCGCTGTTCCGGGCGGTCGGTCCTCCGCCGTCTCGGGCTTGTCTCAGCGTGCACAGTCGCCGGACGGGCGGCCTCACCCCGCGCGGGTGAGCCCCCGACTCCGCCCGCCCCACGGCCGCGCCCCGTGGCTCGGCCGTGCCGCTCACCGCGCGCGTCGCACGCCCCCGCCGGTCCCGTGTCACGGCACCGCCGCATCCGGCCGCGGCGCGGGCCCACCCGTCCTCCCGCCCGCGGCCGAGGCCAGCACCGCCAGCACGACGAGAACCAGGACGACCAGGCCGGCGACGAGGGCGACCGCGCCCACCGTGGGCCGGTTCCACAGCAGCAGGGCCAGCGCTCCGAGCCCGAGGACGACTCCCGTGGTCTCCGGGCGGTGCCCGTCCAGCCAGCGCCCCGCCGCCCCGGTGTCCGCACCGGCGCCGCGCAGCGCGCGCCCGCCCGCGCCGGCCGCCCGCCCGGCCAGGGAGCGCACACCGCGCGCGACCCGGCTCGGCCCGTACAGATACGCGGCCAGCGCCGTGACCACCGCGAGCACCAGCAGCGTGCGGGTGCTGTCGCGCAGGAAGCGGACGAAGGTGTCGTACACGACCGCGGCGGCGTTTGCCGGCAGGACCGTCGCCGGCACGGAGTCCAGGTAGACGCGCCGCACGACGGCCAGGCCGACCAGCAGCACCACCGTCATCACGGCGACGCCGCACGCCGTCACCAGCAGCATCGTGCGGTGGGCCGGAGCGACCCACACGGCGAGGGCCGCGAAGGCCAGAGTGATCGCGGGCAGCCATGCGCCCATGACGTCCAGCAGCCGCATCGCGTCCTGCGCCTTGGACAGCTCGTCGGTCCGGAACAGGGTGATCCGCCGGTCGGGCGCCGGGATGGCGGCGGCCTTCTCGAACCCCTGGTCGACGAGCCGCTGCTTGACCTGGTCGACGACCGTGCCGAGGTCCAGGGTGACGGTGTCGCCCTGCGCCCGCACGGCCCGGCTGTCGTCCCCGGTGAGCATGCCCACGACGCCCGCGTGGGCGCGCCGGTTGGCGCCCACCCACGCCTGCTCGAACGTGTCGCTGCTGACCACGCGCTGGACGATGCCGTGCACGGCGTTCGTCAGCGCTCCCCGCAGCGGCCCGACGAGGGCCCCCGTCCGGTCCACCACGGTCGGCGGCGCCCCGGCGTCCGCCAGCGACTTGCTGAGCGCCGCGACGACCGACTCGACGTCCACCTCGGCCACGACACGGGCGGTCAGCCGGTCGGTGACGACCTGCTGCACGGCCGGCTCCCCGGCCAGCGGCGCCACCGTCCTCACATAGCGGTCGGTGTCGGTGACCGTGTCGTCCACCCAGGCCGCGACCAGCGCCGGCGGTGTCAGCAGCAGTGCGACGAGCAGCAGCACGGACGCGCCGATCGAGCGCGACGTACGGTGCCGTACGGCGGCGGCGTGGCGCAGCCGTCGGTAGTCGGCGTGCTCCTCGGGGCCGAGGACGACACCGCCGCCGGCGTCCGGGACCTTGCCGCCGGGACGGTCCGGCCCCGGTCCGCCGGGGTGCGCGTGCGGGGACATGGCGACCTCCTCGGCCGGACCGGCCTCACACCGGCGCCGGATGCGGCCCGGCACCGGAGCGGGCCCGGCCCACGGCCGACCGCCACACCAGCGCCAGTACGAGTTCGGCGACCCCGAGCAGCACCAGCCACAGGCCGAGCAGCCGCGTCAGCGCCACCGCGGACTCCGACGGCAGCGCCAGCACGATCACGCCGGCCACCACCCCCAGCGCCGAGACACCGAGGACGAAACCGCGGTGCGGCATGCCCTTGGCGGCCAGCGCGGCCCACCCCGTCAGCAGGCCCGTCACCAGCCAGACCGCGCCCGTGATCAGCGAGAGCGCGGCGATCGTCTGCAACGGATGCCGCAGACACAGCACCCCGGCCAGGATGTACAGCACGGCCACGAACAGGCCCGTGTGCCGGTCGCCGTGCTCCCGCGCGAACGCGGCGACGAAACGGAAACCGCCCGTCACCAGCAGGTACAGGCCGATCAGCACGGCCAGTACGTGCAGCGTCCCGTCCGGCCACACCAGGACCAGGACACCGGGGACCAGCGTCCCCACCGCGGAGCCCAGCAGCCACGTCCAGGAACCGCCGAGCCGGGCCAGCCGCTCCTCCGGCCCGGCCCCGGCGGTCCCGCCCGCCTCCAGCGGCCCGTCCGTCTCCCCTCGTCCGTACGGTTCGGCCGGGTCGTACGGTTCGGCCGGTCCGTCCGTGGAGGACATCTCCGCCGGTCCCTGCGCGGACGCCGCCCCGCCTCCGCCCCCGCTGCCCCGGGAGTGGTGGCGGTACGGCTCGGACCTGCTGGTCGGTGCCGGGCCACGGGAAACGATCATGGCTCCTCCTCGCAGGACGCGGTCCGGCACCGGACCGCCACGGGCGGCGGGTCCGGGGTTGTCGCGCCGCCGTCGCCCGGCCAGCGTGCAGCGCCACCCCCGTCCGCCGGGTCACCCCTCACGGGTGATCCGGGCAGGCCGCCGCCACGGTGGGCTGTTCCGTACGGAGACCGCGGACCCCGGACCACGGCACGCGCACCGGCCGCGACCGCCGTGCCGAGGGTGCGCGCGGCGGACCGGACGAGCAGAAGGAACGCCCATGACGACACAGCTCGGCGAGCCGCCCACGGCCGCCGCCCTGACCCCGCCCGAACGCGCTGCGCTCGGCCGTGACGCCCGCAGACGCGCCCCCCGCTCCTGCCACGGCTGGTTCGAGGCGGACGGCGAGCGGCCCGACCCCGTCGCGGTACTGGAACGCCAGTCCGCCACCCGGGTCCCGGAACTGGTCCCCGTCCGCTACGGCCGCATGCTGGAATCCCCGTTCCGTTTCTACCGGGGCGCCGCCTCCCTCATGGCGATGGACCTCGGCCGCCTGCCCAGCACCGGCCTGCTGGTGCAACTGTGCGGAGACGCCCACCTGCTGAACTTCCGGATGCTGGCCTCACCCGAACGGCACCTCGTCTTCGACATCAACGACTTCGACGAGACCTTCCCCGGCCCCTTCGAATGGGACGTCAAACGGCTCGCCGCCTCCTTCGCGATCTCCGGCCGTCACAACGGGTTCGACACCGCCGAACAGGACGACTGCGTCCGCGACTGCGTCCGCGCCTACCGCACCCGTATGCGGGAGTTCGCGAAGATGCCCACCCTCGACGTCTGGTACGCCCAGGACGACGTCGACCGGATGAGGGCACTGCTCGCCTCCTCGGTCAGCAAGGAGGTCCGGCGCCGCACCGCCGCCGCGACCGCGAAAGCCCGCACCCGCACCCATATGCGGGCCTTCGCCGAACTCACCCGGGTCACCGCCGAGGGCCGCCGCATCGCCCCCGACCCGCCCCTCGTCACGCCGCTGCGGGACCTCCTCGACGACCCGTCCGACGACCGCCAGGAGAAAGAACTCCGCGGTGTCGTGGAGGGGTACGCGCGCACCCTGTCCTCCGAACGCCGGTTCCTGCTGCGCCGCTACCGGCTGGTCGACATGGCCCGCAAGGTCGTCGGCGTCGGCAGCGTCGGCACCCGCTGCTGGATCCTGCTCCTGCTCGGCAAGGGCGACCACGATCCGCTGCTGTTGCAGGCCAAGGAGGCCCAGGAGTCGGTGCTCGCCGCGTACACGCCGGGAGTGCGGTACGACAACCAGGGACGCCGTGTGGTCAGCGGACAGCGACTGATCCAGACCACCAGCGACATCTTCCTCGGCTGGACGCACGCCACGGGCCTCGACGGCGTCGGCCGTGACTTCTACGTACGCCAGCTGTGGGACTGGAAGGGCATCGCCCGCCCCGACACCATGGACCCGGACCTGATGCGCCTGTTCGCCCAGCTGTGCGGGGCGAGCCTCGCCCGGGCCCACGCCCGCTCCGGCGACCCGGTGGCGATCGCCGCCTACCTCGGCGGCAGCGACCGCTTCGACAGCGCGCTGGCGGCGTTCGCGCAGGCCTACGCCGACCGGAACGAGCGGGACGCCGACGCGCTGGCCGTGGCCGCCGCCACCGGCCGCGTCCGGGCCCGGACCCTGTGAGCGGTCCCGGCGGCCGGTGCGACACGGGCCGCACGGGGCCGGTCGGCTGAACACACCTCGCGCCGCGCCCGGCCCGGACCGCGCGGCGGCTACGCTCGGCCCGTTCCCCGTGCCCGCGCGCCGAGGAGGGCAGAACGACGGCCGGCCGTGATCGCGAACGTCTGCGCAGGACACTGACGTTCTGGCTGCGTCCCGCCTTCGCGCTGCGCGTGCTGAACCGCTTCCAGAGCATCGTCGGCTTCGACCGCTCCATGGCACTGGCCTCCAGCGCGTTCACGGCGCTGATCCCGCTCGCCCTGGTCGCAGGCGCCGTCCTCGGCAGCCTCGTGCACATCGACCCCGCCGAGCGGATCATCCACCGCTACGACCTCAGCGGTGCCGGCGCCCAGGCCGTCACCTTCCTGTTCTCGCCCGCCCCCCACGACACCGCGACCACCGGCGTGTTCGGGCTGCTGTTCCTGACGATCTCCGTGCTCAGCTTCGCCCGGGCCGCGCAACGCCTCTTCGAACAGACCTGGGAACTGAGACCGCTCAGCGTCCGCAACTCGCGCAACGGCCTCTACTGGATCCTCGGACTGGGCGCGTACGCACTGATCAGCGGCTGGATCACCGCCGCGCTCGGCGGCTGGGCGGCCGGCCTTGTCGCTTTGCCCTGCGAGGCCGTCGTCGCGGTCGGCTTCTTCACCTGGAGCGGGCGGGTGCTGTCGGCGAGGCGGATCGAGTGGCGCGATCTGATCCCCTTCGGCGTCATCGGCGCCGCGCTCACCGCGGTGTACTCCTGGGGCGCGGCCCTGTACCTGCCGCGTCTGTTCAACTCGTACGCCGACCGCTACGGCGTCGTCGGCGGTGTCTTCGCGCTGCTGTCGGCCCTGTTCGCGGCGATGCTCGTGCTCGTCGCCTCCGCCGCGCTGGGCCGCGAGATCGCGGACGAACTGACCCGGATCGGACAGGGCCGGCGGCCGTCGGAGCACGAGGTGCGGCAGGAGTGGGAGAACCTGGTGCGGCAGACCCGCTCCCACTGGGAGTCGGTCCGCGAGGACGTCTCGCGGCGCACCAGGCGTGCCCGCGGCTGACCGGCACCCTCCGCGCGGCGCCCGGCCCGCCCCCGCGGGTCAGTCGCGGCCGGGGTCCTCCTCGGTGCTCTCGTCCGGCACGGTCAGGACGGGACCCACCGGACGGCGCCACCGGTCCAGGCGCGCCGTGCCGCCGGCACGGGCCAGCTCCTCGTCCAGCGCCATGGCCGCCGTGACCAGCGCCAGATGGGTGAACGCCTGCGGGAAATTGCCGAGTTGCTCACCCGACGGGCCGATCTCCTCGGCGAACAGGCCGACATGGTTGGCGTACGTCAGCATCTTGTCGAAGGCGTACCGGGCCTGGACGAGCCTGCCGCTGCGGGCCAGTGCCTCCACGTAGAAGAAGCTGCACAGGTTGAACGTGCCCTCCGAACCGCGCAGTCCGTCGGGGGAGGCCGCGGGGTCGTACCGGTAGACCAGGCTGTCGCTGACCAGTTCGGCGTCCATCGCGTCGAGCGTGCTCAGCCAGTCCGGGTCGTGCGGCGACAGGAACCCCACCTTCGGCATCAGCAGCAGCGAGGCGTCCAGCACCTCCGTGTCGTAGTGCTGCACGAAGGCCTGCCGTTCCGGGTGCCAGCCGCGCTCGATGATCTGCTGGAACACCGCGTCCCGCACCCGTGTCCAGGCGGCGGTGTCGCCCGGCCGGGAGAACTTCCGCGCGGCCTTCACGGCCCGGTCGAACGCCACCCACGTCATGAGCCGGCTGTAGGTGAAGTTCTGCCGCCCACCGCGTGTCTCCCAGATGCCCTCGTCGGGCCGGTCCCAATTCTCCGCGAGCCAGTCCAGCACCTCCGTGAGAATCCCCCAGCCGCGGATGGCGCCGAAGTCCCCGCCGACGAGCAGCGCGTCCGCCGCCTCGCCGTAGATGTCCAGCTGCAACTGGTCCGCCGCCGCGTTGCCGGCCCGCACCGGACGGGAGCCCCGGTAGCCCTCCAGATGGTCCAGCACCTCCTCGGAGAGGTGAGGGTCCCCGTCCACGCGGTACATGATCTGCAGCGGGTCGCCGTTCGCGTTGCCGCGGGCCTCGACACGGTCGCGCAGCCAGTGCCGGAAGGCCTGCGCCTCCTCCACGAACCCGAGGTCGATCAGCGCCCGCACGGAAAGCGAGCCGTCGCGGACCCAGGTGTAGCGGTAGTCCCAGTTGCGCTCACCGCCGATCTGCTCGGGCAGCCCCATGGTGGCGGCGGCGATCGGCGCGCCGGTCGGCGCGTACGTGAGCAGCTTCAGGGTGATCGCTGAACGGTTCACCATGTCCTGCCAGCGGCCCCGGTAGGTGCACGCGTCCAGCCAGGAGAACCAGAACGCGCAGCACGCCTCCAGTTCGCCGATGACGCCCTCCAGCGAGGGACGCGCGGGGACGGGATCGCCGCCCGGCGTGCTGGTCAGCACGACCGCCGCCGCCTGCCCGGCCGTCAGCGTGAAACGAGACACGACGTCGTCGCCCTCCGGCCGCAACCGGACACCGGTCGTGGACTGCACGTACAGGTCGGTGCCCGGGCCGCGGAACACCGCCGTGCGGTCGTCCGCCGGTGTCAGCCGGTGCGCACCGCGCCCGTAGTCGAACCGCGGCCGGCACACCAGGACGAACGGCAGGGCGCCGCGTACGACGCGCGCGATGCGCACCACGCGGTGCCGGCCCTGTGGCCGCGCCGAGTCCAGCGGAACCATGAAGTCGGCGACCTCGCCGACCCCGTCCGGACCCATGAACCGGGTCACCAGGACCGCCGTGTCCGACAGATACAGCTGCCGCACCGTCGCACCTGACGGCAGGTCCGCGGCGAGCCGGCAGTGCCCGCCGCGCTCGCTGTCCAGCAGCGAGGCGAACACGCTCGGCGCGTCGAAGCGGGGCGTGCACCACCAGTCGATGTCTCCGGCCGAGGAGATCAGCGCGGCTGTCTGGAGGTCGCCGATCATGCCGTGGTCGGCGATGGGCGGGTACTCGTTCACGGTGGTCCTCCGGCTCGCGGACGTGCGTGCGGCACGGTGCCGGGGCGGCCGGCACGCCCTCAGCGTGGGATCCGGCCCGGCGCGGCGGCATCACCCACGGCGGGTGAGGGCCCTCGGGCCACGCCCCGCTGTGCTCCGCGGCGGGGCACGCGCACCCTCGAGCGCCGCCCACCGCGCCCGGAGCGCCCCGCGGCACCCGATGCGCGCGCGGGGCCGCCGTGTCCGTACGGCTCCTCAGGGAGACCGCCGTGCCCTCGGGCGGGCGCGGGACCGCCGGGCGGGGGCGAGGGCCGTTCGGCCCCTGGGTGGCGGGTAGCCGGGATGCCAGGGTGTGATGGAGAAGTAGCGCGGGCCGGCCACTGCGACCCCTGGGTGGTGAGAGCTGTGGCAGCTGACGACGAGATCCCGCGGCATCCCGCCGCACGGGACGTCGATCCACTGGGTGATCCCTTCCTGCGTACCCGTTTCGCCCTGCCCGCCAGACCGGTGACCTTTCTGCACCGCGGGCGGCTGGCCGGCCGGCTCCGGGACGCGGCGGCACCGCTGACGCTGGTGGAGGGCGCAGCAGGCGCCGGCAAGACCCTGCTGGTCGCCGACTGGGCGGCCGGCCTGGACCGGCCGGTCGCCTGGCTGACGGTGGATTCGGGAGTCGGCCGGCCCGGCATGTTCTGGGCCCACGTCATCAAGGCACTCCGGACCGCGCCGGTGCCGCTGCCCGGCGACATCGGCTTCCCCACCGACGGCCGCCTTGCCGATCGCGCCCTGCTCAACCGGCTCGCGTCCGCCCTCAGCGGGCACGGCGCGGGCGTGACGCTCGTCATCGACGAGTACGACAAGGCCGCGCCCGAGGTCTCCGAACAGCTGGCGTTCGTGCTGCGGCACGCGGCGCCGGGCGTGCACCTGGTGCTCGTCACCCGTACGGAACCGCCGCTGCCGCTGCACCGCTACCGCGCGGCCGGTGAGCTCACGGAGATCCGCGACGCCGATCTGGCCTTCACCTCCGCCGAGGCGGCCGAGCTGCTGGTGCTGCACGGCCTGCACGTGCCGGGCGCGGTCGTGGACGACCTGGTCGAGCGCACCCGCGGGTGGGCCGCTGGCCTGCGCCTGTGCGCGCTGGCCGCGGGACAGAGCCCGGACCCGGAACGGTTCCTGAAGGAGTTCGAGGCCGGGCACAGTGCCGTCGCCGACTTCCTGCTGGCGGAGGTGCTCCAGCGGCAGCCCGCCCCCACACAGGACCTGCTGCTGCGGGTCAGCGTCCTGGAACGGTTCTGCGCCGACCTCGCCGACGCCCTGACCGGCCGGACCGACGCCGCGACCGTCCTCGCCGGCCTGCACCACGCGAACGCCTTCGTCGAGGACCTCGGCCACTCCTGGTACCGGCTGCACCCCCTGTTCCGGGAGATCCTCCGCGTCCATCTGCGGGAGCGCTGCCCCGGCCTGGAACCGGAACTGCACCGGCGGGCCGCGCACTGGCTGCGTGGATCGGGAGCGCTGCCGGAGATGGTCAGTCACGGTGCCGCCGCCGGCGACTGGGAGTTCGTCGCCCGCGCCCTCGTCGACGACCTGGCCATCGGTCAGCTGTTCACCGGCCTGTGCTGCGACGACTGGGCCGGGTTGCTCGCCGGCATGGAACCCGCCGGCACACTCGAGACCGACCTCGTGCAGGCGGCCTGCGACCTCGCGCGTCACGACGTCGACCGGGGCCTCACCCGTCTGCGGCACGCCGAGGAACACCTGGCCGCCCGTGACGAGGACGTTCCCGCGGCGCGGCTGAGCTGCGCGATGCTGGAGGCCCTGGCGGCCCGCCTGTCCGGCTCCCTGAGCGGCGCCGAACAAGCGGCCCGCACCGCCCGGGAACTCCAGCGGGAGGTCCCCGGACATCTGCTCGACCGGCACCCGGAACTTTCCGCCCTGCTGCTCACCCACGTCGGCTCGGCCCGCCTGTGGGCTGGGCGGATGCAGGAGGCGCGCGCCGCCCTGACCGAGGTGACCGGAGACAGCAGCGGAGCACCGACCGCGGTGCCCCGGCAGGAGTCCCTGGTGCATCTCGCGCTCATCGACTACCTCGACGGCTGGCCCGGCAAGGCGCAGCGCCACGTGTCGGCCGCACGCGCGGAGTCCGAGCGGTTCGCCCTGCCGGAGCACGCCGACTCCGGCCTGGGCGAAGTCGTCCTCGCGGCGGTGGCCGTCGAACGCGACGAACTGGAACAGGCCCGCGCTCTCCTCGACCGGACGCACGGCTGCGGGGCGCCCGACCCGGTGACGGCGGCGGGCAGGTCGCTGGTGACGGCCCGGCTGCTGCTGGCCCAGGGCCGGGCCCGGGCCGCGCTGGCAGCCGCGGCCACCGACATGCCGGCGGACACCGCCTCGCCCTGGGTGCAGGGGCACATCGCGCTCGTCGCCGCGGGCGCCCATCTGGCCGAGGGCCGCCCGGAGGCCGCCGCGGAGGTGCTGAGGAGCCTGTGCGCCGTGCAGCCGGCGTGCGCGGTCGGCACGGCACGGGCCCACCTCGCGGCCGGCGATCCGGCGACGGCCCTCGGCGTGCTCGACGCGATGCCCGGCGCCCAGCACCTCGGCCCCGCCGTGCGCGTCCGCGCCACGCTGGTGCGGGCCCAGGTCGCGTACGCCGCGGGCGACGAGCCCACCGCGCGCCGGCTGCTCGCCGACGCGCTGCTGGCCGGGCGCCGCGACCGGCTGCGTCGGCCGTTCCGGGAGGCCGGTGCCTGGATCGTGCCCCTGCTGGTCCGGCCGCCGCTGCGGGAGCTGGCCGCCGGATGGCTCGCACCGGGGGACGCGGCGCCCGGCGGGGAGCAGCGCCCCGTGGCCGTGCTCGTCGAACCGCTGAGCGAGCGCGAGCACGATGTGCTGCTGCGGCTCGCGGGGATGATGTCCACCGAGGAGATCGCCGCCGACCTGTTCGTGTCGGTGAACACGGTGAAGACGCATGTGAAGAACCTCCACCGCAAGCTCGCGGTGAACCGGCGCACGGACGCCGTACGCCAGGCCCGCCGGCTGGGCATCCTGTGACGGCCGGACCCCGCATCGCCCGCCGGGGGTGAGGCGCAGCGGCCCGCGTGTCGGCCGGGACGGGACGGGCGGCGTGCTCGACGTCACGCCCCCGGAAACGCGGCGCCATGGTGGACCCCGCCGTCGCCGCCCTCCGCAGCCGCCGCAGGGAGCGGCGCTCGCACGCCGACCGCACCGGCGGCGTCCACGGCCTCCTGCCGGCCGCCACCGTGCTCATCGGCGCGGACACGGGGGGCTCCTTCCCGCGTGTGCAGGTGGTGGCGGTGCTGCTGAGCGGGGTGGCGTTCTTCTTCGCGCATGTCCACGCCCGGCCGTTCGGGGAGCGTGTGGCGGAGCACTTGCTGGACCGTCGTACCGTCCTGCACGTGTGCCGGGAGGAGCGGCCGATCGTCAAGGCGGCCGTGCCGCCCGCCGTGGCGGTGGCGGTGAGCCCGCTGCCGGGGCTCGATGTGTCCGGCACCCTGTGGTTCGCGCTCGGCGTGGCGTCGACCGGGCCGGTCGCCTGGTCCCTGGCGGCGGCTCGGCGGGCGGGCGCCTCGGGCCGCATGCTCGTTCTGACCGCCGTGGTCAATCTGCTGCTCCGCCTGCTGATCATCTCCGTGAAGCTGTTCGTGAAGCTCCGACCGTCGGCGGGGCGGGACGGCGCCGGGTCACCTCGGCGGGGTGAGGCCCGGCCCCGCCCGCTGACGCAGCATCGCAGGCAAGGGCGCTGTGCGCCGGTCCCGGCAGGCCGTGGGAGGACTGATCCGTGCGCTACGAGATCCGCGTCGAGGGGAACCTGTCGGACACGATGGCCAAGGCCTTCCCCGAGCTGGGCCACGTCGTGATGTCCGGGCAGACGGTCCTGTACGGGCCCGTCGTGGACGAGGCCCAGCTGTACGGGCTCCTGGCCCGCTGCCGCTCGCTCGGCCTGCACGTCCTGGAGATGCGCCGTGCCCGAATGAGCCCCGCCCCGGCCGCCGTACACCTCGGTCCGCGCCGCTCCGGAAGGACGCGAGCGGCCGGCGGGCGGCGTCCGGCGACGACAGCAGGGCGTGCATCTCCGCCGGCATCCGCGCCGCCGCTCCGGCACGCTCGGATGTCTCCCGCTCGTTCTCCTCGACGGCATCGCCGCCCGCACCGCACGATGACGCGACCGGGCCGCACTGCCGTCGGTCGCGGCCCTCGAGGACCCGGACGCGGCCCTCGAGGACCCGGAGCGCGACTCCCGCGTCCCTCCTGACGATGCGTCACACCTCGCCACGGCACGACATCGACGGGTGCTTTGATCTTTCTGTCTATATTGCCCCGTATGGGAGAAGATCCAGGAATCAGCCGCCGCTCGCTCGTCAAGGCACTCCCCGTCGCGGGACTCGCGGCGATGACCGGCGGACTGCTGGGACACCGGCCCGCCGCAGCCGCACCGATGCCCTTCCCGCAGCCCGCGGTCACCACGGCACGACGCCTGCCCGGCCGGGCCAGAGCCCTGCTGGAACAGACGCTCGACGTCCGCTGGACGGACGTCTCCGTCCCGGGCCACGGCACCTTCACCACACGCGCCTACAACGGGACGCTCCCCGGCCCGACCCTGCGCCTGCGACCCGGCGACACCCTGCGCCTGACCCACGTCAACGGCCTGCCGCCCAACCCTCCCCACACCGGCGGCCACAACGTCCCGCACCACCCCAACAGCTTCAACGTGCACACCCACGGCCTGCACGTCTCGCCGTCCGGCCTCGCCGACAACGTACTGCGCGCCTTCACGCCGCGCACCGCCGAGGAAGCCGACGCAGGCGCGCCCGAACCGCGCTACGTGAGCGTCATCGACGTACCGCCCGACCACCCGGCGGGCACCTACTGGTACCACCCCCACCTGCACGGCGCCCTCGCCGAGCAGATCGCCGGCGGCATGGCCGGGGTCATCGTCGTCGAGGGCGACGTCGACGAGGTCCCCGAGATCCGCGCCGCCGACGACATCGTCGTGTGCGTCAACGAACTGAAGACCAAGAACGGCAAGGTGCCCTCCTTCACCTCCAGCGACTGGCTCAACGGCGTCGCTTCCGTCTTCACCGTCAACGGCACGGTCAACCCCACGCTCCGGATGCGCCCCGGCCAGGTGCAGCGCTGGCGGCTCGTCGCCGCGACCGCCTTCAGCGCCCTGCGGCTCCGGCTCACCGGGCCCGACGACAGCCTGCCCCTGCACCAGATCGCGCAGGACGGCATCACCTTCGCCGCACCCGTCACCCTCACCACGCTCGACCTCGCCATGGGCAACCGCGCCGACGTGCTCGTCCGCGCGGAGGCCCCCGGCACGTACGAACTGCGCTCCAACGGCATCCCCGTACCGCTGATGACCGTCAAGGTCGTCGGCGAGCCGATCGACCCGCCGATGCCGCTGCCCGCCACCCTGCCGCAGGGCCGGCCCTTCCTCGACGAGAACGAGGTCGCCGGCCCCGAGGCGGACCGCGAGGTGGTCTTCCACGCCGACCCGCGCGCGTTCACCGCCCCGTTCCCCGCCGCCTTCCGCATCCTCGGCACCGGCGCCACCCCCGCCGCCGACCCCGACGGCGACCCCGTGCACGACACCGCCTACGGCCTGTACGACCCCGCGTACGTCAACCACACCCTGCGCCTGGGCACCGTGGAACGCTGGACCGTCCGCACCGACGAGACCGTCCCCGCGCACAGCCACCCCTTCCATCTGCACACCAACCCGGTCCTCCTCACCCACCGCAACGGCGTGCGCCTCGACCCGCCCGTCTGGCACGACACCATCGCCCTCTCCGGCGGCAGACCCGGGGAGTCGGTCACGTTCCTCGTCAAGTACGAGGACTTCACCGGACGCACCATCGCCCACTGCCACCAGCTCCTCCACGAGGACCTCGGCATGATGCAGACCGTCGAGTACGTCGACGGGACGGACCCCGCAGCGGCCGACGCCGGCAGCGGCCGGAGCACCGCCGCTTGCGCTGAAGCGCACTCCAAGTCGTAGCGTCGCCGACACCGCGCCCCGGACACGCCTCCGTGCACCGGCCCGGGCGCCGCCCGGCGGGCCCACGAGATGCCGGACCGCGCGATCCGTTGCTGGATGGATGAGGTCCGGCGCCGTCGTCCGCGCGGTGACCACGAGCGACACACGAAAGGTGGGACTCCGCATGAGGAAGCGCAGCCTGCGGGACCTCGAAGTATCGGCCATCGGCCTCGGCTGCATGGGCATGTCCGCGTTCTACGGATCCGCCGACCGGGAGGAGTCCATCGCGACCGTCCGACGCGCCCGCGAACTGGGGGTGACCTTCCTCGACACCGCACAGATGTACGGACCGCTGACCAATGAGTCCCTGGTCGGCGACGCCATCCGCGGACACCGCGACGACTACGTCATCGCCACCAAGTTCAACTACCGGATGGACGACGCCGTACCCGGCGACATCACCACCGTCGGACCCCAGGACGGCTCCGCCGAGCACGTCCGCAGCTCCGTACACGGCTCCTTGCAGCGTCTCGGCACCGACCACATCGACCTCTACTACCAGCACCGCGTCGACCCCAAGGTCCCCATCGAGGAGACCGTCGGCGCGCTCGGCGAACTCGTCGCCGAGGGCAAGGTGCGCCACATCGGCCTCAGCGAGGCGAGCGCGCAGACCATCCGGCGCGCGCACGCCGTGCACCCGATCACCGCCGTGCAGAGCGAGTACTCGCTGTGGACCCGGGACGTGGAGGCCGAGGTGCTGCCCACCTGCCGCGAACTCGGCATCGGCTTCGTGCCGTACTCGCCCCTCGGCCGCGGCTTCCTGGCCGGCCGGTTCACCTCGCCGGAGGACCTGGACATCGACGACTGGCGCCGCCAGAACCCGCGCTTCCAGGACGAGAACCTGGCCGCCAACCTGCGGCTGGCCGCCAAGGTCAAGCAGATCGCCGCCGAGAAGGACGTCACGCCCGCCCAGCTCGCCATCGCCTGGGTCCTGGCCCGCGGCGAGAACCTCGTGCCGATCCCCGGCACCAAGCGCCGCACCTACCTGGAGCAGAACGCCGCCGCCGTGGACATCACCCTCACCGAGGACGACCTGGCCCGTATCGACGCCGAGATGCCCGAGGCGGCGGGGGAGCGGTACGACGAGGCGGGCATGCGCTCGGTCAACCGGTAGACGCGAGATCCTTCCCCGGCTCGCGGCGGGACCCGGCGACCCGGCGACCCGGACGCCGGAACGAACGGGCGTGCGGGCTTCGGTACGGACGCCGGAAGGAACGGGCGTCCGGGCTTCGGTACGGACGCCGGAGCGAACGGCCGTACGGCTTTTCGTACGGCCACCGGAACCGACACCCGGATCGGCCCCGGTCGGCGCCCGGCCGGGGCCGATCGGCCCAAGCCCGGCAGCCGCGGCCCCGCACAAGCTGAGAGTGCGGGGCCGGTCCCGACGCCCCGCGCCGGACTCCAGGGAAGGATCATCATGAAGGGCTATGTGTTCCACGGCCCGGGCCGCGCCTCCTGGGAGGACGTGCCGGATCCGGCCGTCAAGGAGCCGACCGACGCGATCGTCCGGGTCGACGCTGTCACCATCTGCGGAACCGATCTGCACATCCTCAAGGGCGACGTCCCCGAGGTCCGCCCCGGCACCGTCCTCGGACACGAGGCGGTCGGCGAGATCGTGGAGACCGGCGCCGACGTACGGACCGTACGCCCCGGCGACCGGGTGCTGATCTCCTGCATCACGGCCTGCGGCCGGTGCGCCTACTGCCGCGAGGCGATGTACGGCCAGTGCCGCGGCGGCGGAGGCTGGATCCTCGGCCACCTCATCGACGGCACACAGTCCGAGTACGTCCGCGTCTCCCACGCCGACCTGTCGGTGCACCCGCTGCCCGCCGCGCTGGGCGACCGGGACGCCGTCCTGCTGGCCGACATCTTCCCCACCGCCTACGAGGTCGGCGTCCTCAACGGCCGGGTACGCCCCGGCGACACCGTCGCTGTCGTGGGAGCCGGGCCCATCGGGCTCGCCGCCATCGCCACCGCCCGCCTCCTCAGCCCCGAACGCATCCTCGCCGTCGACCCGGCCGCCTCCCGGCGCGACGCCGCACGCCGGCTCGGCGCCGACGCCGTCGCGGACTCCGCCGAGGCCCCCGAACAGCTGATCGCCGACCTCACCGACGGACTCGGCGCCGACGTGGTCGTCGAGGCCGTCGGCCTGCCCGAGACCTTCGAACTGTGCACCCGCATGGTCCGCCCCGGCGGCCACGTCGCCAACGTCGGCGTGCACGGCAGGCCGGCCACCCTGCACCTCGAAGACCTGTGGATCAAGAACCTCACCATCACCACGGGCCTGGTCGACACCCACTCCACCCCCACCCTGCTGCGCATGGCCGCCGCGGGCCGGCTGCCCACGCCGCAACTCGTCACGCACACGTTCCCGCTGGACCACATGGAACAGGCGTACGACGTGTTCGGCCGCTCGGCCGACACCGGCGCGCTCAAAGTGGTCCTCGCCCGGCAGCAGCACGAAGAGGTACCGGCACAGCGGGAAGGGGCGTCATGACCGGGCAGGCCACGCCGACGCCGCACGAGACACCCGTGGGCGACCTGGGACGCCGTATCGCACGGCGCCGGGCACAGCTGGGACTGACCCGCAAGGAGACGGCGATCCGCGCGGGCATGGCCCCGAGCTATCTGCGGCACCTGGAGGAGCACCCGGGTGCCGCGCCCTCCGCCGGCGCCCTGCTCAGACTGGCCGGCGCCCTGCGGACCACGGTCAGCGAACTCGCCGGCGGCACCACGGAGACAGCGCCCGGACCGGGCAGCGCCCTGCGCGACGCCCGGCTCGTCGCCCTCGGCCCCGACGAGTGCCGGCGCCTCCTCGGCACGCACGGAGTGGGCCGGCTCGTCGCCCCGCTCACCGACGAGATCCTCGCCGTCCCCGTCAACTACAGCGTCGTCGACGGCGCCGTCGTCTTCCGCACCGACCCCGCGACCGCGCCGGGCCGCGCCGCGGGCCGACGGGTGGCCTTCGAGGTCGACCGCATCGACGACGCCTTCGGCGTCGGGTGGAGCGTCCTGGTGCAGGGCACGGCCCGCACCGTCACCGACCCCGACGAGCAACGGACGCTCACCGCACGGGCGTACAGCAACCCGTGGGCGGGAGGCCCCCGCACCACGTGGATGCGCATCGACCCCGACGGCATCACCGGGCGCAGGATCGCGCGGTGAACCACACGTGAGGAACAGACCCGTCGTCCGGCGCCACCGGGCGCCGCGCCCCGCGCCGGCACCGGCCCGGGCCCGTCGGCGTGGAGGAACGGCGCCACCGCCGTGGCCGGAGGACGAGTTATGTATCGCAATGACGGATTCCGCGAGCTGGACCGAGACGAAAGCCTGCGGCTGCTCGCCGAGGCGCCCATCGGCCGGGTCGTCTTCACACGGCAGGCGCTGCCCGCGGTCCTTCCCGTGACGTTCCGGCTGGAGCCCGACGGCACCGTGCTGCTGCGCACCTCCGCCGCGTCCGAACTCGTCCGCGCCGTCGAGGGGGCCGTGGTCGCGTTCGAGGCGGACCACGTCGACGCCGTGCGCCGCACCGGGTGGAGCGTCATCGTCACCGGCGGCGCCTCCGTCGTCACCGACCCCGACGAAGTGCGCCGACTGCGCGCGGCCGGACCTCGCTCCTGGGTGCCCTCGCCGCGGGAGGCGTTCGTGCGGATACGGCCGGAACTCGTGACGGGGCGGGAGATCCTCGCGGTCGAGCGGAGCGCGCCGCGTACGGGACGGCGGAGCGCGCCACGTACGGGATGAGGGGAGAGCTCCCCACACGGCATGACCGGCGCTTCACGCACACGACGGCGGGGACGAGGGGGCGGGCCGGCCCCCGGATCAGCCCGTGGTGAGCCACCCTTCGCAGGGCGGCTCACCACGGGGGACGCTCCCGGCCGTCAGGAAGCGTCGTCGACGGGCGGATCCAGCTCGAAGCGTACGTCGACCACGCCCTCCACGGCCCGTGCCAGACGCGCGGCCACCGGGACCAGCGAACGGTCGCGGATCCGGCCGCGCAGCCGCACCACACCGTCGGTGACGTCGACCGCGACATCGGACTCCGCCCCCGGGAACAGGAAGGCGACGACCTCGCGCCGTATCCGACCGGCGATCTCGGCGTCGTCGCGCAGGAAGACCTTCAGCAGGTCGGCGCGGCTCACGATGCCCACCGGCCTGCCGTCGCCGTCGACCACGGGAAGACGCTTGACACGACCCCGGGCCATGGTGCGCGCCGCCCGCGCGAGCGGCGCTTCGGGCGCGACGGTGAGGGCGGGCGAGGTCATCAGGTCCCGCGCGCTGACCGATCCCGCCTTGGCCAGATCGGCCAGCCGGCGCGCCTGGGTGCGGCGGTCGGGGTCCGCGTCGTGGAACTCCTCCTTCGGCAGCAGGTCCGCCTCGGACACCACACCGATCACCCGCCCGGAACCGTCGACCACGGGCAGGGCGCTCACCCGGCCCTCGTGCAGGCTCCGCACGATGTCCTTGAACGCGGTGTCCGGCGAGACGGTGACCACCGCATGCGTCATCACGTCCCGCACGGTGTGCGCGGTGCCGGGCACGGCGGCCGGGCCGCCGCCCGAACCACCTTCGGTCACATGGGTGTTCATCGTCGGCCTCCGCTGCGACGGGGAGCGGACGGACCCGGCACACGCGCGGCCCGCCGGCCGTCCTGAGCGGGCGTCCGGACCGGGCGTCCGGCGGGGGCCGGCGACCCTCCCGGTACCGGTGCCGTCCTTCTGCCTCCACCGTCGCGCCGGGAGCCCCGGCCCACCATGGGCCGGTCGGGCCCCGTTCAGGACGTGCGGCCCCTGTGGGCGGCCCGGCGCCGCCATGAGGCTGAAAGGAGAGAACCAGCACAGGACGCGCACCTGGCGGATCCGCAGCCGGCCGGCACGCGGGTCCCCGAACCGGCTCCGCACCCTGGCAGACCGGAAGGTGAGGACGATGGAACTTCCCGTCATCGTCGGAGTGGACGGTTCCGGGCCGAGCCTGACGGCCACCGACTGGGCGGCCGACGAGGCCGCGCTGCGCGGCCTGCCGCTGAAAGTGCTGTACGGCTCGCGGTGGGCGTACTACGAGGGCCCCGCCCTCGCCGTGGACCTGGGCGGCCCGCCGGCCGTGGTCGGCGCCGACGACATCGTGGACGCCGCCGTGCGGCGCGCCCGGCTGCGCAGGCCCGGACTGGAGGTGACGGCCGACGTCGCGCCCGACGCGGCCGAGGAGCTCCTCGTGCGGGAGGGCAGGAACGCCGCCCTCCTCGTCCTCGGCGTCTCGGGACGCGGCGCTGCCGCCGAGAGGGTGCTCGGCTCGGTCAGCCTGACCGTGGCGGGGCGGGCCGACTGCGCCGTCGTCCTGGTGCACGGCCACGACGCCGGCCCCGAACCGCCCGTACCGGCCGACGAGCGTGTCGTCGTCGGCCTCGGCGGGGGCGCCGAGGAGGGAGCCGTCGTACGGTTCGCCGCCGAGGAGGCCCGGCTGCGCGGAGTGCCGCTGGAGGTCGTACGGGCCTGGAAGCGGCCGGCGTACGTGCTGCTGGGGCACCCCTTGTCCGGGACCGAACCCGACCGGGCCGAGGAGACGCGCGCGGTCGAGGCACTGGAGGCGGTGCTTGCGGAACTGCCGCCCGAGCTGAAGGTGTACGGCCGTACGGAGGAGGGCCCCGCCCGCCGGGTGCTGACGGCCGCCGCGCAGGACGCCGGGCTGCTGGTCGTGGGAGCCCGCCGCCGCGCCGACCAGCGCACCCCGCACCTCGGCCGGGTCGCCCACACGGTGCTGCACCGCTCCGCCTGCCCCCTGGCCGTCGTACCGCACCGCTGAGACTTTGCCGTCGGTCCGCACCGCCGAGACCCCGGGGCCGCACCCGCGCATCACGCCGGGGAGGCACAGCCCCGCCCCGGCGTGATGCGCGGGTGCGGCCCCGGGGTCTCGGC
>NZ_JALLGL010000530.1 GCF_023072675.1 Streptomyces sp. XM83C
CCTTCAAAGACTTGGTCGTCTTGAAAGATCAGCCGGTGGCCGTTCTCATATCCGGGCCCTCACTCCGACGCCGAGCCAAACGCCCGGATCAGGTGGGACCCCGTACACCACTTCCCAGGACGCAACCTGCGGCGGTCGTCCCCGCGTGTGCGGGGGTTGTCCTGCGGAGCGCGTACCGGAGTGCTTCGACACTCGGTCGTCCCCGCGTGTGCGGGGGTTGTCCCTTCATGGATGCCGAGTCGAGTGGGGCACACCTGTCGTCCCCGCGTGTGCGGGGGTTGTCCGTGATGGGCCCCTTGACGTTGGTATGCAGTGTCGTCGTCCCCGCGTGTGCGGGGGTTGTCCCTACGCCATCCATCGGTACGGCTCCGGTTGGGTGTCGTCCCCGCGTGTGCGGGGGTTGTCCGAGGCTCTGGCAGAGCTGGAGAAGTGGAAGCACGTCGTCCCCGCGTGTGCGGGGGTTGTCCCCCAGCGGGCATCATGCTGAGGCAGGGATAACTGTCGTCCCCGCGTGTGCGGGGGTTGTCCCCGTACAGAGGCTCAGCACATGGACGCCCTCTTGTCGTCCCCGCGTGTGCGGGGGTTGTCCTCAGGAAGGCTCCGTTACCCGAGGCATCGACGCGTCGTCCCCGCGTGTGCGGGGGTTGTCCCCGCATCACGCCCCGGGTGGAGGCCCACTCCGCGTCGTCCCCGCGTGTGCGGGGGTTGTCCCTGCCCCGAGCTGCCCGACGCCACCTACGGATGGTCGTCCCCGCGTGTGCGGGGGCGGTCCTCCGGTTGAACCATTGCCCATTCGCCTGACGGTGCGTCAGGAAAAGCGGCAAGTAGTCGTCGTCGATCCGGAAATCGTGGGGACAGATGCTCGGGCCTGCGACTCGTTGTAAGGTGTGCTAACAGCCCTTGACCTGCAAAAACGCAGGCAGGGAGCCTAGCTTGGGAGTACCCCTATGTTGCGTACCATGTTCAAGTCCAAGATCCACCGCGCCACGGTCACCCAGGCCGACCTGCACTATGTGGGATCGGTGACCATCGATGCGGATCTGCTCGACGCCGCTGATCTGCTGCCCGGTGAGCTGGTGCACATCGTGGACATCACCAACGGTGCCCGGCTGGAGACCTATGTCATCGAGGGGGAGCGGGGGTCCGGGGTCATCGGGATCAATGGTGCCGCCGCTCACCTCGTCCACCCCGGCGACCTGGTGATCATCATCAGTTACGCCCAGGTCACCGACGCCGAGGCGCGGGCGTTCGAGCCGCGTGTGGTGCATGTCGACGGGAACAATCGGATCGTGGCTCTCGGTGCCGACCCGTCGGAGCCGGTGCCGGGGTCGGATCAAGAGCGCAGTCCGCAGGCGGTCACCGTCTGAGCCGACCCAGGGATCAGGAGCCAGCCCCATGAGCAGCGACATCGAGATCCGCGACGACCGGGGCGCCGGGCGCCTGGAGGCTCTGGGGGCGGGCGGGGAGGTCGTCGGGCGTATCGAGTACTTCGTGCTCGACGCGCCCGAGCCTGCTCTGGTCCCGGTCCACACCGTCGTCGAGCCCGCCCACGAGGGAAAGGGCATCGCCGGGTCCCTCGCCAGGGAGCTGTACGGCATCGCCGCCCGCGAGGGCGTGCCGGTCGCCCCCCTCTGCCCGTACGTCACCAAGTGGGCCGCCCGTCACCCCGAGGAGGCCCCGCCCGCCGATCCGGCGCTGGTGCGCGCCGCCAAGGTGTGGCTGGCCGCCCACCCAGGCCGGTTCTGAGGGGCGCCGGGCTCGACGCACCGGGGCCGGGTGCGCCGCCCGGCCCCCGGTTCCTGGTCCGTCCGGGTGACTGCCGGCGGCGGGGCCGGGTAGGCGGGGGAGTAGTCCAGAGCCAAGGCCGACCTGCTGGCGGAGGACGACATGACCGAGCCGTACCCCGACCCCGTCCACCCGGGCCCCACC
>NZ_JALLGL010000531.1 GCF_023072675.1 Streptomyces sp. XM83C
GGATATGTGTATAAGAGCCAGGCCCACCCCCGGCGCCGTCCGGCCCACCGCCACCGACCCCGCCGTCGTGAAGCGGGCCGTGAAGGCCGCCGCGCTGGGCAACGCCATGGAGTGGTTCGACTTCGGTGTCTACAGCTACATCGCGGTCACCCTGGGCAAGGTGTTCTTCCCCTCCGGGAACCCGACCGCCCAGCTGCTGTCCACGTTCGGTGCCTTCGCCGCGGCCTTCCTCGTCCGCCCCATCGGCGGCATGGTCTTCGGCCCGCTCGGCGACCGCGTCGGCCGGCAGAAGATCCTCGCCCTCACGATGATCATGATGGCGGCGGGCACGTTCGCGATCGGCCTCATCCCGTCGTACGCCGCGATCGGTGTCGGCGCGCCGCTGCTGCTGCTCGCCGCGCGGCTCGTGCAGGGGTTCTCCACCGGCGGTGAGTACGCCGGCGCCTCCACCTTCATCGCCGAGTACGCGCCCGACAAACGGCGGGGCTTCCTCGGCAGCTGGCTGGAGTTCGGCACGCTCGCCGGATACATCGGCGGCGCCGGGCTCGTCACCCTGATGACCGCGCTGCTGTCCGACGACGCGATGCTGTCGTGGGGCTGGCGGGTGCCGTTCCTGATCGCCGGGCCGATGGGCATCATCGGGCTGTATCTGCGGATGCGGCTGGAGGAGACGCCCGCGTTCGCGGCGGAGGCGGCCAAGGCCGAGGCGTCCGCCGCGGAGCGACGGGCGAAGGTGCCGCTGCGGGAGATGATCGTCGGACAGTGGAAGGCGCTGCTGCTGTGCGTGGCGCTCGTGCTGGTCTTCAACGTCACCGACTACATGCTGCTGTCGTACATGCCGAGCTACCTCACCAGTGAGCTGAAGTACGACGAGACGCACGGGCTGCTGGTCGTGCTCGGCGTGATGGCGCTGATGATGATCGTGCAGCCGTTCACCGGCGCGCTGACCGACCGCGTGGGGCGACGCCCCGTCATCGCGGCCGGATGCGCCGGGTTCCTGCTGCTGTCCGTGCCCGCGCTGCTGCTGATCCGCGACGGCAGCCTCGTCGCCGTCGCCCTCGGCATGGGGGCGCTGGGGCTGCTGCTGGTGTGCTTCACCGCGGCCATGCCGGCCGCGCTGCCGGCGCTGTTCCCGACGCGGGTGCGGTACGGGTCGCTGTCGATCGGGTTCAACGTGTCCGTGTCCCTGTTCGGCGGGACGACGCCGCTGGTGGTGACGGCGCTGATCGGGGCGACGGGGAACATGATGATGCCCGCGTACTACATGATGGCCGCGGCCGTGGTCGGCGGGGTCGCCGTGTGGTTCATGACGGAGTCGGCGGGGCGGCCACTGCCGGGGTCTGCGCCGGCGGAGTGACCCGACCTCACGCGCAGTTCCCCGCGCCGCTTTTCACCGGGGTGCCGGTGACGCCCTTTGCGCGCCGTTCCCCGCGCCCCCTTTGGCACCGGGGTGCCGGTGACGCCCCTTGTGCGCAGTTCCCCGCGCCCCTTTGTTTGTGCCTGGGGCACCCTTTCCACCTGCGGGCCGGTGGGAGGCGTTCGCGCAGTTCCCCGCGCCCCCTGATGTGGCGGGGCCATCGTTTCCACCTGCGGGCCGGTGGGGGGGCATTCGCGCAGTTCCCCGCGCCCCTGTGGTCACCTGCGGGCCGGTGGGGGGTCTCGCGCAGTTCCCCGCGCCCCTGTGGTCACCTGCGGGCCGGTGGGGGGCTTTCGCGCAGTTCCCCGCGCCCCTGATGCCTGCGGCGGCCCGCTGGTGTGAGTGCGTGGCCGGTGTAGCGCCATCCGTCCGGTGGTGGGGTCGGGGGCGCGCCGGGGGGTGTCCGTCCTCGGTGCGACGCTCTGTCTCGTAAATCCGCACCCGGGGTTTGCGCCGCACGCTGCGGGCGGGCACCCCCCGGCACACCCCCTCCCCGCCATCGGC
>NZ_JALLGL010000532.1 GCF_023072675.1 Streptomyces sp. XM83C
GAAGATGTGCACAAGAGACAGACCCCGCCCCGGTCATCCGGCCCCCGCCTCCTCCACCACCCGCACGCCGACGAGGCACGTGTCGTCGTCGGTGCCGACCGGCCGTAGGCCAGCAGCCGGTCGAGCTGCCGGCCCTGGGTTCGAGGCGCCGAACGGGCCGTCGTCACCAGGTGGGTCACCGACTCCTCCACCGACCGGTCCCGGCGCTCCACGACGCCGGGCACGGCGCTCCTTCCGTGCTGTCCGGTCACGATCGAACGGCTGGGGCCGTCCACGGACACGGGTGGCGGCCGGGCCTCGAAACCCCGGCAGGGCAGGCCTCGGACGAGGGCGGGGGACGGCCTCAGATACGGCCGCCCGTCAGCCGGGTCAGCGGTCCCCGGAAGCCCTGCGCGACGCGGCCCGAGCGGCGTCCCGCGGCGAAGGACGCGGCGCTCAGCGCCGTCACCCCGGCCCCGACGCCCAGCGCGAGGGCCCTGCGGTGGGCAAGCGCAGTCCAGGCCGTCCGGGCGGCCGTGCCGACCCGTCCGGCGGCCGTCACAGCAGCCCTGCGGCCCGCGTCCAGCCGGCGGACCGTGCCCTGCGCCACCTCGGCGGTCCCGTGCGCGGCACCCTCGGCGCCGGCCGTTGCCCCGGACGTCGCCCGCGCGGCCTTGTCCGCCGTCCGCCCGGCGGCGCCCCCGGCCTTCCGCGGCGCGCGCTCCGCCTTCCGGGCCGACTTGCCGGCGGCCGTGCGGGCACGGGAAGCGGTCGTACGCTTCGCCGTGCCGGCCTTCTGATCCGTTCCCGTGTTCGCTTCACTCATGGAATCCGGTTTGCCGGACATCGTCCCCGCAAACCCGCCGCGCCCGCATCAGCCGTACGGGCGGCGGGACTTCACGCCCGCACGGGCGCTCCAGGAGGACCGCTCCCGACGGGCACGCACGCCGGGCGACCGCTGCCCTGCGGGCGTGCCCCGGCGACCGCAGCCCGACGGGCCTGAACCCTCCGCGCGACGCTGCCCGACGGACGCGCACCGGGACGACCGCCCCCGGCGGACGCGCCCTTGGACGACGCCGCCGCACCCGGACGACCGCCCCTCGCGCGCACCCGGACGACCGCCCCTCGCGCGCACACCGGATGCCCGCCGTCACGCCGTACGCGCACGCACCCCCGGCCGGTCGACCGCCCGCACCCCGCCGGGCTGCACCCGCGCCGCCGCCCGCTCGTCCGTACGCTCCGCCGGACGGTCCACCGCACGCTCCGCTGCCCGGTGCCGGTCCTCCCCGGGCTCCGCGCGCCGGCCACGTGTCCCGCCCGCCACCGGCCCCAGGGCGCGGACGCGGTACGTCGTCTTGCCGGGGTCGGCGATCGGTTCCCCCAGCTCGATCCGCCCGGCCTCCCGCAGCGCGTCGCACTCCTCGGTGGGCAGCGCCACATAGCAGCCGCCCGCCCCGTCGGGGCCGTCCGACGCCCGCCAGTAGCCGTATCGCCGACGGCCCCCGGCGTGCACCGTGAGGAAGACCGGCGTCGCCGGATCGGCGATGATCCGCAGCAGATCGGTGCCGGTGCCGCCTCCCGGGGCGAGGGGGCGCGGCCGGTACGGCAGGATCCGCGCCGGTGCCCTGCGCGGGCGCTCCGCGCCGAGCTCCGTACCGCGGGACGGGACCGGTTCCAGGACGGGCTGCACAGGGCCTCCTTGGGCTGGGCGACCCCGAGCGCCTACCCAGCTCCGACGATGTCGATCACTTCTATGATCATGCAGTACGACACTGACAACGCGCTCGCACACCGGCGCGCCGCGCCGCGCCCCGGCCGAATCGCGGGACGGCGGCACAAACCGGACGGTCCTGCCGCGCGCGGCCCCCACCCCTGTCTCTTATACACATTCGACGCTGCCGACGAAGCTAGAAGTGAAAAA
>NZ_JALLGL010000533.1 GCF_023072675.1 Streptomyces sp. XM83C
GGGTAGTGCTGTGGGGCGGGGCACGGCTCGTGGCCGCAGGGCTTGGTGCATCGCGGTCCTCTCCCCCATCGGCTGGCACTCGTCCTGCCCCGAAGAATGACATACCGTCCAGTCGGTCCCTAGGCCCTGTAGCGAAATAGTCGCAGCGCGCGGTGCACGGCTGTCATGGCCGCACCGCGGACCAGTCCTCCTGTTCGACCATCCGGGCCAGCTCCACGCGGGAGCGCACACCGAGCGCGGCGAAGACGTTGCGCAGGTGGTAGTCGACGGTGCGGGTGCTGACGGAGAGGCTGAGGGCGACCTCGCGGTTGGTGGCGCCGTCGGCGACCTGCCGGGCGATGCGCAGTTGCTGCGGGGTGAGCCGGGACAGCGCGCCGGCGGCCCGGCTGTCGGCGGCGGCGCCGTTGGCGCGCAGTTCGGCGGCGGCCTGCCGGGCCCAGGGGCGGGCGCCGCAGCGCTCGAAGCCGATGAGGGCTGCGCCGAGGCGGGTGCGGGCCTCGCGCAGCCGGCGGCGGCGCCGCAGCCATTTGCCGTAGAGGAGTTCGGTGCGGGCGCGTTCGTAGTCGGAGGGGCTGTCGTCGTGCCGGTCGAGCGCCTGCCGGTACAGCTCGTCGGCGCTGTCGGGGGTGCCGGCCAGCAGGGCGCGGCAGCGCAGGAGCTGGGCGGGGGCGTGCGGGTCGGCGCCGCAGGCCGCCCACAGGGCGAAGTGCTCGACGGTCTCGTGGGCGTCGTCGGGCTGTCCGGCGAGCGCTGCGGCCTCGACGTAGCAGGGGACGGCGAGCAGCCACATGGCGAAGTGTCCCCGGCGCGGGCCGGGCCGGACGAGGACGCCGAGCCGGTCGGCGGCCTCACGGGGCCGGCCGCGGGCGAGGTCGGCGCGGGCGGTCGCCCACTGGGCGAGGGCGGCGGCCTGCGCGAGCCCGTGCCGCCGTGCCGTGGCGAGCGCCGCCGCCGCATGCGCCTCGACGGTACTCCCGTGACCGTGCTCCCCGGCCGGCCCGGCATGCCGCCCGTCCCCGTACGCGTGCTGTACGGGGTCGGGGTCGCCCTCGATCGACGCGGTGAGGGCGAGTACGGCGTGGTGGTGGGCGGCGATGTTGCGCAGCCCGTTGCGGCGGGCCTCGCGCAGTCCCTGCTCGGCGTGGGTACGGGCGAGGGCGTGCCGCCCGGCGCGCAGCTCGGCGTAGGCGAGGTACTCCAGCGCTCTCGGTTCGAGCGCGGTCGAGCCCAGGGTGCGGGCGACGGCCAGCGCCCGTGCCCCGGCCCGGCGGGCGGCGGCCACGTCGCCGAGCAGCAGCGCGGCGGCGGCCGACCGCAGTTGGTGTTCGGGGTCGTCGCTGTCCGCGGCAAGGGCGAGGACGCGGCGCAGGGGTGCGGCGGCCAGATCGAACCGCGCCTCCAGGACGGCACGCATACCGGCGCGGTAGTCGTCGAGCGGATCGGGCCGAGGCGCACCGGCCTGCGCCCGGGAGGCCGACGCGACCGGGCCGTCGGGGCCGCCCCGTGCCACCGCACCGGCTTCGGCGTCGGCCCCGGACGCGCTCCCGCCCGTGTCCCGGACACCACCGGCGAGGCCCGCGGACCGGCCCGCACCGCCGCGAGGCAGGGGCACAGGACAAACCGGAACAGCACAGTCGCTCCCCGCCGCCGCACCGACCCCGGCGCCCGACACGCTCCCGTCCGCCGACCGGACCGAGCCCTCCGACCGCCCCGCACCACTGCGAGGCAGAGGCACGGGGGCGACCGGAACGGTGAGAGCGGCGGTCCTCGCTGCCGCGTCCGTGTCCGGCGAAGGCGTCCGCAGCGGCGAGGACTCGCAGCGGGCGGTGTGGAGGTGCGGGACGGCGGCGGGTACGGGTACGGCGCCCGGCTGCTCCGGACACCGGGCGTCCAGGGGC
>NZ_JALLGL010000534.1 GCF_023072675.1 Streptomyces sp. XM83C
GTCTCAAGGCGCCCCCACTCCCACCCCGGACACCCGCGCGTACTGCTCCCGCACCTCCCGGTACCGCAGCAGCTCCGCCGCCACCGGGTCCAGCACGCGAGCCCGGCCGCACCCGGCTGCCGCCTCTCTCAGCCTGCGCTCGGCCTCCTGCCCGTACCGCCGTGCCGGTCCGCGCGCCGCCATCCGGCAGCCCCACTCCACCAGCGGCCCCCCGACGATGCCGGCGATCATCAGCAGCACCGGCACGCCCAGGTTCGGGGACATCACCCCCACGATCTGCCCCACCAGCCACAGCCCGCCGACGACCTGCAACAGCGTCATCGCGGCCTGCGCCAGCACCGCCGCCGGCCACCAGCCCGGCCTCGGCGGCCGGCCGGGGGGCAGCCCGGCCCGCGCGGCCAGCGCGTCCAGTGCTTCGGGCAGCCCCTGCGAGCCGCGTACGGCCGCTTCCCGCACGGCCTGCGCCCAGGGCGCGGGCAGCCCGGCCGACGCCCGGTCCGCGACCGTACGCACCGCGTGCTCCACCCGCTGCCGCGCCGTGGCCTCCTCCTCGGCCTGCGAGCGCAGCGGCAGCCGTCCCGTGGGAGGTTCGCGCCGGTCGTTGATCCAGCGCCACAGCCGCAGCCACGGCGTTCCGCAGGCCCGGTTGGCGTTGCGCAGCCAGGCCCGTTCGGCGGCCTCGCCCGCCGCCGTCGCACCGACGGCGTCCGCGAGCCGCGCCGCGAACTCCTCACGGGCCTCCTCGGTCAGCCCCGTGCGCTGCCGGGCCGCGTACACCGGCCACAGCCCGGCCGCCGCCGCGTCCACGTCGGCGGAGATCCGGCGGGCCGCGGCCCCCCGCTCGGCGACGAACTGGCCGAGCGCTTCCCGCAGTTCCGGTACACCGTCCCCGGTGAGCGCGGACAGGGACAGCACGGTCGCGCCGGGCTCGCCGTACTCGCCGAGCGCGATGCCGTCCTCGTCGAGCAGCCGCCGCAGATCGTCCAGGACCAGCTCGGTCGCCTCACCGGGCAGCCGGTCGATCTGGTTGAGCACGACGAACATCACCTCGGCGTGCCCGGCCATGGGCCGCAGATAGCGCTCGTGCAGCATGGCGTCGGCGTACTTCTCGGGGTCGACGACCCAGATCACGGCGTCGACCAGGCGCAGGATGCGGTCCACCTGCTCGCGGTGCTGCACGGCGGCGGAGTCGTGGTCGGGCAGGTCGATCAGGACGAGGCCGCGCAGCTGCGCCTCCATCTCCGGGCTCTGCACGGGGCGGCGCCGCAGCCGGGGCGGGATGCCGAGCCGGTCGATGAGACCGGCGGCGCCGTCGCTCCAACTGCACGCGATGGGCGCGGAGGTCGTCGGCCGGCGTACGCCCGTCTCGGAGATGGTCGCTCCGGCGAGCGCGTTGAACAGCTGGGACTTGCCGCTTCCGGTGGCGCCCGCGATGGCGACGACGGTGTGCCGGCCCGAGAGCCTGCGGCGCGCCGCCGCCTCGTCCAGCACCCGCCCGGCCTCGGAGAGGGTGCGGCTGTCCACCCGCGTACGGGAGAGCCCCACCAGCTCGCGGAGCGCGTCGAGCCGCGACCGCAGCGGCCCGTCGTACGCCAGCGGCACGACCCCTTGCGGTCCTCCGCCCCCGCTTCCCCGGGTCTCGGCCACGACGACCGTCTCGGCACCGGCGCCCTCGGCGGCCCGCCGCGCGATCAGCCCGTCGTCCCAGGCGGGCGCCCCGGTGCCGGGGCCGGGGTCGGAGGCCGGGAGGGAACCCGTCCCGGAGCCGGTGGGCGCCGATCCGCTGCCGGCACCGGACGATCCGCCACGACGTGACACCGCACGGTCACCACCCGCGTCGCTCCCCTTCGCCTCGCCGGCCTCGCCCGCCTCGTCGCCCCCGCCC
>NZ_JALLGL010000535.1 GCF_023072675.1 Streptomyces sp. XM83C
GCGTCGCCGTCATGGGCTGCGTCGTCAACGGCCCCGGCGAGGCCCGCGAGGCCGACCTCGGCGTCGCCTCCGGCAACGGCAAGGGGCAGATCTTCGTCAAGGGCGAAGTGATCAAGACCGTACCCGAATCCAAGATCGTCGAGACTCTGATCGAAGAGGCGATGAAGATCGCCGAGCAGATGGAGGCCGACGGCGTCACCTCCGGCGAACCCACGGTCTCCGTCGCCGGCTGACCCGGGCGGCAGGGGCGGCGGCCGGATCGGTCCCGCCGCCCCCGCGCACGGACACCCGCCGGCCCGATCCGGCCGCGCCCCCGCGCACGGACACCCACCGGCCCGATCCGGCCGCCCGTGCGCGGCCCACCCGCCCGATCCGGCTCCCACGGGGCGACGCGGCACAAAGACGGCAGGTACAGTGCGGAAACCAGCAGACCCCAGTGTGTGAGGCCCCGCGCGTGTTGACCCAGACCACCTCCCGGGTCCTCGAACCGAGCGACCTGGACGCCGCACTCGCCGTCCTCGACCGCGACCCGGTCGCCAACGCCTTCGTGACCGCCCGCGTACAGATCGCCGGCCTCGACCCCTGGCGCCTCGGCGGCGAGATGTGGGGCTGGTACGAGGACGGCATGCTCACCTCCCTCTGCTACGCCGGCGCCAACCTCGTCCCCATCTGCGCCGGACCACGCGCCGTCCGCGCCTTCGCCGACCGCGCCCGCCGCGCCGGCCGCCGCTGCTCCTCCATCGTCGGCCCCGCCGAACCCACCGCCGAGCTGTGGCGCCTCCTCGAACCCCACTGGGGCCCCGCCCGCGACGTCCGCGCCCACCAGCCGCTCATGGTCACCGACCGCATGCCCGCCGACGTCACCCCCGACCCGTACGTCCGCCGCATCCGCAAGGACGAACTCGAGACGATCATGCCGGCGTGCGTGGCCATGTTCACCGAGGAAGTCGGCGTCTCCCCCCTCGCCGGCGACGGCGGCCTTCTCTACCAGGCCCGCGTCGCCGAACTCGTCGGCTCCGGCCGCTCCTTCGCCCGCCTCGACCAGCAGGGCCGCGTCATGTTCAAGGCCGAGATCGGCGCCGCCACCCCCCGCGCCTGCCAGATCCAGGGCGTCTGGGTCGCCCCCGAATACCGCGGCCAGGGCCTCGCCGCCCCCGGTATGGCCGCCGTACTGCGCTACGCCCTCGCCGACGTCGCCCCCGTCGTCAGCCTCTACGTCAACGACTACAACACCCCCGCCCGCAGGACGTACCACCGCGTCGGCTTCCAGGAGATCGGCGCCTTCATGAGCGTCCTCTTCTGACCGCACCCCACGAACGCCGCTGTACGCTCCCCGCATGGACGTAGAGATCGGCCCCCTGGACCTGTCCGCCCACGTCGACGAGGCCCTGGCCGTCCAGGCGGTCGCCTTCGGCCTGAGCGCCGACGAAGTCGCCGTACGCCGCCAGATCGTCCAGCGTCACATGAACCACCCCGGGGCCCGCGCCTTCGGCGCCACCACCGCCGACGGGCGCCTCGTCGGCTTCGTCTACGGCATGCCCAACGACCGCGCCCACTGGTGGTCCACCGTCGTCGAGCCCTACCTGCGCGCCCGCGGCCTCGACCACTGGCTCGACGACGCCTTCGTCATCACCGAACTGCACGTCCACCCCGACCACCAGAACCGCGGCATCGGCCGCACCCTCATCACCACCATCACCGACACCGCCACCGAACCCCGCTCCATCCTGTCCGCCATCGACACCGAGAGCCCCGCCCGCGCCCTGTACCTGTCCCTTATACCCATCTGACGCTGCCGCCGAAGCTAGAAGTGTAGAAATTGCTGG